>JAFGVZ010000069.1 GCA_016937725.1 Paracoccaceae bacterium | reverse complement strand
CTTTGAAAAAATGTCAGAATCATGTCCGAGCAAGGCTTCTAAAGGCGTGGATCGCCACATTTTGCTCTTAAGGATTTCTTAATGCCGCACGACATTCGGCATTCACGTCAGACATTTGGAGAGCGATGATGAGATTTTTCAAAGCATGGAAGTCGAAGTTCAACAAGAACGAGGACGAGAAAGGGGGCGGCTCGCACGGGTCCAAAGGTTCCGGTTCGCGCGGAAGCAAAGGCTCTAAGGGCAGCAAAGGCTCACGCGGCAGCAAGGGGTCCCGTGGTTCGCGCGGTAGCAAAGGCTCACGCGGCAGCAAGGGGTCCCGCGGTTCGCGCGGTAGCAAAGGCTCACGCGGCAGCAAGGGGTCCCGCGGTTCGCGCGGCAGCAAAGGCTCACGCGGCAGCAAGGGGTCCCGTGGTTCGCGCGGTAGCAAAGGCTCACGCGGCAGCAAAGGGTCCCGCGGTTCGCGCGGAAGCAAAGGCTCACGCGGCAGCAAGGGGTCCCGTGGTTCCCACGGTCGCGGCTCGCGCGGTAGCTGTGGCTCGCGGGGAAGCAAGGGCAGTGGCGGCACCGGCGGTGGCGACAAAGGCGGCGATATCGCCAAGATGAAGTTCTTCTACAGCACCGTCAATGATGATGGCTCGACCAGCGAATTGACGCCCGAAGGCTGGGCGCAAGTGGTCGAAGTTCAGCTGCCCGAAGGCACAACCTTTGCCGAGCTGCCGTTGGAAGAGGCCGAGGACCAAGTCTTGGCAGATCTGGAAGCCAAAGGCGTCGAGCTTGGCGAAATCTACCAGGTCACGCTGGTCGGCACCGATGCCAATGGTGACGAGGCTTACTACGACTATAACCTGGTCGAAGACGAGCACGGCAACCTTTCGCTAGAGCCGAAGAGCGAGGATGACGACATTCTGGCCCAACTCAGCACCGGCGATGCCGAGGAAGAAGACCATCCCGACACCGACGAGGATGACGATGACGATGACCGTGATTGGTGCTGATCTGATCTGACCAACACAAACCGCCCGGTGCCTTGCATCGGGTGGTTTCGCTTTATCCATGCCCGCCGCGCGCATGTCCAGTTTTCGCCATTTTTCTGTGGTTCCTTGGTTCGATAAACGTAGCAGAGGTGCAAAATGGATATTGAAGCAACCATTGCCGATATGGATATGGACAAAGAGGATGCGGCCCGGTTTCGGCGCGTCCATGCCGCCGCCCGCGATCTGTTTGGTGACAGGCTGACCCGGATCAGCACGCCCGGTGGCAGCTACCGCGCCAGCTACCGTGTTCATCTGGGCGACGTGACGGCCATCGCATCTTGCCGTGACAACTTCCGTCGCACCCATATCGAAGCTTTTGCGTTGCGAAAACTTGGCGCCACCTGCGATGCGATGCCACGCTGTCTGGGGCTGACAGATGATGTTCTGTTCCAAAGCGATGCAGGCCAGCGCCGCCTGAACGTGGCTATGTTCGAAGAAGGGGACGCCGCCCGCCAGCAGATTGCGGCCAAAGCGGTTGAAGGCTTGTTCACCATTCACCGAGATGCGCGCGCGGCGGAGCTACACAAATACATGCCACCCCTTGGGTCCACCAAGGCTTGGGTTACGCGCGTTGTCAACGCGGTGCGCAAGCTGGAAAAGCAAGGCGCCAAGATCGGCAAAGGCTTTAACCGGTTCGAAGTGTTCGACGCCCTGATGGTTGCCCCTCGTCAATTCGTGAAATGGGATTGCCGCTCTGGCAACGCGGCGCTGGACGACGCGGGCAAACTGCGCTGGTTCGATTTCGAATATTGTGGGCTGCGTCACGGGGCAGAGGATTTCGCTTGGCTCATCGCCGATGAAAGCTGGCCTTTGGACGCGCCTACCATGTTCGACATGGTGCGCGACGCTTATGACCCGGACACCCCCGGGTCGCGCGAAGATTGGCTGAACTATCTGTCAATTTACACGGTGTTTCATGCCTTGCAGCGTTTGCAGCTTATGCAATCCGAAGTCGCCAAGCGCGGGTGGAAATCCAAGCGCAAGGTGGTGGCGCGTGACGATGTCGGCCTGCACCCCGATTTCGCTTTGCAATTGTGCAACGTCGCCATGTTCTTTGCTGACCGCAGCCGCTTGACCGCGCCGCTGGTGCCCATGTTCGACGAGGTCGCGCGCGAACTCGCCCCGCTGGCCGATGCCGCTTGACCCGACCGGAGAGAGACAGATGACAACCCTGCACATGACCCGCCCTGCCAAGACTATTGCCTGGACGGACACTTACCATAACGGTGGCGTCGAAGGGCGCCCGCTTGCGGAATGGTATAAATCCGAATTTGCCGCGCATTTCGCGGCGATGGATTTCACCGCAGACCTTCCCGAAGCAGCCCCGCAGGCAGCAGAGGCGACGCGCGTGGACAGCCCTGTGACCGATATATGCGCGCGCTGCCACTTGTGTGTGGATGGCTCTATCTTTCCCGACAGTTCTGACCCGGCCCGCGCGCCGGGCAAAACCTATAGCTGCGCCCTGCTTGGGTGGTTGCGCGATGGCAGTGTGGGCTCAGAATTCGCCATTCAGGTGGTCGAGGATGCGCGCGCGCTACAATCGCGCGCGATTGATGGGTTTGTCGCCGCCATGCCAGAGCATTTCGGCACCCTGCGCCCTGCCACCGCTCTGGATGCGGAAGAGCATTATGTGCAAGGTCGCGCGCTTGGGGTCGAGATCGTGAAACCTGTCCGAGATGTGGCGTGGTTCCATTTCGACAGTTTCCGCAACTTCATTCGGCAGAATTTCGAAACCGGCTTCCTGCGCGACTAGGGCGCGCCGCAGTCAGGGCTGGACAAGTGCTGTCGCGGGCCACAAAACGGGGCAAGCGACAAAGGACCAGACCTATGAGCACTGCACGGATTGTGACGGTTGGCGATATTCAGATCGGCGGCAAACACCCTTTTGCCCTGATATCCGGGCCATGCCAGTTGGAAAGCTTGGACCATGCCCGCATGATGGCCGAGCGGATTGCGGCGGCCTGTGCACCTACCGGCACGCAGTTCATTTTCAAGGCCAGCTACGACAAGGCGAACCGGTCGTCCATCAGCACCCAGCGCGGGTTGGGGATGGAGGAAGGGCTGTCGATCCTGTCGAAAATCCGCGACGAATTCGGCTGCCCGGTGCTAACCGACGTGCATGACGCACGCCAATGCGCGCCTGCCGCCCAAGCTTGCGACGTGTTGCAGATCCCGGCTTTCCTGTGTCGTCAGACCGACCTTTTGCTGGCGGCAGGCGAGACGGGTGCCGCGATCAATGTGAAAAAGGGCCAGTTCCTTGCGCCATGGGACATGGGAAACGTGGCCGAGAAAATTGCTTCTACCGGCAACACCCGCATCCTGCTCTGCGACCGGGGCACATCGTTTGGCTATAACACGCTGGTCAGCGATTTTCGGGGCCTGCCGATCATGGCGCAAACGGGCTACCCCGTGGTGTTCGACGCCACGCATTCGGTGCAGCAACCCGGCGGGCAGGGGGCGACAAGCGGCGGGCAGCGCGAATTCGCGCCGGTCTTGGCGCGCGCGGCCTGTGCTGTGGGAGTGTCGGCCCTGTTCATTGAAACGCATGAAGACCCGGACAACGCGCCTTCGGACGGGCCGAACATGATCCCGGTGGACCAGATGGAAGGGCTGATCGCGCAACTGCGCGCGTTTGATGCGCTGGCCAAGGGCATGGCAGTATGAGCCAAATTGCGATCATCATTCCGGCGCGTTACGCCTCTACCCGGTTTCCAGCCAAGCCGCTTGCGCCGTTGCGGGGCGCATCTGGGCAGGTGAAAACGCTGCTGCAACGCTCGGTCGAGGCTGGGCGCGCGGCTGTGGCGGATATGGGTGTGCAGGCCACGCTTTATGTGGCGACAGATGACAGCCGCATCGCGGAAGAGGCCGTGCGCGTAGGGGCTGACGTGATCATGACGGCCGAAAGCTGCCGCAACGGCACCGAGCGGGTTGCGGAGGCGGTGCAGAATGCTGGGTTGGATGCAGAAATCATCGTCAACCTGCAAGGCGACGCACCCCTGACGCCACCACATTTCGTGACCGCGCTGGTGCAGGCCATGCGCGATGACCCCGATTGCGGCATTGCAACGCCCATCCTGCGCTGCGATTCGGAAGCGGTGCAAAACTTCATCGCCGACCGCGCGGCGGGGCGTGTGGGCGCGACCACCGTGGTCGCGAACCGTTTGGGCCACGCGCTCTATTTCTCGAAAGAGGTGATTCCCTTCACCAACGGCCGTGGCGTGGTGGATGGCGTGGTGCCGGTGTTTCACCATGTCGGGCTATACGCCTACCGCCGTGCTGCGCTGGATGCCTATATGGGTTGGGACATTGGCCCGCTGGAAACCCTTGAAGGGCTGGAACAATTGCGTTTTCTGGAAAACGGCCATCCGGTGCGCGTGGTCGAAGTGTCGGCCCCCGGCGCGGTGTTCTGGGAATTGAACAACCCATCCGATACGCCCTTGATAGAGGGTTATCTGGCCAAGATGGGCTGGGATTAGGCCGTATGTCACGGCGCGGAAAACAGACGCATCTAAAACTCATCTTATGTAAGGCCATATTCCGGGTGGCGGTTAAGCCGCAAATCGGGTTACTGTAAGTTTGACGTGACACTTCGGCCGAACGGGATGAACAGGGCTTTGGCATCAAACCGGAACAGGCCGCCAGTCGGTTTCAACGCATGGCGCAGCGCGGGGGTGGTCTGGCAGATCGCTCAGGCGCTGTTCGTGTTTGCGGCGCTGGGCTGGCTGGTCTGGCGCGGCATAGACGCCATGGATTACCGCTGGCAATGGTTCCGGGTTGAACCCTTCTTCTACCGCGTGATCGACGGCGAGATTATCTGGGGCCCCTTGGTGCGCGGCCTGATCCTGACCATCGAGATCGCAGCGATTGCGGGTGCCTTGGCCATTCTAATCGGGTTCCTGACCGCGCTGGCGCGGCTGTCGCACTCCTATGCCGCGCGGGTTTTGGCCAAGGTCTATCTGGAAGCCATCCGCAACACGCCGCTGCTGGTGCAGTTGTTCCTTGTTTATTTCGTGCTGGCCCCGATCATCGGGATCGACCGGTTCTGGGCGGGGGTTCTGTGCCTTGCCTTTTACGAAGGGTCTTTTGCCGCCGAAATCATTCGCGGCGGCCTGCGCGGCATCGACCGTGGCCAATACGAGGCCGCCGATGCCGTGGGCCTGACCGCATGGGACAAATACCGCTACATCATCGTGCCGCAATCCATGCCATTGGTGTTGCCGCCGCTGACGGGGCTGCTGATTTCCACCATCAAGCATTCCGCCATTGTCAGCGTGATCGCGTTGGCGGAACTGACCACGCAGGGGCTGAACCTTGTGTCGAACACCTTCATGGCTTTCGAAGTTTGGTTCATCGTCGCCGGGATCTATCTGGCCCTGACAGTAAGCCTGTCTTTCGCGATCACCTTGTTCGAGCACTACCTGAACAAACCCAAACGTTAACCAACCAGAGAGTGAACACATGACCTTTCCATCCCTGAAAACCATGACAATCGCAGCCACGATGGCGCTGGGCGCGGTGCTGTCCTCGGCCGCCCAAGCGCAAGAAAGCGTGCTGGACACGATCCAGGAACGCGGCACGCTGGTCGTTGGCATGTCCACCTTCGTGCCTTGGGCCATGCGCAGCACCGAAGGCGAGCTGATCGGCTTTGAAATTGATGTGGCCACCAAGCTGGCCGAAGATATGGGCGTAGAGATCGAATTCGTGCCAACCCAGTGGTCGGGCATCATCCCGGCGCTTCTAGCGGGTAAGTTCGACGTTATCATCGGCGGCATGTCGATCACGCCGCAGCGCAACCTGACCGTGAACTTCACCGCGCCCTATGCCAATTCCGGCAACCAATTGGCCGCAAATCTGGCGCTGACCGCCGATTTCGACGAAATGTCGGATTTTGACGACGCTTCGGTCAACCTTGTCTGCCGCCGTGGTGTGGTGGGCTGCGATGTGCTTGCTGCCAACTTCCCGCGCGCCAATATCCTGCAATTCGACGACAACGCCCAAGCCCTGCAAGAAGTGCTGAACGGCAATGCGCACGCTATCGTGGCCAGCGCGCCGGAGCCTGCCTTCTGGGTCGAAGCGAACCCCGACACGATCGAACTGGCGTTTGACGGGGCCTTCCTGTCGCGCGGCAACGAGGCGTTCGCACTGCGCAAGGGCGACCCGGATGCGCTGAACTTCTTCTCAAACTGGATTCTGGTCAACCAGTCGAATGGCTGGCTGGAAGAGCGCCATGATTACTGGTTCTCTGGCCAGCAAGCATGGATCGACACCGTCGCGACCGAGTAAGCCTGCCCTTTGACCCGCCGCGCCCCACCGCCCCCCACGCCGCGCCGTCGTCTGACGGTGCTCGACATGGCCTTGTTCGGCCTTGTCGTGTGCGCTGTGGTGTTCGTGGCGTGGCGGGTCAATTCCGTTCTGGTCTATGATTGGGACTGGTCTCGCGTCCTGGGTTTTGTGGTCCGGTTTGACGCAGAATCCGGCGCATGGGTCAGCAACCTGTTGTTGCAAGGCTTGTTTACCACCATTCGTCTGGCCTTTTGGAGCACGATCTTTGCCGCGATCATCGGGCTGGTCATGGGCTATTGGCGCACTTGCGATACGCTGGCGCTTCGGATCATTTCGCGCACCTATGTCGAGCTGATCCGCAATATCCCGCCCTTGGTGTTCATCTTCATTTTCTACTTCTTCATCTCCAGCCAGCTTTTCCCGGCTTTGGGGATGGACAATATCGACCGCAACAGCCCTTGGGTGGATAACGCTGTCTTTCGCATAGCCTTTGGCGAGCCCGCGCTGTTCAC
The DNA here is from genome assembly GCA_016937725.1 of Paracoccaceae bacterium. Classification (GTDB taxonomy): domain Bacteria; phylum Pseudomonadota; class Alphaproteobacteria; order Rhodobacterales; family Rhodobacteraceae; genus Roseinatronobacter. The sequence goes on along the minus strand of JAFGVZ010000069.1, from coordinate 3,886 downwards.
CAACTTTCTGTCCGGGCTGATCTGCCTTGCGCTGTTCGAGGCCGCCTATATCACCGAGATTGTCCGCGCGGGCATCCAGTCTATCGACAAGGGCCAATGGGAAGCGGGGCGCGCGATTGGCCTGTCGCGCCGCAACCTGTTGCGCGACATCATCTTCCCGCAGGCCATTCGCAAAATCTTGCCGCCGCTGGCAGGCCAATTCATCACGCTGATCAAGGACAGTGCGATCATTTCGCTGATCTCGGTGCAAGAACTGACCTTCCTCGCGTCCGAAGTTGCCGCGACCACCAGCCGTGTGTTTGAAACGTGGATTCTGGTCGCGGCGATGTATTTCGCGCTGTGCTACCTGTTCGCCTTCATCTTCGCCCGGCTGGAGCGCCGCGCAAACCGCGCCCGCCGCTAGGAGCCTGCCACATGTCCCCAACCCCGCTGGTCGAGATTTCCGGCCTGAGCAAATGGTATGACGATTTCTCGGCGCTGCATGACATTCACCTGACAGTTGCAGAGGGTGAGAAGGTGGTTATTTGCGGCCCGTCCGGGTCTGGCAAATCGACGCTGATCCGCTGCATCAACCAGTTGGAGGAACATCAGCAAGGCACCATCCGCGTGGCCGGCCAAGAGGTGCGGCCCGGCATGAAAGGCATAGAAGCCATCCGGCGCGAGGTCGGCATGGTGTTCCAAAGCTTCAACCTGTTCCCGCATATGACCATTCTGGAAAACCTGACGCTTGGCCCAATCCGCAATCGTGGCATGGACCGGGCCGCCGCGCACAAGCTGGCGATGGAATATCTGGACAAGGTGCGCATTGCCGAACAGGCGGACAAATACCCGCCGCAGCTTTCAGGCGGGCAGCAGCAGCGCGTGGCCATTGCACGGGCACTCTGCATGCAGCCGCGCATCATGCTGTTTGACGAACCCACGTCGGCGCTTGACCCCGAAATGATCGCGGGCGTGCTAGAGGTGATGGAAGGCTTGGCGCGCGATGGCATGACCATGATCGTGGTCACGCATGAAATGGGCTTTGCCCGCCGCGTCGCCGACCGCGTGGTGTTCATGGACGAAGGCGAGATTGTGGAGGTCGCGCCGCCAGAGCAATTTTTCAACGCCCCGCGCAGCGACCGCGCCAAGCTGTTTCTGGGCCAGCTACTGAACCACTGAAGAAGGTTTGAAACCCGCACAGTGCCCTTCTATACATTGGCCAGACCAGTTGCAGGAGCGCCCATGCCAAACCCAAAAGCCGCCATGCTTGTCATTGGTGATGAAATCCTGTCAGGCCGCACACGCGATGCGAACATGCATTACCTTGCGGGCGAATTGGCGCGGGTGGGCATTGATCTGGAAGAGGTGCGCATCGTGTCGGATAAATCCGACCGGATTATCGCGGCGCTGAATGCGTTGCGCGGGGCGTATGACTACGTTTTCACATCTGGCGGCATCGGCCCCACGCATGACGACATTACCGCCGATGCGGTGGCCGCGGCGTTTGGCGTGGGGATAGACGTGCGCGAGGATGCGCGCGTCATTCTGGCCGCGCATTACCAGCGCACGGGGCTGGAGCTGAACGCCGCCCGCCTGCGCATGGCGCGTATTCCCGACGGGGCAAGCCTGATCGACAATCCGGTGTCTTCTGCGCCCGGATTTACCATTGGAAATGTGCATGTCATGGCCGGGGTGCCTGCCGTGTTTCAGGCCATGGTCGCCTCGGTTTTGCCGGGGTTGCAGGGGGGTGCTGCGCTTTACAGCCAGACTTTGTGCATCAATCGCGGCGAGGGCGAGATTGCAGGCCCGCTGTCGGACTTGGCACAAGCGCATCCAGACGTGTCGATCGGCAGCTACCCGTTCCAGCGTGACGGGGCGTTTGGCGTAAACGTGGTCGTGCGCGGGGCCGACAAGGCTGTGGTCGATGCGGCGATGGTCGCGCTTTGCGCGCATTTCCCAGAGGCCGTGGCATGATCGGCCCGGATGCCTGCTTTGCGGCCCTCGCCGCCACATGGCCGCCTGCACGGATATGGCACCAAAACGGCTGGACCCTGCGCGACGGCGCGGGCGGCGGCAAGCGCGTGTCGGCAGCAACGGCAAGCGCAGATGCACGGGCCGAGGATTTGGCCGCACTCATGCCGCAGGGCCCGCTGGCCATGCTGCGCCCGGATCAAACTGCGCTCGATGCCGATCTGGCAGGCTTGGGTTATGCGCTGGAGGACCCCACGCTGATCTATGCCGCGCCCGTGGCCGATCTGGCAGAAAAGCCGCCTCATGTCAGCCTGTTCGACATATGGGAGCCGCTGGAGATCATGCGCGATATCTGGGCCGAAGGTGGCATTGGCCCCGACCGTATTGCCGTGATGGATCGCGCCGCTGGCCCCAAGACCGCTTTTCTGGCGCGCTTGGCCGACCGGGTGGTGGGGTGCGGGTTTTGCGCCATTCATGATGGCGTCGCCATGCTGCACGCCGTGGAAATTGCGCCCGCCTATCGCCGCCAAGGGGCCGCGCGCACCATGTTGCACGGGGCCGCTGATTGGGCGCAGAAGCAGGGGGCTGCGTGGTTGGCATTGGCAGTGACAGAGGCAAATGTCCCGGCCCGCGCCCTGTATGAACGTGCGGGGATGCAACAGGTTGCGCGCTATCACTACCGGCAGGCGGCGTCCTAAGGTGCAAGTTGTTTTCAAGGCGCTGCGCAAGCGTTAACGATTGTGCAGGTTCAGCAAGAGGTCAGTATGCGGGTTTTCAAATTGGTTGCGGTTCTGGCCGCGATGGCGACAGGTCAGGCTCAGGCCCAAAGCTGCGGCGGTGATTTCGGCAGCTTCATCGGTGGGCTGAAAACCGAAGCGGTCAGCATGGGATATGACCGCGCGCTGGTGGACTGGTTTTTCGCCAATGTCAGCCGGGACCCGTCGGTCATCAATGCCGACCGGCGGCAGGGCATTTTCCAGCGCCCGTTTCTCGATTTCTCGCGCGCACTGATCTCGCAGAACCGGCTGAATAACGGCATCCGCAATTACGACCGCTACCGGTCGGTGTTCGACGCCGCGCAGCGCCAATTCGGGGTGAACCCCGGCATCCTGCTGTCCTTCTGGGCGTTCGAGACTGATTTCGGCGCGGTGCAGGGTGATTTCAACACGGTCAACGCACTGGTCACGCTGGCGCATGATTGCCGCCGCCCCGACTTGTTCCGCCCGCAGGTTTTCGCGGCGCTGGAAATGCACCGCCGGGGCGATCTGGACCCACGCACCATGACCGGCGCTTGGGCGGGAGAGATCGGGATGGTGCAAAAGCTGCCCTCGGACATCATTAACCACGCGGTCGATGGCGATGGCGACGGGCAGATCACGCTGAAAACCTCTGTTGCCGATGCAATCATGTCGGGCGCGTCCATGCTGCGCGCGAAAGGCTGGCGCGCGAACGAGCCGTGGATGCACGAGGTCGCACTGCCGCAAGGCATGGACCTGACCCGCACCGGCCTGCGCACGCGGATGAGCGTGTCGGACTGGCAGCGCATGGGCATTCAGCCCACCCATGGCAGCCTGCCCTCTGGCAATCTGCAAGCGTCGATCATCGTGCCGCAAGGGTATCGTGGTCCGGCCTTCATGGTGTTCGACAATTTCACCACGCTGTTCGAATGGAACCAAAGCTTCATCTACGTTACAACGGCTGCGTATTTCGCCACGCGTCTGACGGGTGCGCCAGTCTATCAGGCGGGCAACCCGGATACTGGGTTGAACCAAGACCAGATGCGCGATTTGCAGCAGCGGCTGGCTGCACGCGGGTTCGATGTGGGGGCTGTGGATGGTATCTTAGGCGCCAATACCCGTGCCGCCGTGCAGGATATGCAGGCGCAGCTTGGTTTGCCCGCCGATGGCTGGCCCACGCCGGCGCTGTTGCGCGCGCT
>JAFGVZ010000068.1 GCA_016937725.1 Paracoccaceae bacterium | reverse complement strand
CCCGAATGCCGCACCCCGCGCGCGTCGAGCCGCTTGGCGATCTGCCAGAAGCTCGCCTGCGAGACGTTGAACGCCAGATGGTGCAAACTGCCGGTGTCCTCTGGCACGGCTTTCGGATCGGGCTTGCGGTTTTCGTTGGTGAAGATCGTGATCAACCGTCCGTCGCCCGGATCAAAATACAAATGCCCCTCGTTAGCATCGTCCAGATTGGGCTGGTCGAAGATGAAGGGCATGCCCAGCACCCCTTCCCAGAAATCAATGGATGTCTGTCGATCCGCACCAATCAGCGTGATGTGATGCACCCCTTGGGTCTGGATTTTGCGAAATTCGGTGTCGGACATGGCGGACCTCTTGGCTGGCTTTTGTGCCTAACTTAACGCTTTAAGCCCAGTTTGTCCTGTTCATGGCCGCACAGGCGCTGTTTGCCAAGCCTTGCGCGCCTGCCAGCCTGATGTCCCAAGGAACTTTAGGCGACCGGTTCCGCCTCTGCCGCGGCGGCTTTCGGTGCCAAAGCCATTTGGGCGCGGGTTGCGGCAATGGCGGTCAGGGTCGAGCGTTCGCTTTCGGCGATAGCGCGTGTCAGCGCGCGCAGATAGCTTGGGTCGTCATGGCGTTTGCGCAGCAGGTTGGCCGCGCGCAACCCGGTCAGCCGCCTAGTCGCGGCCAGTTCAATCAGCGGGACGAGCAGGTTCATCCGCGCCAAGGCTTCGGGGGTTGGTCCATAAAGCTTGGGGCTGCGCAGCATATGCACGAAGGGGCGGCGGAACAGAGCAGCATGCATGCTGTCCTCTGCGCGTGAGGGATCATATAGGATGAACGCGTTGCGGCTACCATCGAGCATATCGGGGGCAAAGCCGAAGCGCGTGCGGAAATCCAGACGGCGCGCCCATTTATAGCGCGCGTCCCACGGCGCGATTTCCGGGTCGAGCGTGGCTTGCGGGGCGATGGCCAAAACAGTCGCACCCGGCGCGGTCAGGCTGAAAGCGCAGGCGGCGTAGCCCGCCATACCCGCGCCATAGAACAATACACGCTTGAAGCTTTCAAAGAAGCCTTCGTCAATCTGCGCATCGAAGAAATCCAGCACTTCGGTGTCGCGATACCAGCGCGGCGCGCGCGCGATCAGGCCCAGATGCGACCAGCCATGCGCTTCGGCCACCAGCAGGCCCAAGGGCTTGTGCTCTGGCCCGGTGGCGCGGCACTCGGCAATGGTTTCGAAACTGACGATCAGCGTATCGTCGCCATCGGCAAAAAACGCGGCATGATGCGCGCCCAGCGGCGTGAAGCACCCGACCTCATCGCCCAATTCATCCAGTCGGGCCAGCCATTCGGCATCGGTGCGCGCGGTTGAAAGATCAATGTCGGTCATGGGTGTCCTACCGGGTCTGGGCTTGGCCCAACCTACCGGGCGGCATGTCGCGTGGCAAATGCCAGGTGGCCAAAGCAGGGCGTAATTCGGGCAAAATAAGGGCATGCGCATTGGATTGTTTAACCGGCGCGGCCATTGTCCAGTTTTGGCTTTGATTGTTGCCTGTTTGCGTTGGCAGTGGGCATGGTTTTTTTCGCGTTTTGATTCAGATCAAGGATCGCATCACACAATCATAATATTTGGATACATGTTTTCGGCCATTTGTCCGGGAACACTTTCCTCCCTGTCCCGCCGACGCGCGGGTGACTAACCCGCCCTGTTCTGGGCGGGTTTTTTTATGGTGCCGCGGCACACGGATGCGGGTTGTTGCCAGTGGCGTCAGCAGGCATAGTCAATGTGTGGATAAAAGGGCAGGGCACGCAGTGGCGACACCACATAGCCAGTTCTGGCGGGGCATACGTCTTGGGGTTGCCAAGCTGTGGATTTTGGTCTGCATGGTTTGCCTATCTTTGCCGCTTTCCGCGCAAACGATGTCCGATCAACGGGCGCAGGCCATTGACCTTTGGCTTGCCGATCAGGAATTGGACGGCTTGCAGGGTTTGGCCCTACTCGCCCAGCAGGGCGATGCGCAATCGCAACTTTTGTTGGGGCTGATTGATAAATTCGCTGAATTGCAGGGTGCCGCGCTGGTTGCGATGCCGCGGGCCGAGCGTCTGGCGCTGCTGCGCGCACCCGGCGGAATGTCGGGGCGCAACTGGGTTCATTTCGCAGCGCAGCAAGGTGATGCCATCGCGGTCGCGTGGACGGAGCTTTGGTCCATGGACGCCGGTCTGGATACGGCCAAAGCCCTCGCCGCGCTGGATGAGCCGCGCGCCTTGGCGGAAACGCTGATTACTTTGGTCAAGCGGCATGAGAGTGGGTTTCCCGCAGAGGTTTTGGCGCAAGACTGGTATCCGCAAACATTGCTGATGCTATCCGAAAACCGCGTGTTGCGCGATGAAGATGCCGCAAAGCTTCATCCGGGCGATCCGCAGCACCGGTTCGGGACCAAGGGCGCGCCAGAGCCAGAGGCGCTGCACGATTGGTTGGTGACATCGGCTGTCGCGCGCCCAATCCGTGCGGTCTGCGCGGCGCAATGTCCCGATCAACAGCAGGCTTGCACGATGGCCCTTTACAAGGCGCTTGGCAGCTACGAGGGGTTGCTGACCCATGCAAGCCCCGTCAATGCGCTGATCGCCGAAGATCGCTTCGTAGACAGCCCACGCGGGCAAGCGGCCTTGGCGCGACGCATTATGCTGATGCGGTCCACCCGCATGCGCGAAGCCGAGCGCGAGAAGCTGGCACAGATCAGCCTATGCGCTGCCGATTGGCTTGGTGCGCAATTCGATGCGCATACCGTCCGCAAAATTCCTGCGCCACAATAACCAAGTTTGCACTTGCGTGGAATGTTAATTCCGACTAAAAAAGTCGGGTTAGGCGCAGCCAAGAGCACATGACGCGCAGCCACACCTGACGCAGAGTTATCTCATGCTGAAGGAACAAAGATCATGAACTATTTCGTCCGTGTTGCCTGTATCGCCGCGTTGGCCGCAGCGCCTGCCATGGCGCAAGACAGCGTCGACCACTACGCCCCCCAACCGTCGGAAACGCTGGAACAGGCGCTGGATAATTTCTTGGAATACAACGCCTTCATGGCGGAAATTATGGCCAAGGACAGCCTGACCCCGAATGACATGGAAGACGTCCATCAACTGACCTACACGATCGAAGCGGCCCTCGCCAAGATGATCGCGGAAAGCAACGCATTGGCGGTGCAGCTTGAAATTGTGCACCATTGGTCTGAAGGCACGAATGCCGAGCGGTTAAAAGAGCACGGTCAGACCTATCTGGAAATGGCGCAAAAGTTGGTGCCTTGACACACCGGTGCGCGGGGCGATGCGCCCCGCCTCCACCGGTTAAGCGTTATCTGCCCGTGTTCCCCACAAGTCATACTCCCCGGCCTCGTCCACCTTGACGGTGACGATATCGCCGGGGCCCAACCCCTCTGTGCCCTCATCAATGAACAGGTTACCGTCGATTTCCGGCGCATCTGCCTTGGTGCGGCAGGTGGCAATACCGTCTTCATCAATGTCATCGACGATGACCTGCATCACCTGTCCGACCTTCGCCGCTAGCTTCGCCTCTGAAATGGCCTGCGCCTTTTGCATAAAGCGGTCCCAACGCTCGGCCTTCACCGCGTCCGGGACATGGTCGGGCAAGGCATTGGCGCGGGCACCGGCTACGTTTTCGTATTGAAAGCATCCGACGCGGTCCAGTTGTGCCTCGTCCAGCCAATCCAGCAGGGTCTGGAATTCGGCCTCTGTTTCGCCCGGATAGCCGACGATAAAGGTCGACCGCAGCGTGATATCGGGGCAGATGTCGCGCCATGCCGCGATATGGTCCAGCGTGCGTTCGGCATGGGCCGGGCGCGCCATGCGCTTGAGCGTGTCCGGATGCGCATGCTGGAACGGAATGTCCAGATAGGGCAACACCAAGCCATCGGCCATCAGCGGGATCAGGTCGCGCACATGCGGGTAGGGATAGACGTAATGCAACCGCACCCAAGCGCCCAAAGACCCCAGATCGCGCGCGAGGTCCGTGATATGCGCGCGGTGGCCGCGATCTTCGGCATGTTTCAGGTCCACGCCATAAGCAGAGGTGTCCTGCGAAATGACCAACAATTCCCGCACACCGGCCTCGACCAGCTTTTCAGCTTCGCGCATCACCGCATGGGCGGGGCGGCTGACCAGCTTCCCGCGCATGTCGGGAATGATGCAGAACTTGCATTTGTGGTTACAACCCTCTGAAATCTTGAGATAACTATAGTGCCGTGGCGTCAGGCTGACGCTGGAAGCTGGCAGCAGGTCGTTAAACGGATCGGGGCTGGGCGGCACGGCTTTGTGCACGGCATCCAGCACCTGTTCGTATTGGTGCGGCCCGGTCACGGCCAGCACTTTTGGATGCGCGCCGGTGATATAATCAGGCTCCGCGCCCAGACAGCCCGTGACGATCACGCGGCCATTCTCGGCCAAAGCCTCGCCAATGGCATCAAGCGATTCCGCCTTGGCGCTGTCCAGAAACCCGCAAGTGTTCACGATCACCGCATCCGCGCCGGTGTAATCGGGGCTGATCGCATAGCCTTCGGCGCGCAGGCGCGTCAGGATGCGCTCGCTATCGACAAGCGCCTTGGGGCAGCCAAGGCTGACCATACCGATGGTCGGCTGGCCGGGGCGGTCACTGTCGCGCAACAGCGCGCGGGGGGCAAGATCGGGGCGAAGATGGGGAGGGTTCTGGGACATGGGGCGCATATAAGCGCCGCGCGCGCTTTGGGAAAGCGTAAAACTCAGCGTGGTTTTTCGGCCATCAGAACCGAATAGGTAATGGCAGCCCGCGTGTCGCCCGATTTTGGTCCGGCCCCCTCGATCATATAGGGGCCGACCAGCCCGGCCACGGCATTGCGGATCAGGTATTTGGGCATGACGTGTTTCAGAGCACGGTATTTCCACGACCGGAAGAACTTGGCCGCGCGGTTGTGCAAATAGCGCATGCCGGCGATGGATTGGTCTGTCAGGTCGTCGCGGCGCAGAACGACAAGCCCTGCGCGGCTGAGCGCGGCGTCCCATGCCTCGATCGTGTGAAAGCCGCCGGTGACAGCGGTTGTCACCTCGAACAGGCGGGCGGCGATCTGCACATTTTCGGGGGCGGCGTCGAAATCGGCGCGGCGGAAGCCGTCATACATCACGAAGCGCCCGCCGGGTGCCATGGCGGCCGCTATTTGGGCCGCGACCGCGTCCAGATCTTCGGCGTAGCAGAGCGTTTCCAGACCGAACACCACATCTGCGCCCCGCAAATCCGCCGGAATATCGGTGTAGCTGCCTTGGCGGAAAGCCGCGTTTTTCAGATGCGCGGCGTCCTTTTGGGCTGTCCTGACGTGATGCGCCATCAAGTCCAGCCCGGTGAAGTGCACATGCGCGTGGTCAGGCGCCAAGGCGATGGTGTTGAACCCCATGCCGCTGCCCAGTTCCAGCACGCGAGAGGCCTGCACCTGCCGGATCTGATACGCCACGTCGCGGATTTGCGTGAGATACCCATCGGCGGTGTAAACCCCGTCCGGATTCAGCGCCATGTGCATGCAACCCTTTTGCGAGTGCACGCGCTTATAGCCTGGCTCGGATTGCAGGTAATAAGGCTTCAGGATATCTCTGCCCTCATCCGCCAGAATGCTGTCGATGCCGAAGACGCGGTCTACATGGCCCAAAGCCTCGGACAAGGGCATGGCGAAAGGTGTCGTGCGGGCATGGGCCATGGGCCTAGCCGTTGCCACGCGCGAAACGCCCGGCTTCCTCTGCCGCACGGCGCAATGCGCGCGACTTGTTCACGGTTTCCTCGTATTCGGCCTGCGGGTCGCTGTCATAGACCACGCCGCCTCCGGCCTGAATATAAAGCGTCTGGTCCTTCAGCACGGCGGTGCGCAGGCAGATGCACATGTCCATTTCGCCATTTGCCGAAAAATACCCCGCGCCGCCGCCATAGACACCGCGCTTTTCCGGCTCCAGCTCGTCGATAATTTCCATCGCGCGGACCTTGGGCGCGCCGCTGACGGTGCCCGCGGGCAGGCCGGCCAGTAGCGCCGACAGGGCATCCTGCCCCTCGGCCAATTCGCCCACCACGTTCGAGACGATGTGCATGACATGGCTGTAGCGTTCGATCACGAATTCCTCGGTCGGACGCACAGTGCCGATGCGGGCGACACGGCCCACATCGTTGCGGCCAAGGTCCAGCAACATGAGATGCTCGGCCAGCTCCTTCTGGTCGGCCAGCAGATCGGCCTCATGCGCGCGGTCTTCCTCTGGCGTGGCCCCTCGGGGGCGGGTGCCCGCGATAGGGCGGATCGTGACCTCGCCATCGCGCAACCGCACAAGGATTTCCGGGCTGGCGCCGATGACCTGAAAGGGGCCATCCGACAGCGCAAAATCGAAATAGAACATGAAGGGTGAGGGGTTCATGCGCCGCAACGAGCGATAAAGCGCGAAGGGCGGCAGGGCAAAGCGCTGCGACCAGCGCTGCGAGGGCACGACCTGAAAAATGTCGCCCGCGCGGATGTAATCCTTGGCCTTGTCCACGGCGGCCAGATAATCCGCCTTGGCGAAATTCGAGACAGGCGCGCCGATGGGCGCATCGGCGTCGGTCAATTCGCGCGGGGTGCCGGGCAGGCCGCGTTCCAGATCGCGCACGGCATCCATGACGCGCTCGGCGGCTTGGGCATAGGCGGCGCGCGCGGGCAGGCCGCTGGCCGCCCAAGCGGGCGCGACCACGATCACCTCGCCCTTTACCCCGTCCAGAACTGCCACAACCGAAGGGCGCAGCATCAACGCATCGGGTGCGCCAATCGGGTCGGGGTTCACGTCGGGCAGGTGTTCGACCAGCCGGATCATGTCATAGCCCAGATAGCCGAACAGGCCCGCGCAGGCGGCGGGCAGGTCGTCGGGAATGTCGATGCGCGATTCGGCCAGAAGCGCGCGCAAGGCATCCAAGGGGGCGGCGTCCTGATCTTCCCATGCATCTGGGTCAAAGCGGGCCTGACGGTTGAGCCGCGCTTGCTCGCCTCGGCAATGCCAGACCAGATCGGGTTTCATGCCGATGATCGAATAACGCCCGCGGACCTCGCCCCCGGTCACGGATTCGAGGATGAAACTGTCGCGCGCGCCGCCCGCCAATTTCAGATAGAGCGACACAGGCGTGTCCAGATCAGCGGCGAGCCGCATATAGACAAGCTGGTTTTCGCCGCGCGACCATGCTGCCTCGAACCGTTCAAAATCGGGGGTCAGGGTGGCCATGGCTTAGAAGCTCTGCTGAACGGCGTCGATCATTTGCTGATTGATCTGGATCGGCAGACCATCGCGCAGCGCGGCCCCGAAATAGCCAAACAGGTCTTGGGTATAGCTTTGGGTCACCTGTGCTTCCAAGGCGCGACGAATTTGCTGGGTGCTGTCCAAGTCTGGGTCGGGGGAAGCGACCGCGTGTAATTGCACAAGATGCACCCGCGTGCCTTCCGACACGATGGAAAGCGCGTTTTCATCCAGCTCGAACGCTTCCGTCAGCACCGCGCGGGGCAGGTCCGGCACCGGGTCCGAGCGCGACAGATCGGCAAAGCGCAGGCTGTCCAGACCAAGCGCGTCTATCGCGGTGCCGCCCTCAACCTCGGTTCGCAGGGCTTGGGCCTGCTCCATCAAGCGCGTTTCGATCTGCGCATTCTGCCAGTCGCGCACCACTTGCGTGCGAATATCGTCTAGCGGGCGCGGCGCTTCGGGCAGTTCTTCGACCAGTTCTACCGCGAACAGGCCGCCATCGGCCAGAATGGTGATCTCGGCAAAGTCGCCGGGCTGAATGCTGGCGGCCATGTCGCGGAATTCTTCGTAAGCGGCAATGCCGTCTTGCGTGTCAGGGCGCCAGTCGATCTGACCCGCCTGCATGTCGGTTTCCTCGGCCAATTGGGTCACGGTCGCGCCGCCGGCCAGCAGGTCTTCATACAGGTCCAGATTGTCACCCAGCGTGCGGCGCGCGCGGTCCATCAGCACCTCGCCGCGCAATTCGTCGCGGGCCTCTTCGAACGGGGTTTCGCGCGCGGCCAGAATGGCGTTCATGCGGAAGATGGCCGGGCCAAGGTCGGTTTCAACCGGGCCAGCGATGCCCGGCTCTGTCAGCGCGAACACAACCTCGCCCGCATCCTCCAGCGCCTCGCGGGTCACGTCGCCAAGGTCGGTGTCTTCCAGCGAGAGACCGCGTTCGGCAACCACGTCTTCGAACGTGGCCTCGCCCGCCGCGATGCGCGCGACGGCGTCTTGGGCCGCAGCCATGTCGGGCAGGATCAGCCGCTCGACTAGGCGGCGCTCGGGTTGGCGATATTGCGCGGCGCGTGCGTCATAGGCGGCGCGCAACTCTGCTTCGTCGGCTTCCAGAGTGTCGAGCAGCATTTCCGGTGTGATCCACGCGTAATCCAGCCGCTTACCAGCTGGCAGCGTGTAGGCGTCTAGATTGTCGGTGTAATATTCGGTCAGCGCTGCGTCATCGGGTTGGCCGACAGGGGTTTCCAGATCGGCCGCGTTCAGCGTCAGCACCGTGAAATCGCGCGTCTGCGCCTGATAGGTCAGCAGCGGGTCAACCAGCCCTGCGGGCGCGCTGGCCCCGCCGATCGCGGCCAGTTGCAGGATCGAGCGGGCAATTTCCTTGCGGATCGAGGTTTCGAACTCTGCTTCGGTCAGGCCGGAGTTTTCGAGTGCGAAGCGATAGGCTTCGCGGTCGAACGTGCCGTTCAAGCCTTGGAAATTGGGAATGGCAATGATCTCGGCCTGCACGGTTGGATCGCCCACCGACACGCCCAAACGTTCTGCTTCGGTATCGAGCACGGCGCGGTCGATCAACTGCTCTAGCGCGCGTTGATCCAGCCCGAACAGGCGGGCTTGTTCCATCGTGATCGGCTGGCCGAATTGCGCCTGAAGCGCGCGCAGGTCGTTTTGCAACGTGCGGGCATACTCATCTGCGGTAATATCGCGGGTGCCCACGGTGCCGACGGTTTGGCGTGCGGACCCGAACCCTTCCACCCCGAAACCCAGCAAGCTGAGTGCCAGAAGACCCATCAGCAGACCAGCGCCAAGTTTCTTGCCCTTGGAATTCTTGTTCGACGACATGCACGCACTCTCGATCAGCGAGGAAAGGATGTTTTCGCCTGTCTAGAGAATGCGCGGGGCAGGGGCAAGCACTGGCCGTGCCCCGCGCTGCAACTGGGCCTAGAAACGCAGGTTGAAATGGCGGGTCAGGCCAATTTGGGCGCTGACTTGATCGCGGCTGCCCTGCAAAACGATGGGCGATCGCGCCGCGTCGCCGCGCAAGCGGTCGTAGCGCAAAGTGCCGGTTATGCCCCAATCGTCGCCCAAGGGCTGATAGGCGCCCATCTCCACCCCGACAGAATAGATACCGCCGGAGGCGCTGAACGGTGTCAAGGTGTTGAGCGGGCTCGCGGCTTCCGCAGCCGTTACCCCGAAATAGGTGTTGGTAAAGCGTGACGACCCGAATTCGGCGCGCGGCCCTGCGTTCAGAACCAAGCCGCTTGGCGCGCGATAGATGACATTCGCACCCACCTCGCCTGTCACGCCCTTATGACCAACCACACCGTAGCGCAGGTCGGCAAAGACCTGCCACAGATCGGATGTGTACTGCACGCCCAAGCCCAGTTCCAAGGCGGCATCGACCGTATTCATCCCGGCCAATTCGTTCTTGCCCTCACGCGCGCCAATAAATCGGAAGGACCCACGAAAACCCGCGCCGGGGGCGAATACTTTCGGGCCATCGGGATCGCCCAGTTGCGTGCCGCCAAAGCGCAGGCCTTGAAAGCCAAAGCTAATAGCGGGTGATACGCTTCGGTTTGACGATCCGAAATAACTGGGCGCGACCCCGGCGCCCCCGGTCAGCGAAAAAGCAAGTGCATTTTCCTGAGCGGCAACAGGGGCGGCACTGACCAATGCGGTCAGAACAAGGGCGGGGCGGGACAGCATGGTCATTGGAGTTCTTTCGAAATGTCGACACCACAAAAGGTGTCTGGGATACGACCCGAGTCGAGTCACATCTGGGTCATGTGGCCCTAATGCTCAGGCGCCGCGGTAAGGTTCGACATATTGCAGCGCCATGTCCCACGGAAAGAAAATCCATGTGTCTTGGCTGACTTCTGTAATGAAGCTGTCGACCATCTCGCGGCCCTGTGGCTTGGCGTAGACGGTTGCGAAATGCGCCTTGGGATACATTTTGCGCACCAGTTCCAACGTTTTGCCGGTATCGACCAGATCATCAATCACGAGGATACCTTCGCCATCCGCGCCCATGATCTCGGCCTGCGGGGCTTTCAGAACCGTCGCCTCTGTTTGCGTCTGGTGGCTGTAGGATTTCACGCTGATCGTATCGACCACGCGAATGTCCAATTCGCGCGCGATGATCATGGCCGGGGCCAGCCCGCCGCGCGTGATGGCCACCACCGCACGCCAATCGCCACCATCGGGGCCGTGTTTGTCCAACCGCCATGCCAGCGCGCGGCTGTCACGGTGGATCTGGTCCCAAGAGATGTGAAAGCCTTTTTCATGGGGCAAACGGTCGGACATGGCAGAATCCTTTTGGTCAAGGGGCGGCAGTTAGGGCGCAGGGACAAAACGGGTGAAACATGGAACAGGTGGTGCAGCGTGGGTCAAGCCTAGCTCTCTTTGCGGCCCGTGACCACGTCGATATCGGGCGCGTCCACCGCCTTCATGCCCACCACGTGATAGCCAGCATCGACATGCAGATTCTCGCCCGTTGTGCCAGAGCCAAGGTCGGACAGCAGGTAAAGCGCGGCCTTGCCGACCTCTTCTTGCGTCACGTTGCGGCGCAGGGGCGAGTTCAGCTCGTTCCATTTCATGATATAGCGGAAATCGCCAATGCCAGAGGCCGCAAGCGTCTTGATCGGCCCCGCGCTGATGGCGTTGCAGCGAATGCCGTCCTTGCCAAGGTCTTCGGCAATGTATTTGACCGAGGCTTCCAGTGCCGCCTTCGCCACGCCCATAACGTTGTAATGCGGCATGACCTGTTCGGCGCCGTAATAGGTCATGGTCAGCAAGCTGCCGCCATGGGGCATAAGCTTAGCGGCGCGCTGGCACACGGCCGTGAAGGAATAGACGGAAATATCCATCGTCATGGCGAAATTATCGCGGCTGGTATCGACATAGCGCCCGCGCAGTTCCGCCTTGTCGGAAAAGCCGATGGCGTGGACCACGAAATCAATCTTGCCCCAAAGTGCTTCCAGACCCGCGAACAGCGCATCGACAGACGCCATATCGGTCACGTCGCAGTCGAACAGATGCGGTGTGCCAAGGCTTTCGGCCAAGGGCAAGACGCGCTTTTTCAGCGCATCGCCTTGGTAGCTGAAAGCCAGTTCCGCGCCATGGTCGGACAGAATTTTGGCAATTCCCCACGCGATGGACTTGTCGTTGGCAAGGCCCATGATCAGGCCACGTTTCCCGGTCATCAACCCAGACATGTTTACGCTCCTCGAAGACTGCCCGTTTGCCTTATGCGATCACCCTTTGGGCTGCAAGACTCCGCTGGCCCCCTACACCGGCCTGACTTGCAACATATATTAAGCGTGTTACATAACGAGTGAAGTGGCGGCTAAGGAGCACGTCGTGCCTTTGGTTCTAGACACGGCTTCAACGGCACGAGGGACTTTGTGAGCGAGCAGGACGGCATTTTCGCGGGGGCATCGCCCTTCCAGATCGCGCGGCGCTGGTTGGCAGAAGCCGAACCGCTGGAGCCGAATGATCCCAATGCGATTGCGCTGGCCAGTGTCGATGCCGATGGGTTGCCGAATGTTCGGATGGTCTTGCTCAAGGACATTCTGGACGACGCTTTCGTGTTTTACACGAACTATACCAGCGCCAAAGGTCAGGAAATCGAAGCCAGTGGCAAAGCAGCCTTCGTTCTGCATTGGAAATCCTTGCGTCGTCAGATCCGGGTGCGGGGCCTGACCAGCCGTTATGATGGTCCAGAGGCAGATGCCTATTATGCGTCACGGTCCCTGAAAAGCCGTCTGGGCGCTTGGTCGTCTCCGCAATCGCAACCGCTGGACTCTCGGACAGCACTTATGGCAGAGGTCGCGCGTCAAACGGCGCGGCATGGGACCAATCCGCCGCGCCCGCCGTTTTGGGGTGGCATTAAAATTGATCCCGTTGAAATCGAGTTCTGGGCGGATGGCGCTTTCCGCTTGCACGACCGTTTTCAGTGGCGCAAGTCTGCCGCCGCAGATGCTTGGTCGGTCACACGACTGGCACCATAGGCATATTTGTCAGGGTTTGGTTCGGCCGTGTGCGTGGCCAATTCAATGGAACAAGCGCCTCGACGCGCAGGCATGACGAGCGAGACTGAGAATGGATTCCGACTACGACCCCGATCAGAAGGTGCAGGGAACCGTAAAATGGTTTGACCCAAGCAAGGGGTTCGGGTTCTTGACCACCTCTGAAGATGGCCCGGATATTTTGTTGCATGCCAATGCGTTGCGTAATTTCGGCCTGAGTTCTGTCTGTGACAATGCCCGCATGACGGTGGCCGTGCAGAAAACCGCGCGCGGGTTTCAGGTGTCCGAAGTCTTTGCCGTGCTGCCCCCCATTGACGATACCACAGAGCCCGAGGGGCAGTCGGAGCGCGCCCAGCTTGTGGACCGCTCCGTGCCCTTGGAAGCGGCACGGGTAAAATGGTTCGACAAGGTCAAGGGCTTCGGCTTTGCTAATTGTTTCGGCAAGCCCGAAGACGTGTTTGTGCATATGGAAACCTTGCGCCGCGCGGGCCTTGCGGAATTGTTGCCGGGCGAAGCCATCGCCATTCGCGTGGTCGATGGCGAACGTGGGCGCATGGCCGCTCTGATCGAACCGTGGGAAGCCGCGCTGCATGAAGATTGACCGAATGCTGGTGCGTTGCGTCAGCGTTGCGCTGGCAGTAATTGCCTTTGCCTCCGCGGCAGCAGCGCAATGCGCGCCAGACCGGGTTGATCTGCGCGGGGCATGGGGGCAAGCGCGTTTTTCGGTCGAGGTGGTCGACACCCCGGAAAGCCGCGCCCAAGGGCTGATGTTTCGGGAAAGCCTGCCACGTTCTGCCGGAATGCTGTTCATCTACGAGGGGCCGACGCGCGCGTCATTCTGGATGCGCAATACGCTCATCCCGCTGGATATGCTGTTCGTCGACCCGACAGGCGTGGTCACGCATATCCACCACGAGGCGCGCCCGCTGGACGAAACCCCCATTCCGGGCGGTGATAATGTGCTGATGGTGCTGGAAATCAACGGCGGCTTGGCCCGCGCCATCGGGATAGAGATAGGCAGCGAATTGCGCCATCCGCGCTTGGCGCAAGACAGCGCCGCTTGGCCCTGCGACGCCGCCGCGCCAAACTGACCCTGCCCGTGCGATTTCCGCCGCAAAAGGGCAATTCGCCCTTTTCACGGGCGGGCGGGCCGAGTAAAGCAATCTTGTCGGGGCGTAGCGCAGCCTGGTAGCGCGACGGTTTTGGGTACCGTAGGTCGTAGGTTCGAATCCTATCGCCCCGACCATTTCAATCAGGATCAGGAT
>JAFGVZ010000067.1 GCA_016937725.1 Paracoccaceae bacterium | reverse complement strand
GGGTCGCCTTCCATCAGGTAGCGCTTGGGCATCCCGTGATAGGACGCCACCAACACTTCGGGCTTTTCTTCCATCGCATCGTAAGCCCGGCGCACAGACTCGGCCAACGCCTTGATATAGCTCGGGTGCTCAAAATACGGAGCAACGGTGCGCGCGGCGGGTTGCCATTTTTGCGTCATTAGCGCGCGGAAAAACTGGTCACACGCCGTGGCGGAAGTGGCACCCGCGTAGTGCGGGTAAAGCGGGAAGAACAGGATTTTCTCACAGCCCGCTTTGACCATTTCATCGACCTTGGACGTGGTCGAAGGATTGCCGTAGCGCATGCAGAAATCGACCATGACATTGTCACCGTATTTCGCGGCAACGGCTTCTGCGATCCGGGCAGTCTGGTCCTTGGTGATGGTCAAGAGCGGGCTTTCGTTCTTGTCCATGTTCCAGATCGATTTGTAATTCGCGCCAGACGTGAAAGGCCGCTTGGTCAGGATGATAAGTTGCAGCAACGGTTGCCACAGCCATGCCGGATAATCGACCACGCGCTTGTCGGACAGGAATTCGTTCAGGTAGCGGCGCATGGACCAGTAATCGTAATTGTCGGGCGTGCCGAGATTCGCGACCAGAACCCCGATCTTGGCCTGCGGCACGGCAGGATGATCGGCATCTGCATGCGCAAGGCGCCCGGTGCCGGGTTGATCCATATGAACAGGGCACTTCGCCAAAGGTTGCGCTTGCTTTGCATCGAGCATGGCTTCGTCTTTCATCTCACCGCCTCCTGTTCGCTTCGCCCGGAAATAGCGGTTTTGCGGGCAGATTCAATCTCTGCCGGGGATATTAACCGGATCAGGCAAGGCAATTTCATCCGCGCCCAGCGCATCTGCCAGTCGCGTTTTGGCTGATCCAGGGCGCAAAGGCTGCGGTTGATCGGTCGAGGGCGCCCAGCCAGACAAGAATATAAGCTCAAATGTTGCGGCAAAAGACCCGTCTGGCAAGGCGAAATTCTGCGCATATTGCGCCTGCGCCCTTGTGAACAAAGCCTTCGGGCTTGTTTTTCGAGGGCGGTTGGCCATGGCATTGCGCTCTCCCATGGCGCGCAAATCGGCATACAATGTCGCAAGGTCACGATATGCGACGCTCTGCCGCACCAAATCTGCGACTGGAAGCGCAAAGCCCGCGCGTTGCAATCCAGCACCCAGATCTCGAATTTCGGCCATGGGAAGAACGCGCGCACTCAGCCCCCCGCGCAAGTCAGATTCGGCCTGCGCCAAGGCGGCGCGCAATTCTGCCAAGGTCTGCCCGCCAAACAACACCGCCAGAAACAGCCCATCCGGGCGCAGCGCACGGCGAGCTTGCACCAATTGGCCCACAGGGTCATCGGCCCAATGCAGCGCCATGGCATGAATAACCAGATCATGCGCACCCTGCTGTAGGTCCAGAATTGGGTCATCCGCAACCACGCGCGCCGCAGGCACTAGGTCGTGCCAAAGTGCCGGCAGCCCGGTCACAATGGCCGGCGCTGTAAACGCCCTGTTAACCATTGCCAGCCTATCTTGAAGCTCGTCGCGCGCCAGTTCGTGCAGAAAAGGCAAGGCATCGCTCCGCACGCGGGCGCGGTTGCGAAGCAAGGCAGCACGATCTGTCAGGCGCGGTGCGGTCATGGCGGGTCCGTTCATGGTCTGATCGGCATGTAGGGGCGTTGACGGGAAAATGCAAAACGTGACGAACACAATGCTGGGGCGCGCAGGTAACGCGGTGCTGCGCGCGCTCTACCCGCCGCAATGCGTGACCTGCGACATGTTTGTGGCCGAAGACGGTATGCTTTGCCCAACCTGCTGGCGCGATATGCCATTCATAGACGGGCTGTGCTGCGACGCTTGCGGCCTGCCACTGCCCGGCACAGACCCCGGAATGCCCGTGTTCTGCGACGACTGCCTAAGCCTTGCACGCCCGTGGGAGCAGGGACGCTGCGCGCTGCTTTATGGCGAGAAGGCGCGGAAGCTGCTTTTGGGGCTGAAATATTATGACAGGCTGGACCATGTGCCCGCTGCCGCGCGTTGGATGGCACGCGCCGCAACACCCCTTCTGCAAGCAGATATGCTTGTGGCGCCCATTCCATTGCATTGGACCCGCTTTCTGAAACGCCGCTACAATCAATCTGCCGAACTTAGCCGCGCGCTAGCCAAGTTAACAGCGCTGGACCACTGCCCCGACCTGTTGCGCCGCACCCGCGCGACCGGCACGCAAGATGGGCGCGGGCGCTTGGGACGGTTCAACAATGTGCAAGATGCCTTCGCCGCGCATGAACGCCATCTGGCGCGCCTGCAAGGGCGCGATATCTTGCTGGTTGATGATGTTATGACCGCAGGCGCGACGTTTGCCGCCGCGGCGGAATGTTGTCTGGCGCATGGCGCAGCCTCTGTGCGGGTTGTGGCATTGGCGCGCGTTGCACGGGCGGCATGATCCTATATAGTGCGGGTCGAAACGCGCTGAACTGGAAATCGCCATGCAACCGATTGAAATATATACCTCCCCCCTGTGCGGCTTTTGCCATGCCGCGAAACGGTTGCTGACCCAGAAAGGGGCCAGCTTTTCAGAGATCGACATCGCGCGCAGCCCCGAACGCCGGCCAGAGATGATGAAACGCGCAGGCGGGCGGCATACGGTGCCGCAAATCTTTATCGGCAAAACGCATGTCGGCGGGTGTGATGAGCTTTACGCGCTGGAGCGTGCGGGCAAACTTGATGCCCTGCTGAAAGGCTGACCCGATGACCTTGCGTGCAGCCCTTCTACAGCTGAGCTCCGGCGACACCCCGGCGGACAATCTGCCCACAACCTTGGCCTATCTGCGCGAAGCACATGCGCAGGGCGCGCAGATGGCCTTCACGCCAGAAGTAACGAATTGCATCTCGACCTCGCGCGCGGCACAGGCTGCGGCCTTGCAGGACGAAACATCGGACATCACCTTGGCCGCGATCCGCGATCTTGCCGCGGAATTGGGGATGTGGGTGCAAATCGGCTCTTTGGCGCTGAAAACCGAGGATTCAGAGGGCCGCTTTGCCAATCGCGCCTTCCTGATCGGCCCGGATGGCGCAATCATGGCGCGGTATGACAAGATCCACATGTTCGACGTCAAGGTCTCTGAAACAGAGACCTATCACGAATCGGCCGCGTTCCGCCCCGGCGATCAGGCGGTGGTCGTCGATACGCCTTTCGCGCGGCTGGGGCTAAGCATCTGTTATGATCTGCGTTTTCCCGCCCTTTATCGCAGCTTGGCGCAGGCCGGCGCACAGATTTTCACCGTGCCCGCCGCGTTCAGCCCGGTAACCGGGGCCGCGCATTGGTTAAGCCTGCTGCGCGCCCGCGCCATTGAAAACGGGGCCTTCGTTCTGGCCCCTGCTCAGACAGGGTTGCACAAGGCGTCTCAAGGGCGGGAACGGCGCACCCACGGGCATGGTATGGTCATTGCCCCATGGGGAGAGGTTTTGCTGGATATGGGGCGCGATCCGGGCGTGGCTTTGGTCGATCTTGAACTGGCGCGTGTGGCCGATGCGCGCGCGCGTATTCCCTCTCTCGGTCATGACCGGCCCTTCTTGCCGCCGAAAGCGCTATGACGTCGGATGTTGGCAATGCCCTTTTCAGCGAATTGCTGATGGCAGACCAATTGGTGCGCAACCGTCTGACCAAGGTGCTGCCGCGGGGTATGGAGCTGTCGCATTTTGGGGTGCTGAACCTGCTCGCTCGGTTACAGGCAGAACGCACCCCGGCTGAATTGGCGCGGGCTTTTCACGTCACACGCGGTGCCATGACCAACACGCTGACCAAGCTGGAATGGGCCGGATATGTCCATATCCGCCCCGATTGGGACGACGCGCGCCGCAAAATGGTGTCGATCAGCCCGTCTGGCAAGGCCGCGCGTGATGCCGCCCTGGCGGCGATCAGCCCCCTGATAGATGATATTGCGCAAACCCTGGGCGATGCCCGCGTGCGCCAAACCATCCCGGTGCTGCGCGAAATCAGGCTTCGGCTGGAAGGCGATTAAGTTGCGCCTGTCGATTTTTTCGATAGGGTCAGACGCAAGCGAACAGGATAAACCGTGACAGACGAGATCTCGACCTTGCTGATAAGGCTGGCACGGCAGGACCGCGCGGCATTGCAAATTTTATATCCGATGGTCGCCCCGAAACTTATGGGTTTGCTGACTCGTATGTTGGGGGACAGGGCCGAAGCGGAAGATGCCCTGCAAGAGGTGGTGATCCGCCTTTGGCAACGCGCCGCCAGCTATGATCCGCAGAAAGGCACTGGCATGGGCTGGATATGCGCCATCGCCCGCAATCATGCATTGGACCGCCTGCGCGCGCGCCCGGCATCGCGCGGGCACCGCGAGGTCAGTCGGACGGATGACGCGCGGGATATGCTGGACACGATAGCGGACCCCGCCATGGGTGCCGAGGACCAAACTATGCTGCGCGCGCGCATGCAGGCCGTGGTTGCCTGTTTCGACCAATTGCCCGAGGACCGCGCCCGCGCGGTCAAAGGAGCGTATCTGATGGGGTTGTCCTACCAAGACCTTGCCGCGCAATTTGACGTGCCCTTGAACACCATGCGCACATGGCTGCGACGTGCGCTGATCACCTTGCGGGAGTGTCTTGACCAATGACCCTGCCCTTGAAAGATGATGAAGACGACCTGCTGGCCGCCGAATATGTATTGGGCCTTTTGGCGGATGAGGACTGGCGCGCAGCGCACGCGCGTGCGGCCGTTGACGGACGCTTTGCCGCCAGAGTGCGCGATTGGGAAGTGCGGCTGGAAGGAATGAACGACGCCTATCCAGACCTGCCTGCACCCGATCTTATGCCACAGATCGAAGCCCGGCTTTTCCCCGAGCGCGCGCCTGCCCCCCGCCAAAGCGGGATATGGCGTTGGCTTGGGGCCGGGTCGCTTGTCGGAGCGCTGGCACTTGGGCTTGTCGTGCTCTCACCCGTTTTGCGTGCGCCGCCAGTGCCAGTTTTGACAGCAGAGCTGGTGACAGAAGACCGCGCCTTGATCCTTGCAGCCAGCTTTGACGGTGCACGGCTAAGCCTGCGCGCCGAGGGGCCCGCCGCCGGGGTTGGGCAAGATTATGAGCTGTGGGTAATCGGCGCAGAGGGTGTGCCAGCCTCGCTTGGCCTGCTGCGCGACGGGGAGCTTGTGACCGAAGCCACGCTTGAAGCCGGGCAAATTCTGGCGATCAGCCTTGAACCTGCGGGCGGTTCGACCACCGGGCTGCCAACCGGCCCCGTTCTGGCTACGGCGGAGTTGCGGGCAAGCTGACCGCCTAACAAACCTGTGATTGTGGTTTTTGCGTTGCCTGAAACTTCGCCCTATCCAGCCTCGTTCTCCTGACATGGGCGCACAGCGCGTCCGACATTTGCTCAACAGGAGAGAACACATGAAACTCGCAACCCTGACCGCCACAATCGCCTTGGCCGCCGGTGCCGCGTTCGCAAACCCGATGGTGGGTGGCGCGCCGATGCTCGAAACGCGCAATATCGTTGAAAACGCGGTCAATTCTGCTGACCACACCACGCTAGTGGCAGCCGTGCAGGCCGCAGAGCTGGTCGATGCGCTGCAAGGCCCCGGTCCGCTGACCGTATTCGCCCCCGTCAATGCCGCGTTCGATGCGCTGCCCGCGGGCACTGTCGACACGCTGCTCCAGCCGGAAAACAAGGGTATGCTGCAAAAGGTGCTGACCGCGCATGTCGTCGCGGGCAACCTGTCGGGCGCAGAGCTGATGCGCCGCGCACGCGCCAGCTCCGACGGCTTCTTCCACATGGAAACCCTGTCGGGTGACGCGCTGAGCGCACAGATGCGCGGGCGCACCCTGTGGATTTACGACGAATCCGGCAATGCGGGCCGCGTCACGATCAGCGACGTGAATCAGTCCAATGGTGTCATCCACGTTGTGGATACGGTGCTGGTGCCCCGCTAAACCCCAGTCGCGGCGCGCACCAAGTGCGCCGCGTCATCCTTTGCGGAAACGCTCGGCTGATTCGTGGATGGACTTGTATTGCCCCCCGACACGATAGGCATACAAATAAGACGGCAACACCGCCGACATAGGCGTCGGCGTAATTCCCAAATCTGCAAACCCGCGCGCGCCGTCGGCCACCACGTTGTCGCGCGCCAGATTACGCACTTGGTCGCGGGTCAGCACACCATTGGTGAACAACCCGAAACTAAGCTTCTGTAAAACATCGAACACAGTGCCCATGATCCGCGCCGCAAAAAATGGCACGTTGATCAGGACGCGCTTGCGCCGAATCTCTGCCAGCATGTTTTGCATCAGGTCGCGGAAACTTGCGACCTCTGGCCCGCCAAGCTCATACACGCCGGGCGCGACGCTCTTGGTTAACGCAAGTTCCGCCGCGGCGGCTACGTCATCGACATAGACCGGCTGGAAGCGGGTATCTGCCCCCACCACCGGCAAAAACGGGCTGAAGCGCGCCATAGCGGCGAAACGGTTGAAGAACTGATCTTCGGCGCCAAAAATGACAGAGGGGCGCAGGATGATTGCGCTTGGCATGGCGGCCAGAACCTGCGCCTCTCCCTCGGCCTTGGTGCGCGCATAGTCGCTGTCAGACCCTGCATCCGCGCCGATGGCGGAAATCTGCACCAGCGCGGGAATGCCCTGCTCTGCCGCGATACGCGCAATCCGCCCCGCGCCTTCGGCCTGGACGCTGTCGAACCGGTTCTTACCCACCTCGCCCAGAATACCCACGCAATTCACTACCGCGTCCGCGCCTTGCAGCACCGCCCGCACAGAGGCGTCGTCACGTATGTTGCAAAACACCGGTTCTACCTGCCCCGGCGCACCGTAAGGCTTGACATGCATCGCCTCGTTCGGGCGACGGACCGCAACGCGCACCCGCCATCCCGCCATGGCCATACGCCGCGCGATGTAGCGCCCGACAAAGCCCGATCCGCCATAAATCGTGACCAGTTTCGACATGCCGCCCTCCGCCTGTTACGCTCTCTTGAATATAAGCGCACCGCGACCGCGGCAAGGGCGTTGGCCTTTTTTCAGCCGTGACACGATTTCACGCATTTCAGCGTTGACACTGCCCAGCGCAAATTCTAGAAGCCCGCCTACGCAACCTGCCCAGGTGGCGGAACTGGTAGACGCGCTAGCTTCAGGTGCTAGTGCCCGTACGGGCGTGGAGGTTCGAGTCCTCTCCTGGGCACCATATTTTTCAGTAAATTAGCTGAAGATTGCTCATAGCATCGGGCAGGTTGCGTGCGTATGGCGAGCAAAACGCGCGAAGAATTCGCCCGGATCTGGTGCGATCCGGGCGCTGTTTAAGGCATCAATCGAACATGTCAGGCTGATCTTCGACCAATTGGTTCCAGATGGTCTGGAAGTGTAACCAGCCGATGTAATCGCTGCCGACATGTTCGCGCGAATAGCGGGCCCGGTCGGCGGGAATGTAGGTGGGCTGGATACCGCTTGCCGCAATATCAAGCTGTTGCTGGCAGCACCGCTCTAGCGCAATGAACCAGAAAGCAGCGGATTCAATACTGTGACGGCTTGCAGTCAGAAGCCCATGGTTCTGGTGCAAGGCCGCTTTCACGCCTTTGAACGCTTTGGCCACATTGCTGCCCGCGTGGTTTTCGACGGCAACCGCACCGGCCTCATCCCCAATGATAACGTGATCTTCAAAAAACGCGCAGGCGTCTTGCGTGATCGGCTCGATCGGGCGTCCTGTGGCACACCATGCCGTGCCATAGACCGTGTGCGCGTGGCACATGGCGATGATGTCGGGATGCTCTTCGTGCACATTGGCGTGCAGAACAAAGCCCGCGCGGTTCACGGCATATTTGCCCTCGATCACCTTGCCGTCATGGTCCACCAAGATCAGGTTCGACATTTTGACCTTGGCGAAATGCACGCACATCGGGTTGGTCCAATATAGTTCCGGGTGTTCGGGGTCGCGCACTGTCAGATGGCCAGCGAAACCGTAGTCGAACCCGACCTGAGCGAAGGCGCGGCACGCGGCCACAAGCCGTTCCTTCCGGTGGCGGCGTTCATCGGCCACATTTTTGAATTCGGGCAATTCGGGAAAGATCAGCCCTTCTTGTTCGGGTTGGTAGATCGAAACGCGATTTCCAAGGTCCAGCATGACAGACCCTTTCTGATGGGTTGGCGAAACTTTGATACTCAGTATCATGGGTGGCGCTGCCAGCGGTCAATCATGCATATGCAATGACTGTTATCGCCGCCGGATGGAGGAGCCTATGAAAGACGACCGACTTCTGGCCATGCGCGTGTTCCAAACCGTTGCCGAAACCGGCGGGTTCACGGCTGCGGCGCAGGCATTGGGGGTGAGCCAGCCCTTTATCAGCCAGACCATCGCGCGGCTGGAAGACCGTTTGGGCGTCAGCCTGCTGCACCGCACCACGCGCGGCCATTCGCTGACGGCGGAAGGCATCGTCTATCTGGACGGGTGCCGCCGCGCCATAGACGGGGTGGAACAGGCGGAAGCCGCGCTCCAGACCAGCCCGGATCAGGTAGCGGGTATTCTGCGCGTCTCTGCCCCCTTGGCGTTCGGGCTGGACCGCGTCACCCCTATTCTGCCGGTATTTCTGGAGCGCCACCCGAAGGTCGAACTGGACCTTGTCTTGACCGATGACAGCGTGAACCTTGTCGAGGACCGGATCGACCTTGCTATTCGCATGGGGCAATTGACGGATTCGACGTTGCGCGCCCGGCGGCTTTGCGACTTGCGGCGCATTGTTGTGGCCGCGCCTGCGCTGGTGGCCAAGTATGGCGCGCCCCAAAGCCCGGCAGATCTGGCGCGATTCCCGTGCCTATGCTGGGATGGCGCACGCGCGCATCTGAACCAATGGCAGTTTACGACCCCCGCTGGACCCGTCCGGTTCGAGGCCGAGGGCCGCTTTCGCAGCAATGCCGGAATGGCCTTGTTCCAGATGTGCCGTGACGGGGTTGGCATTATGCGCTGCGCCGAGCATTTGGCCCGCCCCGCAATTGCCCAAGGCGCGCTGGTGGCATTGCTGGAAGACTTTACCCAACCCGACGATTCGGCTTTTCACGCAGTGTTTCTGCCACAGCGCAGCATGCAACCGCGGGTGCGGTTCTTTCTGGATTTTCTGGTAGAATCCTTTCAGACCCCGGAATGGTAGCCACGCCACGTTTAACCGCGCAGCGTGCCCCCGGTGGCTTTCTCAACCTTGGCCACGATCTTGGCGCCAACCGCGTCAATTTCATCGTCGGTCAGGGTTTTGTCGCCCGGTTGCAAACGCACCGAAATCGCCAACGACTTGCGACCCTCGCCCAATTGGGCGGCAGCTTTCTCGCCAGTGAATTCGTCAAATACCTGCACATCGGCGATCAGCGCCTTGTCGGCGCCCATGGCGGCATTGACGACCTGCGCCGATTCGACTTCTGCGCCCAGCACGAAAGCGAAATCGCGATCCACAGGTTGCAGACGATTGCCCGAAAGCGCCGCCCGCGCGGTTTTGCGCGCTTTCGGCTGGGGCGGATTTTCGACCAGCACGGTCAAGGCCATGACAGCTCCTTTCAGCCCGTAATGGCGGATAATGCGTGGATGCACCTCTCCGAACAGCGCAAGTGGCAGCTTAGGCCCCAGCGACAACACGCCCGCGCGCCCCGGATGGAACCAAGCGGGCAGGTTGCGGGTGATCTGCATTTTCGCAGGCGCGCCGATGGCGCCAAGCACCGCCTCGGCATCGGCCTTCGCATCATAGAGGTCCACCGCACGGCGGCTGCCATGCGGGTCGCGGCCTGCATTTGCGCCAACGAGGATGGCTGTGGCTTGCACCTGCTGTTCGCCGGGTTCGCCACCGGCGAAGGCAGGACCAACCTCGAACAAGGCCAAATCCATCACCCCGCGCGCCTGATTGCGCGCCGCGGCCAGCAACAAGCCCGGCAGCAGATCAGGGCGCATATGCGTCATTTCCGAGCTGATCGGGTTTTGTAGGCAGGTCGCATCCGTGCCACCGCCGAACAGCGCTGCACTTTCGGCATCAATGAAGCTGTAGGTTACGCATTCGTTATAGCCCAAGCCCGCAAGCATACGCCGCGCGGCGCGTTCGCGGGTCTGGAGCGGCGTCAGGATCGCGCGCGGCACGCCCGCTTGTGGGCGTGGCAAGGGCTGGCCTTGCAGCTTGGTCAGGGACGCGACACGCGCAATTTCCTCGACCAGATCGGCCGCGCCCAGCACATCGGGCCGCCAGCTAGGCGGGCTGGCCTGATCGCCGCTCAGCACAAAGCCCAAAGCTTCGAGCGTGGCGCGTTGCTCGGCTTCGGGAATGTCCATGCCGACCAACGAACCGACGCGGGCGGGATCGAACGTATAGCTGCGCGCAGTGTCGGGGATGGCGCCATCGACCACGACCTCGGACGGCTGACCGCCGCACAGGTCCATCACCATGCGCGTGGCCAGTTCAAGCCCATCCAGCGTGAAGGCCGGGTCCACGCCGCGTTCGAACCGGTAGCGTGCATCGGAATTGATTTTCAGCGCGCGGCCTGTCGCGGCAATGGTGATCGGGTCCCAATAGGCGGATTCGATGAACACATCGACCGTGTCGTCCGAGCAGCCCGACGCCGCACCGCCCATGATGCCCGCCAAGCTTTCCACGCCCTGATCGTCGGAAATAGCCATCTGGCCCGCGCCAAGCGTATAGGTCTTGTCGTCAAGCGCCAAGAATTCCTCGCCCCCCGCAGCCGGATGAATGTGCAACGTGCCATGCACTTTTGCCGCATCAAAGACATGCAGCGGGCGGTTCAGGTCGAAGGTGAAGAAATTGGTAATGTCCACCAGCGCAGAGATCGGGCGCAAACCAATCGCCCGCAGCCGTTTTTGCAGCCATTCGGGCGAAGGCCCGTTCTTCACGCCCCGCACCACGCGCCCGGCGAAGATGGGACAGCCCTTTTCCTTCAGCTCTGGCGCGATCTCCACACCTATGGGGCACGGGAACGTGCCTACAACCGGCTCGACCGTCAAAGGCTTCAAGGTGCCAAGCCCGCGCGCCGCCAAGTCGCGTGCAATCCCGCGCACGCCCAAAGCATCGGGTCGGTTGGGGGTGATCGCAATCTCGATCACCGGGTCATTCAGCCCCGCATAGTCGATATAGCGCATGCCCAAGGGCGCGTCCGCAGGCAGATCGATAATGCCGTCATGATCTTCCGACAGCTCCAGCTCGCGCTCGGAACATAGCATCCCATTGCTGGCCTGACCGCGAATGACGCCCGGTTTCAGGTCCACGCCCGTGCCTGGCACATGCGTGCCCACGGGCGCGAACACGCCCACGAGACCCGTGCGGGCATTGGGCGCGCCGCAGACGACCTGCACCTCTTCCGAGGGCGCGTCCAGACCGTTTGGCCAAGCTTCGACACGGCACAGGCGCAGCCGGTCGGCGTCTGGATGCGGCACTGCGTCAATCACACGGGCGATGGTGAACGCGCCCAAAGTGGCAGCAGGGTCCGTCACCTCTTCCACTTCCAGCCCCAGATCGGTCAGTGCATAAAGCACCTCGTCCAGTGTGGCGGATGTGTCCAGATGGTCCCGCAACCAAGACATCGTGAATTTCATGGGTCTGCCCCCGGCCTGTTGGTCTGTGTCCGGCCCCGCCTAGCGCGAAACGAAGGCGGGGAAAAGCCGATCAGCGCGCTGCGCGATCGTCTTCATCCTCGTCGTCGTCATCTTCGGGCAAGTTGAAGAAGCTGTCGGCGTCAGAATAATCCGCCGAAGATTTCTTCTCATCGTCGTCCGATTTCAGATCGCTGACGCTAAAATTCTCCAACCCGGCAATCCCGGCAGGCATTTTCGGCTCTGCATCCATCTCCAGCGACTGCTCAGTGGACACCAGCTTGCGGCGCTCTTCGTCGGACATGACGCGCCCTTCTTTGGCGGCCTTGTCGGCAGCCTTGCGCACTTCCGCGTCCAGCTCCGACTGCTTGCACAGGCCCAGTGCGACCGGGTCGATGGGTTGCAGATTGGCAATGTTCCAATGCGTGCGCTCGCGGATGGCGGCAATGGTGGAATTCGTCGTGCCGACCAGTCGGCGAATCTGCGCATCGGCCAGTTCCGGATGGAACTTGACCAGCCACAGAATAGAGGCCGGGCGGTCCTGACGCTTGGACAGCGGCGTGTAGCGCGGACCACGGCGCTTTTCCTCGCCGTCGGCGGCGGGATTATACTTCAGCTTCAACGCATATCGAGGGTCTTTCTCGCCGCGTTCAATCTCGATTGGGTCCAACTGGTTGTTGGCGATCGGGTCGAAGCCCTTGACGCCGCCCGCGACATCGCCATCGGCAATGCCCTGCACTTCCAACTCGTGCAGACCGCAGAAATCGGCGATTTGCTTGAAGCTGAGCGTGGTGTTGTCCACCAGCCACACGGCGGTGGCCTTGGCCATAAGCGGTTTCGACATGAGCGACGCTCCTGTATCTGGTAAGGCGCTGCGTGTGACGCGCGCGCATGGGTTATCACGTGCCGGGAACCGGCTGCAGGGGACCCTGCCTCTCCTCGCTATCGGGGGATGGTGGCGTTATAGCCAAGTCAGGCTGCAAGGGGAAGGGCAAATGCAAAAGCTGGTTCGCAAGGGTTTGGGGGCGCTCGCGCTTGGTCTGGTGGCTGCGGCTTACCTGTTCGGACAGCAGGCTGACGGTTCCGAGCGGGGCGACTATTACCTGCTCGCCTTAAGCTGGGTGCCAAGTTGGTGCGAAGCCGAAGGCGATGCGCGGGATGCTGCGTCTTGCGAGACCGATGCAGGCTGGCAAGTGCATGGCCTGTGGCCGCAATATGCAGACGGTGGTTGGCCCGAATATTGCGACAGTGATGCCCGCGATCCCAGCCGCGCCGAAACCCGTGCGATGGCCGATATCATGGGTGATGGTGGGCTGGCATGGCACCAATGGAAAAAGCATGGGCGATGCAGCGGGCTAAGCCCAGAGGTGTATTTCAAAGCGACCCGCTACGCTTTCGAGCGCCTGACTTGGCCCGCCGCTTTGGCAGAGGTCGACCGCGAGACCCGGACATCCCCCGAAACCATCGAAGCGCTTTTCCGCGAGGCGAATCCGGGCTATGGGCCCGATATGGTGATCGCCACCTGCCGCGATGGCAATATTCAGGAATTGCGCCTTTGCCTTGGACCAGATTTGTCGCCCCGCAATTGCGGTGACGACGTTCTGGAGCGCGCCTGCCGCGCGCGCCAAGTTTCAATACCAGCGCAAAGATAAAGCGGGCAGCATTTGCGACCCGCCGTCTGCGCAATCAAGCCTAGCACCCTTACTGCGAGGATGCGCCCGGACCAATGCGCTCGAACCCTTCAAGCGATTGCTGCGCGGCTTGGGCGTTCGGGGTTATCAGATCGGTGAAAGTGTTTGCGATCAGAATGCTGTAGCCATCGGGTGCGATGGCTTTCGCAACCAACCCGCCCTGCGGCAATTCCACAAGCAGCGGCGCCACAACCCGTGTGTAGCCATCTACCCCGTTTTGCGAGATGAGAAAGGCTTTCACAAGGAACAGCAAAATGCCAATCGCGGTCACATACCGCACAACGCCCGCGGCAAAAGCAACGCGGCGATCCCGGCGCATGGCGCGAAAGTTTGGGTTGTTCTTAAGTTGATGCCGCAAGACGGCTTCGCGCCGCGCGTCGAATTCGATCATCTGTTGAGGTGTCATACCCGCTGACCTTGTTGTGACCTGTGCCTGACCCGATTCTTCGGGCTTGTCTTATATGACAGGGCAAATCGGGCACAACTTGGGCGTGAGGCGGGCAATACCGGGTCAGACGCGGGTTAGGGTAAGCGTCGCCCAATCGCCGATATCTTCGCGGTTTTGCAACGTGAACCCTACGGCGGTATAGGCGGCCAAAACCGTGTCGGCCTGCTCCACCAACAAACCCGACAAGATGGCATGCCCCCCCTGCCCGATCATTGCGGCCATGTCAGGCGCGAGGGCAATCAATGGGCCCATCAAGATGTTTGCGAAGACCAGATCATAGGGGGCCGCTGCCTGCAATTCGGGGTGGTCGAACCCGGTTGCTTCCAGACAGCGCACGCGCCCGTCCAGCCCGTTCGCGGTCACGTTCGCTTCCGCCACCTCTACGGCGATTGCGTCTATGTCGCTTGCCAGAACCGAGTCAGGCCAAATCTTGGCCGCGCCCATGGCCAAAACAGCGGTGCCGCAGCCAATATCGGCCACGCGCTTTCCCTGAAAGCCGGCCTTGTCCAGCCGGTCCAGCGCCCGCAAACAACCTAATGTTGTGCCATGATGGCCCGTGCCAAAGGCCATCGCCGCTTCGATCAGCAGGCCCACGCGGCCCTCGGGCAGCTTGTCGGCGTCGTGACTGCCATAAACAAAGAAGCGCCCAGCCTCGACCGGCGACAGGTCGCGCTTGACCTTGGCGACCCAGTCGATTTCGGGCAATTCCGACACGACAAAGGCTTTCGCGCCAAAGGCTTCGGCCAGAAGCCGCAACTCGACATCGTCAGGCTCTTCGATGAAATAGCCGCCCACTTCCCACAGGCCAGATCCGTCCTCCATCTCGAACACGCCCACGCCGGTCGGTTCCGGGTCCATGTTCTCCATCGCCTCTGACAGCGCATAGGCAGAGGTTTCGGATGTCAGCGTCGTGATCGCGGTAAAGGTGGTCATATCCGGGCTTTCGGGGCAGGGGGATTTCCGCCGCGATACAGGCGGCCTTGCGCCGGGTCAAGCAGCGCAAGGCCGTGCGGGTCAGACCGACAAGCCGATGGGGCAGGTCACGCCCGTGCCGCCAATCCCGCAATAGCCGTTGGGGTTCTTGTGCAGATATTGCTGATGGTAATCCTCTGCATAATAAAATTCCGGCGCGCTCAGAATTTCTGTTGTGATCGCGCCGTAGCCTGCCTTGGCCAAACGCGGCGCGTAGGCCTCGCGGCTGGCGGTCGCAGCGGCCAATTGCGCATCATCATAGGTGTAAATTCCAGAGCGGTATTGCGTGCCCCGGTCATTGCCTTGCCGCATGCCTTGGGTCGGGTCATGCCCCTCCCAGAATTTGGCAAGTAGCCCTTCATATCTAATGACAGCCGGGTCAAAGATCACGCGCACCACCTCGTTATGCCCTGTCTGGCCGGTGCACACTTCCTGATAGGTGGGGTTGGGCGTGAAGCCGCCCGCATAGCCCACCATGCTCAGCCAGATGCCGGGTGTTTGCCAGAAAATCCGCTCTACGCCCCAGAAACAGCCCATGCCGAACATCGCTTCGGCCATGCCCTCGGGCACATCCGCTTTCAACGGGCGGTCAAAGATCGCGTGACGCTCTGCGGTGGCGATCGGGGCCGCGCGGCCCGGAAGAGCCTGGCCTTGGTCGATCATCTGGGTTTTCTTGGGGCTAAAGCCGAACATCGCGCTCTCCTATTTGGTTACACCTAAGATATCCCGCACGCGCGCAACCGCAAGGTCACTCGCCCGGTCGTGACAGGCTGAACACGTCGCGCACCACGGCGTAATCGCGGTAACCACAACGGGCGAGCGGCTGAAAGCGCGTGATGTCAAATTGTCCGTCCACCATGCAATCATCGCGCAGATGCACACCGACGACTTCACCGACCACGATGAAATTCGCGTCTCCGTCCAGCTGGATGATCTGGCGCATCTCGCATTCCAACGCGGCAGGTGCGCCCGCCACGCGCGAGGCTTTGATCACGCGGCACGCTTCGCGGGCTATGCCGGCATGCTCGAATTCATCCACCTCGCGCGCCCATGCGCCAGAGCTTTGGTTCATCACATCGCGCGCGGCATATTCCACCACATTCACGCAAAACACGCCGGTTTCGCGGATATTGGCGACCGAATCCTTGGTGCCCTCGCGGTCGGGCTTGGCGCTGGTGGATGCAAACATCACCTGTGGCGGTGTATAGGCCACGGCGTTGAAAAAGGAATAGGGCGCAAGATTGTCGCGCCCATCCGCGCCGCGTGTGGAAATCCAGCCAATCGGGCGTGGCGCGATGACGGCATTGAAGGGGTTATGCGGCAGACCGTGGCCAGCCTTAGGCTCGTAGAACATGTGAACTTTCCTTTGGTTTGCGCCTAACCTAGTGCCATGCTAACCGCGCGGCCAGACCATGCGGAATAGGCCCATGCAGTTAACATGCGAAACACCGGCCGATTGGTGGGAGGTCGAAGCCCTTTACGACCTGTGCTTCGCGCCGGGGCGCACGGCACTGTCATCCTACCGGTTGCGCGATGGGGTAAACCCGGTCGCGGAGTTGTGTTTGCTGCTACGAGACGACAGCGGCGTCGCGGCCGCAATCCGCTATTGGCCGGTGCAGGTGGACGGCGCACCCGTGCTGCT
>JAFGVZ010000066.1 GCA_016937725.1 Paracoccaceae bacterium | reverse complement strand
TGGCCCCCTGCCGACGCTGATCGAATGGGACAATGACGTTCCCACTTTGGATGTGCTTCTCGCAGAGGTCGGGCGCGCAACGACGCTACTGAACCAAGCCAATGCAGAACACTCCCATGCAGCCTGACACACCTCATGCGGCGCTTCAGGCAGGGTTTCGCGCCGCGCTTTGGGCAGAGACGCCACCGGCGGGGCTGACAGCACCCGACCCGTCCGAGGTGGCCGAGCGCTTCAAGGTCTACCGCAACAACGTCTTTCACAGCCTGACGCGCGCTCTTGCCGCGCGCTTCCCGGTGGTAGAACAGCTTGTCGGTGCGCAGTTCTTCGCAGCGCTTGCGCGGGCCTATCTTGCCTCATCGCCGCCGCAAGACCCTGTTTTGCTGCATTGGGGCGCAAGTTTCGCGCCGTTTCTGGACCAGTTTCCCCCGGTCGCGCATCTGCCCTTTCTGGGAGATGTGGCGCGGCTGGAATATGCGCGCGGACAGGCCAGCCACGCGGCGGATGCCACGCCAATACCCCCCGAAGCGCTATCAAGCGATAACTTGGAAGCCCTGTGCCTGGCATTGCACCCGTCGGTCAGTTTGTTTCGAGCGCAAACGCCGGCTGTGCAAATCTGGCACCAACACCAGCCGGGACAAACGCGCCAGCCGCTAAGCGCTGGC
This sequence comes from Paracoccaceae bacterium, assembly GCA_016937725.1. GTDB lineage: Bacteria > Pseudomonadota > Alphaproteobacteria > Rhodobacterales > Rhodobacteraceae > Roseinatronobacter. Next base: position 9,727 of record JAFGVZ010000066.1, on the reverse strand, counting down.
CCTGACCACGCGCTGATCGCAAGACGCCCGGATTTCGCGGCGATCGTTCAGCCGGTCGATGCGGGCAGCTTCGCGGTCTTGACCAGTTTGCACGCGGGCGCCCCGCTTGGCGAAGCCGCGCAGCACGCAGACCCGACCCCGGCACTAACGCTTTTGCTGTCACATGGCCTGATTGTTGACGCCCAGAAAGGACCCTTCGCATGACCCAGTCGATAGAGACGCCGACGCCCACGGGGCTTGTGCCGCGCGGGCGCGCGATGCTGCGGCGGACCAACGCGCTTTGCGACCATTTACCCTATGATCTTGTGGCCTTCGTGGCGCGGCTCGCGCCCGCCATGGTTTACTGGCAATCGGCGCGCACCAAGGTGGATGGGGTCACGATCAAGGATTCGACCTATTTCCTGTTCGAACACGTCTATGCCTTGCCCGTGATTCCGCCTGCCACCGCGACCGTGCTGGCGACCGTGGCCGAACATGTGCTGCCGGTCTTGCTGGTGTTGGGCCTGTTATCGCGCCTGTCGGCGCTGGGGTTGTTGACCATGACGGCCGTGATCCAGCTTTTCGTGTTCCCCGATGCGTGGGTCACGCATGGGCTATGGGCGGCCGCACTTCTTGTGATTGTCGCGCAAGGGCCGGGGCGTTTGTCTTTGGATCATGTGCTAAAGCTGGACCAAACTGGCCCAAAACACTCCGCTTGACCGTCAGAACCCCGGTTAAACGGGGTTCTGGGCGCCCGCGAAGAACAACAAGCGCCCATCGGCATCGTAGATGGGCCGAATGCGCAACCTGTTCACGAAGGCAGAACCGTCCTTGCGGTAATTCAGAATGTCGATGGTGAAACGCGTCTGCGCGCGCAGACCTTGGCGGATTGCTTCGACCGCGTGGGGGTTGGTGTCTGGCCCTTGCAGGAACCGGCAGTTCCGGCCCAGCGCCTCTTGCGGGGAATAGCCGGTCTGTGCTTCGAATTCGTCGCTCACAAAGACCATTGGATTGTCCGGCAAGGACGGGTCCGAGAACACGACAGACATTTCGACCTCGTCCTCTTCCAGCAAGGACATCAAGTATCCTTGATCTGACCCGTTTCCTGCCACGCCATACCCCCGCTGCTTTCTGAAACCGTTTTGCCCTTCGGCGCTTCAAAAGGCAAGCGGCGGTGAGAAGCGAATGTTGCACCGCAACAAAAGTTGAAATAGTGTTCAACCGTATACCGTGCTCAAAGCAGAGGGTGACGCCATGAATGGCACAGTTCGCAGCTTAGTTCCACGTCTTGGCACGGTGTGCCGGGCCGGTGCAGTTGCCTTGATCGCCGGAGTGTATCGCTCACGCTCTTTCGCCGAGATCAATGACAAGATTGCCGCGCGCCCGGTTGCCGAGCAGGCCGCCATCGTGCTCGCGGCTCTGATGGCCATGTTCATCTTGTCGCTTATTGCAGCGCAATTCGGCTGGGTCGGCATGCTCGCGCTTTGGTTGGCTGTGATAATTGTGGTGAATTGAAACGCGCAAAAAGAGTGCATGCAGTTGCATACTACTGATATTAATAATAAATCTGTGATCGCCACATCTGTTTGCCGCAATGCAGCGTATAAACTTCATTGTAGCAAACAGGAGCGACCATGGATTTTGGACTTGGAATACTCACGTTTGGAACACTCGGCTTCGGCCTGCTGATCCCTTACCTGACACTTCGCGGGCTTCAGAAGCTTAAGGAACACGGTGCACCAAAATCTTCCCTCTCCCGCGACGGGATTGTGGAGCGCAAACGCAAGGGGTCTGTCGCGCAGAACGCGGGCTAAAGACCGCCTCTTGCCGCAGCTTCGCTGTCACCTGATTACACGTAAAGGCTCGCTAACAAGCGGGCCTTTATCGTTAGAGGCATTCGAAAATGAGAACAGGTCGAAAGTGGGCGTGCAGAGCTTTGCTTTTGCCCAAAGCTGCTGCTAAGGCATTCTCGTCACGGTCGATGGCCAGACCGGAAACAGAGGAATGTAAAGAAAATGCCCATTTCCCAACCCATTGCCCTGCAATCGCTGCCAGAAAACACGCTCTATGGTTCGGGCGATGTGCTTGTCTTGTTCGGTGAGTTGTTCGGGCGGGGTTACGCGACAGGGCTGGTGGATGCTGCGCGCAAGGCGGGTATGAGCATTGTCGGGATTACCGTCGGGCGGCGCGACGAGGCCGGAGCCTTACGCCCATTGACCGACGAAGAGCTTGCCGAGGCCGAAGCCGGGCTGGGTGGCCGCATCATTAACATTCCACTCATGGCCGGTTTCGACATGGATGCCGAACCGGGCCAGCCCAACCCGACAGAGATGCTGAGCGCTATGACGCTCGACAATTGGCAGGAATTCAAGCTGGACTGGGACGGCATCGCCCGCAGTCGCGCGGTGGGCACGGCACGTTTCACATCTGCCCTGTCGCAGATGATGGACGTGCTGGAGTCGATGCTGGGCGACGCCCGCAATGTGCTTTTCGCGCATACAATGGCAGGTGGCATCCCGCGCGCGAAAGCCTTTCTGGCCATCGCCAACCGGGTCTATAAAGGGCGCGGCGACCGTTATCTTTCGTCCGACGCGCTTGTGTCCAGCGATCTTGGCAAGCTGATCCTTCAAAATTTCGACGAAGTGACAGCCAACACCTTTGGCCATCTGATCGACCATAGCCGCGCGATCCGGGAGCGGATCGAAGCTGCGGGCGGAGCGGTGCGCTACACGGCCTATGGCTATCACGGCACCCGCATTCTGATCGGTGGCCAGTATAAATGGCAAACCTACACGAACTACACCCAAGGCTTTGCCAAGATGCGGCTGGAAGAATTCGCCCAGAAAGCTTGGGCCGAGGGCATCAAGGCGACGGTGTATAATTGCCCCGAAATTCGCACCAACTCTTCGGATGTCTTCGCCGGGATCGAGCTTTCGCTACTGCCCTTGCTGGATGCGCTGCGCCGTGAGGGTGGCGGCGCGGTTGCCGATCAGATCTGGGACGCGTGTCAGGCGATGCTGCAAGATGGCACGGCGCTGGAAGAGGTTTTGAAGCGTGTGCAGGATTACCAGACACACCCGGCGATGCAGTCTTTTTACGACTTCAGCAAATGGCCCATGCCGAATAGCGGTGAACAAGTTGACCTGACCGTCGGAACCTCGCAAGACATCGTCGCCTTGCACAAGGATCGCAAACAGCTTGTCAGCGACCTGCTGAGTGCCAAGGTCATTCATGCCACCGGTCGATTGATCTTTGGCAATTCCAGCGCTCCAACGGAACCCGTTCTGTGGCTGGACCATGACATCGTAGCGCAGCAAATCCTGTCGGCCTAAGGTTTGCCACACCTTCGCTTTGCGGCGAGGGGCATGCTCGCAACCGGGATATTGCAAATTGTTATGTGGCGTTTTCGCGCAAGCAGGCGACCTGTGCCGGGCGCGTTTGCATGGTGTTGTCGCTGAAAGGCACAACTCGGGCGCGCAATTGGTGCAAAAGAACGCGCTAAGGCTGACCGGTGGGAACGGTTCGCGGACGCTATTCGTGCAACGGGATTTATCCTGAAAACAGCCCTGACCAGTCGGCCAACCAGGATCGCATTCTATGTCACGCTAACGCGGCAAGCTGCGGAAAACCGCCACGAGCCCTGCTGAATGCAGCGCAGCGCATAGAGTGCCGACCGCGCAAAACCGATTCAGATTTGCCCGTATCGTATTCTGCTAAAAAATTTTTGTCTAAATAGTATACAATTTCTTACTTAGGTTATCCTTATGTCTACTTTCTTGCGGACGCTTCAGCAGAGCGATGCCAAGTCAGCCTCACCACTGATACTGGTCGAAACCCTGTCCATGAAAGGAAGCCATTATGGATCGTCGCAAGTTTCTATCCGCTTCTGCCTTGGGGGCCGTCGGGGCTGGTGCGGGCATCACATCGCCAAACATTGCCCGCGCCCAAGACACCTTCAACTGGCGTATGACCAACAGCTACGGGCCGACCGCGCCCTTCTACACGGTAGGCCCCGGCAGCCCGACAGACATGATCGAGAAAATCCGCATCATGTCCGGCGGTCGATTGAACATCCAGCACTTTGCTGCGGGTGAACTGATCCCAGCACTGGAAGGCTTCGATGCCGTCCAGCAAGGCGTGATCGAGATGAACGCCTCGAACAGCTATTTCTGGTCCGGCAATGTCTTTGCGGCCCAGTATTTCACCACGGTTCCCTTTGGCATGTCTTACATGGGCCACATGTCGTGGCTGTTCCACGGGGGCGGTCTGGAACTTTGGCACGAAGTCTATGAGCCTTTCGGGCTTATTGCGTTCCCCATGAACTCTACCGGGGTGCAGATGACGGGCTGGTTCCGTGAGCCGATCGAAAGCCTGTCGCAGCTTGAAGGCTTGCGGATGCGCATTCCCGGTCTGGCCGGGCGCGTCTATTCCAGCCTTGGTGTCGATACCCGCCTTCTGCCGGGAGGTGAGATTTTCCCAGCGCTGGAGCGTGGTGTGATCGACGCCGCCGAATTCGTCGGACCCTATCAGGATCGCGCGTTGGGGCTGCAAAATGCGGCCAAGTTCTACCACACCTCCGGCTGGCACGAGCCTTCGACCACGGGCGAGTTGCTGATTTCCAAGGCGGAATGGGACAGCCTGCCAGCGGATTTGCAAATGATCGTGCGTCAGGCCAGCCAAGCCGCTTGCCTTGAAAGCCTGACATGGTCCGATTCCGTCAATGGCGCGGCGCTGACCGATCTGGTTACCAACCACGGCGTGACCGCAGCACCCCTGCCAACAGACGTTATCTCGGCCCTGCGTGAAGCGACCATGGACACCCTGGAGACCGAAGCAGCGGCGTCCGAGATCACCAAGAAGGTTCATGACAGCTATTTTGCGTTCAAAGCCGACCATGATGGCTGGGCGCGCATCAGCGAAGTGTCGTGGTTCAAAGACATCCTGGAGATGTAAGCGCCATGATACCGGCAATCACGTGGGTCGTGCTGGCCCTTGAGCGGCTGGTCAGGGTCTTTGGATTGCTGGCCGCCGCGACATGCGTGGCGCTGGTGTTGGTTGTAGCGGGCGACGTGTTCGCCCGCTACTTTTTCCGCACCGGAGCCGTTTGGGCGCAAGAACTGCAATGGCATCTGGTGTCACCGATCGCCCTGTTCGGCATGTCCTACGCGCTTTTGTCGGGCGAACAGGTGCGTGTCGATGTGCTTTACGAGCGGTTCTCGCCCAACCTGCAACGTTGGATCGAGGTGCTTGGCGGCATTCTGATGATCCTGCTCGGGGTGATCATTGCCAAGCTGTCGCTGCCATGGGTCGAAATGTCTTATGTGCGCGGGGAAGGGTCACCCAACCCTGGCGGGTTGCCATACCGGTTCTTGCTCAAAGCGATCATCCCCTTGGGTTTCACGTTGCTTGCGCTTCAGGGCTTGGCGCATGCCCTGCGCCACGGTTTCAACATCCCGCGCGATGCGGCCCCACTGACGGCCGCGCATAAGGAAACACTAGAATGAGCCCGAATGAACTGCTTGCGATCGGTATGATCGTTGCATTCTTTGTCCTGCTTATCGTGGGCATCCCTGTCGGCATTGCCTTGGCCGCTTCGGCCTTCTTTTTCGGCTATGTCGGCTTTGGGCCAGCCTTGTTCAATCTTCTGCCGTCCCGCATCTACGGTGTGGCCACGAATTACACGCTTATGGCGATCCCGTTATTCGTGTTCATGGGGGTCATGTTAGAGAAATCCCGCTTGGCCGAAGAACTGATCGACGTGATCGGGCATTTGTTCGGCAACATCTCCGGGGGGATGGGGGTCGCGATCATTTTTGTCGGCGTCTTGCTGGGTGCGGCAACGGGCATTGTCGGCGCAACCATCGTGACGCTTGGGCTTTTGACTCTGCCGACCTTGCTGCGTCGCGGCTACCCAAAAACCATTGCCACGGGCATGATCTGCGCCTCGGGCACTTTGGGGCAGATCATCCCGCCTTCATTGGTGCTGATCTTGCTGGCCGATATCTTGCAAGAATCCGTCGGCACGATGTTCGCGGCAGCCATGGTGCCGGGCCTGACCCTTGCGGCTGTCTACATTGTTGCAATTCTTGCCTATGCGTGGTGGCGCCCCGGATCAATGCCGCCCATCCCGGTAGATGAGCGCCGCGCCTTGTCGCGCAGTGCCTTGCTGCGCAAAGTGGTTCTGGTTGTTGGTCCACCCGTCGGCCTGGTATTCGCCGTGTTGGGCAGCATCATTGGCGGAATCGCGGCCCCGACAGAAGCCGCCTCGATGGGCGCAGTTGGCGCGTTGGCCTTCGTCGCGCTGTCGGGCCGCCTGAGTTTCGACCTGTTATTCCAAGTGGCCAAATCGACCTTACTGATCTCTGCCATGGTCTTTTTCATCCTGATCTGCGCGCAGGTCTTCGGACTGGCCTTCAGGGGGCTTGGCGGCGAGCATCTTGTTGGCCGCATGTTCGATCTGGTGCCCGGTGGCGTGAACGGAGCGCTGTTGTTCCTGATGCTGCTGATCTTCGTGCTGGGCTTCTTTCTGGAATGGATCGAGATCACCTATATCGCGCTGCCGCTGTTTCTGCCCTTCTTCTTTCAAGCAGGGGTGGACCCAGTATGGTTGGGCATCCTGATCTGTCTGAATCTGCAAACCAGCTTCCTGACACCGCCTTTCGGATGGTCGCTGTTCTTCCTGAAAGGGGTTGCGCCAGAAGGTGTTTCGACCATGGATATCTACAAAGGCGCGCTACCCTTCATCGGCCTGCAATTCGTTGCCTTGGCGCTTGTCTTTTTCATCCCGGATTTGGCAACATGGTTGCCGGGGGCAATAGGGTGGTAACATGCTGACATCTGCGTATGGCTATAAAGGCGGGGTTTCGGCCCCGCACCGGGCAGCGGCCTTGGCCGGGCGCGACATTCTGAATGCGGGCGGCAGCGCGGTCGAAGCGATGGTCGCAGCCGCCGCCGCCATCGCGGTGGCCTATCCGCATATGAATGGGATAGGCGGCGATGGATTCTGGATCATACACCGCCCCGGCCAAGACCCGGTTGCAGTGTCGGGGTGCGGGCGCGCGGCGGGTTTGGCCAGTTTAGATTGGTATGCATCGCAAGGCATAGAGGGCAGCCTGCCCACACGCGGCGCCTTGGCGGCCTTGACAGTTCCCGGAACGATTTCGGGCTGGAAGCACGCCTTGGAGCTTTGCCCGCGCGGCAATCGGTTGCCCTTGGCAGAGCTTTTGGCCCCTGCCATCGCCCTTGCCCGCGACGGGATAGGCGTAACCGAAAACCAAGCACGCACCACCCGCGAAAAGATAGACGGGTTGCGTGATGTGCCGGGTTTTTCAGGCGCTTTCCTTGTCGAAGGGTCCGTGCCCGAACCGGGCCACAGGCTGCGCCAGCCCGCCTTGGGCGACAGCTTGGCCCATTTGGCAACGGTTGGGCTGGATGATTATTACAGGGGCGACATTGCCCGGACCCATGCGCAATTTCTCGACAAAGCGGGCAGCCCATTGCGCCTGTCTGATTTCGAGCAATTCAGCGCCGATACCGTCACACCCCTGACCACAACCCTGCGGTGCGGGCAGCTTTGGAACATGATCGCGCCCACCCAAGGCGTTGCTTCCTTGATGATCTTGGCGCTGTTCGACCGGTTGGGCGTCAACCAGGCGGATGGATTTGACCACCTGCATGGGCTGATCGAGGCCACGAAACTGGCCTTCATCCGCCGCAACGCAGAACTGGGCGACCCGGATTACATGGATGTCCCGGCGCAGGACTGGCTGGATCCGAATGCGCTCGACAGCCTTGCGGCGCAGATTGATCGCACCACCGCGCTGCCATGGCCGCACCCCGCAAAACCCGGCGACACGATCTGGATGGGCGCTGCCGATGCCGATGGATGTGTTGTCAGCTTTATTCAATCCGTATTTTGGGAATTCGGCTCGGGCCTTGTCTGCCCTGAAACCGGCGTGTTTTTCCAAAACCGTGGGGCCGGTTTTGGGTTAACCCCCGGTCCGAACCAGTTGCGCCCCTTTGCACGCCCGTTCCATACCCTGAACCCCGCCTTGGCCAAGCTGAATGATGGCCGTGTGCTGGCCTATGGCACGATGGGTGGCGAAGGCCAGCCCCAAACGCAGGCCGCCGTGTTCAGCCGCTACGCCATGTTCGGCCAAGACCTGCAAGCCGCCGTCACGGCCCCGCGTTGGCTGCTGGGAAAAACATGGGGCGATGCAACCACCAGCCTGAAGCTGGAAAGCCGGTTCGACCCCGCGCTGGTCGACAAGCTTGCCGCAGCAGGGCACGAGGTCGAGATGATCCCCGCCTTTAGCGATATGGCCGGACATGCTGGCGGCGTTGCCTATTATCCCGATGGACTGATCGAGGTCGCGTCTGACCCTAGGGCCGATGGTGCCGCGCTTGGCTTCTAAATGGGGGGGCACGTTTTTCGCGGCTGCAATATGGGTGCCATGCTGTGCCGCATTACGCACAACACCTATAGAGTGAGGAAAGAATGTTGCCCGAAGGAGCGCTTTCCGCTTACATTCGGGCAATATCCAATCCGCACATGTGAGGGTGAACCTTGGGGTCTGACAAGCGCGCGCTCCTTGGCTTTTCGATTGCGATGAAGCTGGAAGAGGCCATAATCTCTGGAGAGATTGAAGCTGGCACCCATCTGGACGAAGCCAGCATCGCAGAGAAATTCGATGTTTCTCGCACTCCAGTCCGCGAAGCTTTGCAACTTCTGGCCGCACGGTCCCTTGCCACCAGATTGCCCTATCGTGGCACCGTGGTGGCAAATATTTCTCGTGACCGGATCAACGAATTATTCGAAGCGATGGGCGAAATCGAAGCGCTGTGCGGGCGTTTCGCTGCCGAGCGCATGCGCATTGACGAGCGGGCGGAATTGGCCCAGTTGCACGACCAGATGGGCGAGCTTGCAGCCGCAGGCGATCTTCTTGCCTATGAAGCCGCGAATACGCGGTTTCACCAGTTGATCTATATCGGCGCCCATAACGCGGAATTTCAGGACATGGCCGATTCCATGCGCCTGAAACTGGCGCCGTTCCGCAGCCGCCAATTGGTTGATCGCCAGAGAGTTGGGCGATCCCACGACGAGCACACCCAGATTGTCGAAGCTGTCCTGCATCGGGACGGCAGCGCCGCGGAACGCGCGCTGCGCCGTCACCTTCTAAGCGCGGCACAGGCCATGCTGAGCCACTGGCATTGCTCAAATTACAGCGCAATGACCAAGCCCTGACATGTCAGAGGCCCTGCAATTTCAGTTCTTGAGGCTGCTCGTGCTCAGGTTACGATTGTGCACTCAAGGGGATATTGCGCTCATAGCTAGTGCACTGGGAACCTTGGCCGGAATGCAAATGAACTTTGGCCTATGGTTCCGGCATCGGTCAGCGCCCCAATACACGCACTCTGCAATGCCGGGAAGTGGTGCCGCACCATCTGGGGAATTTCGTTTTGCCAGCGGCGTGCCAACGCCCTGTTATCCCTTACCAATCGCGCGCATGTTTCAAAATGCGGGTGCAGATGGCCAGCCCAATCTGGGCTCTGGTTATGACGGAAAATCCCGACGAAGCGGCGGCTTTGTCGGTCGACAGAGAACAAAGGTCAACGAAAGTAAAAGATCGCGTTGTACCAAGGCGAAAGGAGGGCAGTCAGCTCAATAGGCTTGGTGCTCCATATTAAAGCGCACTTGCCCGACTAGGTCCTAAGACGCTGCTTTAGAAAGTAATGGCGGAGAGACAGG
>JAFGVZ010000065.1 GCA_016937725.1 Paracoccaceae bacterium | reverse complement strand
GTGTTGATCGTTTCGCCCTTGAAGATGCCTTCGATCAGCTTGCCGCCCTTGGTCATGCGGAAAATCTTCGGCATGGGCCATGCGGGTGTATAGCTTTCCAAACGCTCCACAGCGCGGGGCGACAGGATCAACATGCCATGCGCGGCTTCCCCGCCCATCACCTTCTGCCAAGAGAAGGTGACGACATCCAGCTTGTCCCAGGGCAGGTCCATCGCAAATGCGGCGCTGGTTGCGTCGCAAATCGTCAGGCCAGCGCGGTCGGCGGGGATCATCTCGCCATGCGGCATACGCACGCCAGAGGTGGTGCCGTTCCAAGTGAACACGACATCGGTGTCATAGTCGATCGAAGCCATATCGACGATCTGGCCGTAGTCAGCGGTTTTCACCTCTGCGTCCAGCTTCAACTGCTTCACAGCATCCGTGACCCAGCCCGCGCCGAAGCTTTCCCAGGCCACCATGGTCGTTTTGCGCGCGCCCAAAAGCGACCACATCGCCATTTCCACCGCGCCGGTATCCGACGCGGGCACGATGCCGATGCGATAATCGGCAGGCACACCCAGAATGTCGCGCGTCCCGTCGATGGCGGCTTTCAATTTGTTTTTGCCCACGGCGGCGCGGTGCGAGCGGCCCAAGGGCGCGCCGGCAAGTTTCGCAAGCTCGAATGTGGGGATTTTGGCGCAGGGGCCAGAAGAGAAGCGCGGATTGACCGGGCGCTTGGCCGGTTGAGCGGGGTTCGTCATGGTATCCTTCCAGATATTTGCCCTTCGTTGGGGAAGGGTGTCCCGCCGCCGCCATTACGCCCGTTGCCGGACTGGCGCAAGCAAAACTTTTGCTCTAAAGCGCCGCTTGAGCGCGCGAAAGCGACGCGCCCCACAGCAGGAAGAAATGCCCATGTATGTCGTCACGCTGCTTGCAAACCCCAAGGCCGCCAACCTGACCGCCGCAACGGTGGAATCGCTGCGCAACGCGTGGGGCGGGGGCGTGGCTGAATGGCTGAACCCCGACATTGCCGCCGAATTCCCGCTAGAGGAAGTGCCCGCGAATCGTTGGCAGGTCTGGGAAGACCTTCAAGCCATCGGCGTGGACATGGTGCTGCGCCCCGCGCATGGGCGGCGCAAGCTGATGCTGCTGGCCGATATGGACAGCACCATGATCGGGCAGGAATGTATTGACGAGCTGGCGGATGAAGCCGGTGTCGGTGCGCATGTGGCCGGGATCACGGCCCGCGCCATGAATGGCGAGTTGGAATTCGAGGACGCCCTGCGCGATCGCGTGGCGCTGCTGCGCGACCTGCCGGAACGCGTAATCGCCCACGTGCTGGCAGAGCGGATCACCTTCACTCCCGGCGGGCGCGAATTGATTGCGACGATGAAAGCGCATGGGGGCTATGCGGCGCTGGTCTCTGGCGGGTTCACGGCATTTACGGCGCATGTGGCCAAAACACTGGGCTTTGACGAGAACCGCGCCAACATTCTTCATATTGCAGACGGCAAACTGACGGGCACAGTTGCACAGCCCATTTTAGGGCGCGAAGCCAAGGTCACGGCCTTGCAAGAGATCGCGGCGCGTCTTGGCATCACCCCGTTCGAAGTTATCGCCGTGGGTGACGGGGCCAACGACCTTGGCATGTTGGGGCTTGCCGGTGCAGGCGTGGCGCTGCACGCCAAACCCAGTGTTGCCGCGCAATGCGATATCCGCATCAACCACGGGGATCTGACGGCGCTTCTCTACATTCAAGGCTACCGCGTGGACGAATTTGTCGCTGGCTAGATTAAGCCTAGCGCAGCATCCGGCGGATGCGTGCGTCGATCTTGCTTTGAAAATGTCGCTGCAAGGCCGGCATGCGAAGCCTATTTGCAATACGAACACCAAAGAACGGAACCGCGCCGTAATGGCGCACGCCATAGACCCACGTGCCCATGCGGTGCCGCACCGCCAGCCAGACCCTGCGCGCGCGCGTGATCGGGGCCTCTGGCGCGCTCGGCGCGTAACCGCGCACGCGCATTAACGCGCCGAGTCGACTTTCCAGATCGGCCACGTCGCGTGGATCGCACCGCGTGGTCCATTGCCCGGCAATCTTGGGGTTCGGCAACCCATAGGTCGAATGCTCAGGATAACTCAGCATCTTGTCGGAATACTCCACCCCCATGAAGGCGCAAATCCGTGCCAACTCTTGCTGGGGCGCGTGCATCAGGGCTTCGAACCTCAATTCGCTCCAGTCCTCAGGCTTGAGAGCGGCGCGCGCGCGCTCCCATTCCAGTTCTGACCGGACCCAATGTTCCCCGGCATGGTAGAGCGTGCCAGCCCACCCCATTTCGACGCTGGAGCGCGCCACATCGCGTGGGTCGCGCAGCAAGTGAATCACCCGTGCGCCCGGCAAAAGCTGCAAAGCCAGCGGCAAATCCCGGTGCATGCTGACGCAAAGCAAGCCGCGCGATTTCGCTGCCAGCCGCATAAGCAAGGCATCCATCAGGTCCAGACCGTCCAGATCGTTGGGTATCTCTATGGCCTGCGCCGTGAACATCCGGTCTGACGCAAGCGCCACCTTGTCGTAACGCCACCCTGTCGGGGCATCGGGCGCAAGACGGATGTGATCGGTCAGAAAATCGACTTCGCCGGGATTGTTCAGCTCTGGATGGGCATTCAACATTAACCGCAGCAGGGTGGTCCCGGACCGCAATGCCCCAAACACGATCACCGGCGCTGGGCGGGGTGGCGTTGCGCTTACGCTGTCGTCAAGCGGCTGGTCGTTCGCGGTCTGTTGTGGCATCAAGGCTTCCAACTGGTCCGGTGTCACTTTGCGACTATTTTTGTGCCGGGTCCAGATGATGCGAGGAACACAATGCCGGTCCAAGAACGAATTGCCGCCCTTTTGCCCCAGATCGTTGCGCTTCGGCAAGACCTGCATGCGCATCCCGAAATCCTGTTCGACTGTCATCGCACCAGCGGCATTGTCGCGGATTTTTTGCGCAGGATCGGATGTGATGCGGTGGAAACCGGCATCGGGCGCACGGGCGTGGTCGGGCTGATCCATGGGCGCAATGGTCCCGGGCGCTGCATCGGTCTGCGCGCGGATATGGACGCGCTCCCCATTCATGAGGCAACCGGTCTGCCCTACGCCTCGACCGAGGCGGGAAAGATGCACGCTTGCGGCCATGACGGGCACACCGCGATGTTGTTGGGGGCGGCGCAATATCTGGCTGAGACCCGTGATTTTGACGGCACTGTCGCGGTCATCTTTCAACCAGCCGAAGAAGGCGGCGGCGGCGGGCGCGAGATGTGTGAAGACGGGCTGATGGAGCGTTTCGCCATCGCCGAGGTTTACGGTATGCACAATTGGCCCGGCGTGCCCACCGGCACATTCGCCATTCGTCCCGGCCCGTTCTTTGCCGCAACCGACCAATTTGAAATCGCGGTGGAAGGGCGCGGTGGCCATGCCGCAAAACCGCACCATTGCATTGATACGACCGTGGTCGCGGCGCATATCGTGCTGGCGCTGCAAAGCATTGTCAGCCGCAATGCTGACCCGACGCAGGAAATCGTTGTCTCGGTCACAAGCTTTGTGACCGAATCGCAGGCCTTCAACGTCATCCCGCAGCATGTGGCGCTGCGCGGCACGGTGCGCACCTTGTCCAAGGACATGCGCGCATTAGCAGAGGACCGGCTACCCAAGCTGGCCGAGTTGACCGCCCAAGCCTATGGCGCGACCGCGCGGGTCAATTACATGCGCGGTTATCCGGTTATGGTGAACACGGATGCCGAAACAGAGTTTGCCGCCGAAGCTGCCCGCGCCATTTCGGGCGATTGCGCCACCGCGCCCCTTGTCATGGGCGGCGAAGATTTCGCCTATATGTTGGAAGAACGTCCCGGCGCGTATATT
>JAFGVZ010000064.1 GCA_016937725.1 Paracoccaceae bacterium | reverse complement strand
GCGTATTCGGCCATCAGCGCGCGCGCCCGGTCGATCAGCGCCTGGCCGTCCTTACCGCGTTCTGCCATATCTGCCACCCAACGCGCGTAGATCGGGGCAGACAGATCGACCCACTCGGACACGGCATCGGCCCCTATGGTGATAATATTATTGCCCATTTCCTCTGCCATGGCGCGGCCCGGTGCGTCGTAATCCTGCTGTGTGCCGCCGGCGAAGACCGAAAATTCCAGCCCGGAATTGTCATCGATCACGGCTTTCAGATCATCCGGCAGCCCGTCATACCGCGCCTTGTTCATGGCCAGAACAAAGGTCACGGTATAGAGCATGTTGCCTTCGAATTCGGTGTGGTTTTCGACCAATTCGGGTATGCGCAGCGAGGGGGTCACTTCCCATGGCATAACCGCACCGTCAATCACGCCCTTGGAAATGGCCTCGGGCGATTGCGCGATGGGCATGCCAACGGGCGTGGCCCCCAGTGCTTCCAACAATTGCACGGTCAGACGCGACGGGCCGCGCAGCTTCATGCCTTCCAGATCAGATGATTGCTCGACCGGGTCCGCAGAATGGATCACGCCGGGGCCATGCACCCAAGTTCCGATCATCTTCACATCGGAAAACTCTTCTTGCATGCTTTCTTCATACATCTTCCAATAGGCGTAGCTTGCCGCGCGCGCATCGCTGACCATGAAGGGCAGTTCGAACACTTCGGTGCTAGGGAAGCGGCCCGGCGTCAGGCCCACAACCGTCCAGATCACATCGGCCGTGCCAGAGGCGGCTTGGTCATACAATTCGCCCGGCGTGCCGCCCAATTGCATGCTGGGAAAACGGTCCACCTTGATGCGGCCATTGCTGGCAGCTTCGACATTGTCGGCCCAGACGTCCAGAATATGCAATGGCACGTTGGCCTGCGCCGACAAGAAGTGGTGCAGTCGCAAGGTGACATCCTGCGCCAAAGCCGGCGCCGCACCAAAGGTTGCCGCGCCAACCAATGCACCGCCCATCAGCCCAAGCAGGGTTCTGCGATAAATCATGTTTTTCTCCTCCCAGAAAAAATGTTGCATTAGCAACTATCAATTTGAAAGCACAAGACGGGCTCCCGCGCTAGTGTTTTTTCGACCGAGTAGTTGAATTTGCTCTGGCTCTCCCCCGGTTGCCTTGCCCTGACCCTTGCACAGCTTGCCATGGGGCGGCACTGTGACCAAACACAAAAAGGGGGGTCGCGCGTGCAGGACGGACAGGGCAGCTTTGATGATCTTCTGGCGCTCTGCCCTTTGCGTGCGGGCGGCTTTATCGTCACGGTGTTTGGCGATGTTGCCTTTCCGGGGCAGGCAGAACTTTGGATCGGTCATCTGATCGATCTGTGTTCAGAGCTTGGCATAAGCGAAACCTTGGTGCGCACAGCAGTGTCACGGCTGGTAGCGGCGGGGCAGTTGAGTGGCACGCGGCGCGGACGCAAAAGCTATTATGCCCTTACCCCGCTTGCCTGCGCAGAGTTCGAACGCGCGGCTCAGGTGATCTATGCACCACCCGAGGAGCGTGCATGGCGGTTCTTGTTCTTCCCCGGCGGGCATAAGCCACAGGTTCTTGACCAGCTTGGCATGGCCGCCCTTTCGCCGCAGCTTGGGTTTGGTCCCGCGCGCGGGGCGGTGCCTGAGGGGGCTTTGGCCTTTACAGCATATGCAGACGGGGCGCAGGCCGACCTGACCGCGATGCTGACACAGGTTTTCGCGCTTGACAGCTTGGCACAGGATTACAGGGCTTTTGGCGTGCTGGCAGATGCAATCGCCCGTAAGCCTAGCCTGTCACCAAAGGCCGCGCTTCAAGCCCGCCTGCTGCTGACCCATGCATGGCGCAAGATCGCATTACGTGATCCGCGCTTGCCCAGATCTGCCTTGCCTGACGAACACCCCGAACCCGTGGCACGTGCTGCTTTCGCGCGCACCTATCTGGCCCTATGCCCCAGCGCCATACTGGAGGAGAATGCCATTTTAAGACTCGATGAAACGCAAATTCACGAGCGCAACCAAGCGCTTGCACAGCGCCAGACAGCACTGCAATCCAGCCGCGAGTGCCTATCCGAATAAAAGCGGCACAGAATATTGATATTTTTGTTTTATTTTGTGACATGATTGCGATATGGTCCCTTCATTGGGTGGCGTCTGCGCTCTGGGAGGGGTCCGATGATGCAAGCTTTCATCTGCGACGCACAGCGCACGCCAATCGGGCGTTATGGCGGTGCCTTGTCATCCGTGCGCGCCGATGATCTGGCCGCGATCCCGCTGCGTGCGTTGATCTCTCGTAACCCGCAGGTGGATTGGGCCTTGGTCGATGATGTTATTCTGGGCTGCGCCAACCAAGCCGGAGAGGACAATCGCAACGTCGCCCGTATGGCGGCGCTCGTGGCAGAATTGCCCGTCGATGTGCCGGGGATTACCGTCAACCGCCTGTGCGCCTCGGGCCTCGACGCGGTGGGCATGGCCGCGCGCGCCATTCGCGCGGGCGATTGTGCGCTGATGTTGGCTGGCGGCGTCGAATCGATGAGCCGCGCGCCCTTTGTGATGCCGAAAGCCACAGCAGCCTTCTCGCGCGCGAACGCGGTCTTTGACACCACGATCGGCTGGCGCTTTGTGAACCCCAAGTTGGACGCGGCCCATGGCACCCATTCCATGCCGGAAACCGCCGATAACGTGGCCGCCGATTGGGACGTGTCGCGCGCCGACCAAGACGCCTTCGCTTTGCGCTCTCAGGCGCGCTGGGCCGCGGCACAGGACGCCGGGCGCTTTGCGGATGAGCTTTGCCCGGTCGTGGTGCCGCAACGCAAGGGCGCGGCACTTGTTATCGACCGCGACGAACACCCCCGCCCCGACACGACCGCCGATGCTTTGGCGAAGTTGCGCGGCATCAATGGGCCAGACCTGACCGTGACCGCGGGCAATGCCAGCGGTGTGAATGACGGCGCGGCAGGGCTTTTGTTGGCGTCCGAAGCGGCAGCGACGGCTAACGGCCTGACCCCGCGTGCCCGCGTTGTTGCCTGCGCCGCCGCCGGTGTGGCCCCGCGCGTCATGGGCATTGGTCCGGTCCCGGCAGTGCGCAAGGCGCTGGCGCTGGCGGGGCTGACCATGGCCGACATGGATGTGGTCGAGTTGAACGAAGCCTTCGCCGCCCAAGCCCTTGCCGTGTTACGCGAATTGGGCCTGCCCGACGACGCCGCGCATGTGAACCCCAATGGCGGCGCAATCGCCATGGGTCACCCCTTGGGCGCAAGCGGCGCGCGCATGGTCGCTACCGCCACGTGGGAATTGCAGCGCCGCCAAGAGCGCTACGCGCTCTGCACCATGTGCGTGGGCGTGGGGCAAGGCGTGGCGCTGATATTGGAACGTGTTTGAGAGAGGAATGCAGCAATGTATGCACAGATGGTGACATCCGAAGCGACGCAGGACGACCCCGAAAAGCTCGCCGCGTTCCAGGCGCGGATCGACGCGGGCGAAAAGATCGAACCGAAAGACTGGATGCCCGAGGGCTATCGCAAGACGCTGATTCGCCAGATCGGCCAGCACGCGCATTCCGAGATTGTCGGCCAATTGCCCGAAGGCAATTGGATCACCCGCGCACCTACGTTAGAGCGCAAGGCGATCCTGCTGGCCAAGGTGCAGGATGAGGCGGGCCACGGGCTATACCTATATTGCGCCGCCGAAACGCTGGGCGTTTCGCGCGACGAGCTGACAGAGGCGCTGCTGGCGGGGAAGATGAAATACTCGTCCATCTTCAACTACCCGACCCTGACATGGGCCGATATCGGCGCGGTCGGCTGGTTGGTCGATGGTGCGGCGATCATGAACCAGGTGCCCCTGCAACGCACCAGTTTCGGCCCCTATAGCCGCGCGATGATCCGCATCTGCAAGGAAGAGAGCTTCCACCAGCGGCAGGGCTTTGACATCATGCGCAAGATGGCCACGGGGACCGAAGCGCAGCGCCGCATGGCGCAGGATGCGCTGAACCGCTTCTGGTATCCCAGCCTGATGATGTTCGGACCGTCTGACAAGGACAGCGTCCATTCCGCGCAGTCGATGCGCTGGAAGATCAAGATGAACACCAATGACGAGCTGCGTCAGAAATTCGTCGACCAGACCGTTCCACAAGCCGAATATCTGGGCCTGACCGTGCCCGACCCCGATCTGCGCTGGAACGCCGAAAAAGGTGGCTATGATTTCAGCGAACCCGACTGGACCGAGTTCTTCGAAGTGCTGAAAGGCAACGGCCCCTGCAACGCCGAACGGCTGGCTGCACGGCAAAAGGCGTGGGACGATGGCGCATGGGTGCGTGAGGGGCTTATGGCGCATGCCGCCAAGCGGGCGGCAGCACCCTTGGCCGCCGAATGACGGGGGGCTTTGCCCCCTACGGCCTGCGGCCTACCCCCAGGATATTTTTGCAAGGATGAAAGGGTAAAGCGATGTCTGCGGAATGGCCCCTGTGGGAGATCTTCATTCGCGGTCAGCACGGGCTGAACCACCGCCATGTCGGCAGCCTGCACGCGCCCGATGCCGAGATGGCGATGCGTCATGCGCGGGATGTTTACACCCGGCGCAATGAAGGGGTGAGCATCTGGGTCGTGCCCTCGGTGGCGATCACGGCGTCCAGCCCGTCTGATAAAGGCCCGATGTTCGAGCCGTCGCAGGACAAGGTTTACCGCCACCCCAGCTTTTTCGACATCCCCGACGAGATCGGGCATATGTGATGAGCGCGGTTGTGGATCTGGACGCGGCCATGTTCGAAGGGCTGTGCCGCTTGGGCGACAGCACGTTGGTGCTTGGGCATCGTGTCTCGGAATGGTGCGGCCATGCGCCGGTGTTGGAAGAAGACATCGCGCTGGCCAATACCGCGCTGGACCTGATTGGCCAGACGCAAATGTGGTTGGGGCTGGCGGGTGAGGTCGAAGGCAGGGGGCGCACAGCCGATGCGCTGGCCTTTCACCGCGATGTCTGGGAGTTTCGCAACCTGCTGCTGGTCGAGCGCCCGAATGGCGATTTCGGCCACACGCTGATGCGCCAATTCCTGTTCGATGCATGGCACCAGCCGATGCTGGCGGGCTTGGCCCAGTCGCAGGATGCGCGGGTGGCAGAGATTGCTGAGAAGGCCGGGAAGGAAGTGGCGTATCATCTGGAACGCTCTGCCGATCTGGTGATCCGGTTGGGGGACGGGTCGGATGAAAGCCATGCGCGCATGCAGGACGCGCTGGACATGCTCTGGCCCTATACGGGCGAGATGATGGTGCCGGATGCGACCGACATCGCGCTGGCAGAGGCCGGGATCATGCCTGATCTCACCGGCTTGCGCGGCACATGGGACGCGCTGGTGCGCGATGTGCTGGCAGAGGCGACGCTTGTTATTCCCGACGGCAGCTTCATGCATAAGGGCGGCAAGCAGGGTCAGCACTCGGAACATCTGGGCCATATGCTGGCGATTATGCAATTCCTGCCGCGCGCCTACCCGGACGCAACATGGTAAACATGGCGCAAGTCTGGGACTGGCTGGCAGAGGTGCCGGACCCCGAGATCCCGGTGATCTCTGTCACGGAACTGGGCATCGTGCGCGATGTGGCGCTGGATGGGGATACGGTTGTCGTGACCGTGACCCCCACCTATTCGGGCTGTCCCGCCACCGCTTTCATCAATTTCGAGATTGAGCGCGCCTTGCGCGAGAAAGGCGTGGCCAACGTTCGGATGCAGCAGCGCCTGTCGCCGCCTTGGACCACCGACTGGCTGACAGACGCCGCGCGCGAGAAGCTGCGCGCTTACGGCATCGCGCCGCCTGTGGATGGCACAGCGGCTTCGGGCGTGGTGGCCGGTCGGGTGAAGCGGCTGACCGGCGGGGCGTTGGTCGTGGCCTGCCCGCGCTGCGGGTCCGCGCAGACGCAGAAGGTCAGCCAACACGGGTCCACCCCCTGCAAGGCGGCGTATCAGTGCCGCGACTGCTTGGAACCGTTCGACTATTTCAAATGTATCTGAGGGCGCGCGCATGAGCCGTTTCCACCCCCTGACCGTGACCGATGTGGCCCACGACACAAGCGACAGCGTGGTTGTCACTTTGCAGCCGCAGGACACGGACGCATTCCGCTTTATCCAAGGCCAATACCTGACCTTCCGACGCGACTTCGACGGGCAGGAATTGCGGCGGTCCTATTCCATTTGCGCGGGGCTGGATGACGGCGCCTTGCGTGTGGGCATAAAGCGGGTCGAAGGTGGCGCGTTCAGCACTTGGGCCAATACCGAATTGAAACCGGGTGACGTGCTGGAGGCCATGCCACCCCAAGGCAAGTTCCACACCCCCCTCGCGCCCGATGATGCGCGGCATTACCTGATGTTCGCCGCAGGGTCCGGGATTACGCCCATCCTGTCCATCATCCGCACGGTGCTGGCGCGCGAACCTCAATCGCGCGTCACGCTGGTTTATGCCAATCGGCGGATTGCGTCGATCATGTTCCGGGGAGAGCTGGACGACCTGAAGGACCAGTATCTGAGCCGCCTGTCGGTGCTGCACATTCTGGGGCAGGACGCGCAAGAGATTGACCTGTTCACCGGGCGGCTGGATGCGGCCAAACTGGACAAGCTGTTCACCCAGTGGATTGACCTGAGCGCCGTGACCACCGCATTCATCTGCGGGCCGGAAGCATTGATGCAGACCATTGCCGGATCGCTGCGTGCGCATGGGATGAGCGATAATCAGATCAAGTATGAGCTGTTCGGCGCCGCCCAACCGGGGCGCGCGGCAAAGCCTGCCGCGGCCATCGCGGATGCCAAGGGCAAGACCTGCGCGGTCTCCATCTCGCTCGATGGCACCACCCGCCGCATCGACATGCCGATGGACGGCACCACAGTGCTGCAAGCGGCCCTTGGTGCCAATCTGGACGCGCCCTATTCCTGCAAGGCGGGCGTGTGTTCGACCTGCCGCGCCAAGGTGCTGGAGGGCGCAGCAGAGATGGCCGTCAATCACGCGCTGGAAGATTACGAGGTGCGCGCGGGCTATGTGCTGACCTGCCAATGCACACCGATCAGCGACACGTTGGTGCTAAGCTACGATACCTGAAAGGATCCGCGATGCTGGATGCACGCCAAAAGATGCGGCTGCAAAGCTACTTGTGCGGCGCGTGGCGCGACGGGCGCGGGGCGTATAAGCCGCTGCTGGATGCCGCGACGGGCACGGTTGTGGCCGAGATTGACGCCACGGGTTTGGATATGGCCGAAGCCTTGGCCCACGGCCGAAGCGCGGGGGCAGCCTTACGCGCCATGACAGTGCATGAGCGCGCGCTGATGCTGAAGGCAATCGGGCTGGCGCTGCTGGACCAAAAGGACGACTTTCACGCCCTGTCATTGGCCACCGGAGCTACGTCGAAAGACGGCTGGATCGACATTGACGGCGGGATTGGCACACTTCTGAACTACGCATCCAAGGCGCGCCGCGAATTGCCCAATACCCGTGTGCTGACCGATGGGGCTGTCGAGACGTTATCGGCGGATAACAGCTTTTCCGCGCGGCATATCCTGACGCCCCTGCGCGGGGTTGCCGTGCATATCAACGCGTTCAATTTCCCTGTCTGGGGGATGTTGGAAAAGCTCGCCCCCAACTTGCTGGCCGGTATGCCTGCCATCGTGAAACCCGCTAGCCAGACCGCCTATCTGACCGAGTTGGTCGTGCGGCGCATTCTGGCCACTGGGCTTTTGCCCGAAGGCGCGTTGCAACTGGTTTGCGGCAGCGTGGGCGACATGCTCGACCATGTGACGGGGCAGGATGTCGTCACCTTCACCGGGTCAGCGTCAACCGGGCAGATGCTGAAAGCACACCCCGCGATCATCGGAAATTCCACCCGCTTCACGATGGAAGCCGACAGCCTGAACGCCTGCATTCTGGGGCCAGATGCCACGCCCGACACGCCCGAATTCGACCTGTTCATCCGCGAGGTGATGCGCGAGATGACCGCCAAGGCAGGGCAGAAATGCACCGCCATCCGCCG
>JAFGVZ010000063.1 GCA_016937725.1 Paracoccaceae bacterium | reverse complement strand
GCAGGTGCAGCACGCACCGCAGACGGCGAAAGATGCCACCGCTACGGTAAAACCGTTACCCGCAGCGCCGCCCGCGCCGGGATAGGGTGAACACTTTGGCAGGTCTCCTGACTTGCGGGTCGTCGCTTTGCCGGGCCTTCCCGTGGTTTGCACCACAGTGGCATATGCCGACATCGCTCGCCGCTTACAGTTGCGGGGGCAGTCGTGGACTAGTGGCCGATCTGGCCGCGCACCACGTTCCCATTTTAACCGAAGGTTCGCACCCCCGGACCAAAGCTTCCTTGGCTTTAGGCGCTTCACCGAGTCGACGCAACAGATTTTCTGGATTTACCAATCGGGTGCCCTGAGAAGCGCGGGCAACACCAGCCCGAGGGTCGCACGCTCCAACATCAAAAGCATGCGCGGTGCGCTGACACTCAGGCGCAGTTCCGCACCCGCCATGCGGTTGAGTGTGCCGATGCGGTGGTCCGGCGAAAACGCGATCCCGTCAATCGGCCATTCCAGCCCGCTGGACTGGCCCGTGACAGGCCCCATCGGAAACAACGACACCCGCGCGCCTTTGGCCAAGGGCAAGTGTAGTTCCGGCGGGGCAAGCAGGCAGATATCTTCCGGCCCGATCAACAGCGCCCGCGCGCGACCATGGCGCACCAATGCCGTCATCGCAGATACCGTATGGTCCAGCCGTGCGCCAAGAAACCCCACGCACAGCACGAAGGGCGCATCCACCGACCGCAGGCATTTGTCCAGATCGGTGCTGTCTTGTTCGGGAATATGGTGCACCCGCGCCCCCAGCCTTTCGCGCAACGCGGGTCGGATCGAATCAAGATCCCCGATCACCGCCAGCGGAGCATGGCCAAAATCGTCCAGATGGTTCGCGCCACCATCGGCGGCCAACAGATCCGGGGCCAGCGCCAAGGCTTCTTTCAGCGTCGGCAGGTCGAATCCGGCGCCGCCTGCCAGCGTGACGCCAGACTGTGTTTGGAAAATCGGGGGCAATGGGCTACCTTTGATTACGGCATGGGACTGGGACCTTGGTCATAAACAGATCATCAAAAAACCCAAGTTCAAACATGTAATCGCTTTGCTGATCCGTGATCTTCAGGAAATGTGCAGTTAAATTAAGAGCGATGTGATGGTTGGTCCAAGCAAGATACTTACTGTGTCCTACGGCACGTTTTCGTGCACGTTGGAAGGGTTCGACGAACCCTTCGGCACCATGCAGGCAATTGCGGAGTATTTCCGCGATCTGGCCGCGCAGGACCGCTATTTCGGGGCGGAACCCCCAACCCCGGATGCAGAGATGCTGCATCGCATTGCAGAGCGTGAAGTCAAACGCCGCGTGGAAACGCAGGTTCAGGAAAACGGGATCGTGCTGCGTCAGCAGTCCGGCGCAGTCAGCCCTGCACTGGCAGCCCCCATCGCGGACACTCCGCGCCCGGCCCAAGCAAGCGTTGCTCCGGCAGCCATGATGGCCGCCGTGGCCGCGCCAGAGGCAGAATCGTCAGACATATCTGACAAGCTCGCGCGAATCCGCGCCGCAGTTGCGAAGTCGGAATCCGAGGCAGCGGCCGACGCTGAGCCGTATGACCAGCCCATCACCGACAGCAGCGCCGACGACATGGCCGATGCCGAGCCGATGGTCGATTCTGAGACCGATACTTTGGAAGATACCCTTGCCGGGCTTATGGACGATGTGGCCGAGGACATGCCCGCAGAAGCATTGAACGACACGCCAGCGGTGGCGGACGAAGACGATTTCGTCGAAGATGCGTTGTCCGACGATATGGACACCCAGCCAGAGATCGAGGATGAACCGGCGCAAGCCACTGATACCACCGCGGTTGCAGAGCCTGAGACGAAGGCTGATGCCGACGAGGAATTTGACGATTTTGGCCTGTTTGACGAGGACGAAGAGGAAGCGGACGAGGCCGTTTCGGTATCGCAACCGACACAGCCGCAGCCAAAAGTCGCTCCGGCACCGATCGCCGAAGTTAAAAGTGAAGACGGCTTGGAAGAAGTTGCCTTTGCAGAGGATGAAGCAGAACCTGCTCAAGACGAGCCTGCGGAGCAGGAAGTCGCGGAAGCAGACACCCCCGACGACACGGAACATGCTGCCAAAGCTGAGCAGGTGGCAGACCACGACGAGAACGATTTCGAAGCAGAGCTGGAGCGAGAGCTGGCAGATGCCGCTCGTTTGGAAGCAGAGCGTCACTCTATCGAAAGCCTCCGCAGCGAAATCCGCGCCGTGCTGGGCAATACCGGGCTATCCGGTGGGTCAGAGGCCGCGTTGGTCGACGAATTGGCGGAAATCGAGCAAGAAGCCGTCATCAAACACCCGCATTTCAACCGCAAGGCCAAGAAGCGCATCCCCGGCGACGCAGACGCCACCGCAGAACGCCTGCTGGAAACCGCGAAGTCGGAACTGGGCGAGCGCGATTCCGTGCGCCGCCGCGAAACGTTCGAGCATATCAAGGTCGCTGTTGCCGCCACCCGCGCGGAAGAAATCGTGGAAGGCCCGCGCCGCCGC
Organism: Paracoccaceae bacterium; assembly: GCA_016937725.1. Taxonomy (GTDB): domain Bacteria; phylum Pseudomonadota; class Alphaproteobacteria; order Rhodobacterales; family Rhodobacteraceae; genus Roseinatronobacter. Next base: position 5,511 of record JAFGVZ010000063.1, on the reverse strand, counting down.
GATATCGAGCAGGACCGCGAAATCGACAAATATCGCGCGGGTATGGACACCCCTGCCCCGCTGGAACCCGCATTGGCAAAGGCCGAGTTGCTGGCCAAGGCGAAAGGTCCGACCTTCCCCGAGGCCAGCGACGACGCTTGGGATGAACTGGATGACGAAGACGACATCGTCGCAGAAGCACCCAAGGTAGAGCCGCAGCAGGCCCCGGAACCCGCACCTGTCGCCGTGCGCCGTCCGGCAGCTGTCGCCCCGAAAACGGCACGCCCCGTCGAGGCCGCAGCCGCCGCCCCGGTGGAAGAGCCTGCCGAAGCAATTGCGCCGCGTCCGCGTCGGCCCGCCATGGTTGGCGAGCGCCGGTCCGAGAGGCCAACCAGCGCGCGCGCGCCGCTTGTGCTGGTATCCGAGCAGCGCGTCGATGAAGCGCCCGCGGCGAGCGGACCGATCCGCCCGCGCCGTGTGCGCGCCGAGCAGACCGTAGAGACGATCATCACCGAAGCCGCGAAAGCCCCGATCGCTGCCGAAACCGTGGCCGCGTTCAAAGCATTTGCCGATGACGTGGACGCATGGCTGCTGGATGACCAGATCGAAGCAGCAGCGGCCTATTCGACCCATATCCTTGGGCAAGATGAATTTTCGCGCCCCGACCTGATGGCCTTTGTTCTGGCCTATAACGAGGGCAAGGAAGTCAGCCGCGAAGACATGCTGCGCGGTTTTGGCACGCTCTTGCGCGAGGGGCGTCTGGAACGCGGCACTGCCGGGAACTTTCGGCTTGCGCCCGCGTCAGAATATGACGAGCCTGCGCGCAAATACGCCCAACGCTGAATCCGCCACCTCACAAAAAAGCCCCGGCCATAGCGCCGGGGCTTTTTTGTATGGCTTATTGCTCGGGCGGCGCGTCGGGGTCTGGTTTGCCGACACCTAGGAAAACCCGCTTCAACGGAAAAGTCCAGATAATGCCCAGCACGACATAGATGAGCAACTCTATCAAGAAAGGTGGACGGTCAAACATCTCGACCACGTTGACAGTGACGACAATGTAAAGCGGCAGCGCCACCACAAGGGCGAAGATCGACCAACGTTTGCGGGCTTTGTATGAAAGGGCCATCAATCCTCGAAGGGGTCTGTGACTAGGATAGTGTCTTCGCGTTCGGGTGACGTGCTAAGTAGCGCGACCGGGCAGCCAATCAACTCTTCCACGCGGCGGACATATTTGATGGCATTGGCGGGCAGATCGGCCCATGACCGCGCACCCTCGGTCGATTCCGACCAACCCGGCATCTCCTCATAAACGGGCGTGCAGCGCGCTTGCGCCTCTGCCGCCGTGGGCAGGTAATCGAGAACAGTGCCGTCCAGATCATAGCCCACGCAGATTTTCAGCGTCTCGAACCCGTCCAGAACATCGAGCTTCGTGAGCGCAATGCCGTTCACGCCCGACGTGGCGCAGGTCTGGCGCACGAGGCAGGCATCGAACCAGCCGCAACGGCGCTTGCGCCCCGTTGTGGTGCCGAATTCATGCCCGCGTTCGCCCAGCCGCTGACCGTCATCGTCCAGCAATTCGGTCGGGAAGGGACCTTCACCCACGCGGGTGGTATAGGCTTTGACAATGCCCAGCACGAAATCAATCGCACCGGGGCCAACGCCCACGCCCGTCGCCGCCTGCCCCGCAATCACGTTGGACGAGGTGACGAACGGGTAAGTGCCAAAATCCACATCCAGAAGCGCGCCCTGTGCGCCCTCAAAGAGGATGCGCTTTCCGGCCTTGCGCTTGTCTTGCAGCACCTTCCAGACCGGGGCAGCGAAGGGCAGGATTTGCGGCGCAATCTCACGCAGGCTGGCCAAAAGGGCGGCACGGTCGATTTCCGGCAGCCCCAAGCCCCGGCGCAGCGCATCATGATGCACAAGCGCGCGATCCACGCGCAGTTCCAGCGTGGCGTCATCGGCCAGATCGGCCACGCGGATCACGCGGCGGCCCACCTTGTCCTCGTAGGCCGGACCAATGCCGCGCCCGGTTGTGCCGATTTTCGCAACCGAGTTCTGGTTTTCGCGCGCACGGTCTAATTCGCCATGGAACGGCAGAATCAGCGGCGTGTTTTCCGCGATCATCAATGTCTCTGGCGTGATCTCGACCCCTTGGGCGCGGATCGTTTCGATCTCTTGCACCAAATGCCACGGGTCAAGAACCACGCCATTTCCGATGACCGACAGCTTACCGCCCCGCACCACGCCCGAGGGCAACGCATGCAGCTTGTAGACCTTGCCATCAATAACAAGAGTGTGTCCGGCATTGTGGCCGCCCTGAAACCGCGCCACCACATCGGCGCGTTCGGACAACCAATCGACGATCTTGCCCTTGCCTTCGTCGCCCCATTGAGCGCCGACAACCACGACATTGGCCATTCCCGGACCCTTCCTTGCTGAAACCGATCCGGTCTTACCCTGTTGCGGCGGCATCGAAAACCCGAAACTGAGGGTTTCCCCCCTGCGATGCGGGGTTGCAGGCGGCTTTCGCAACCCCTAAGTAGGCCGGATAAGCGAAGAGCGGGTTTCCTGATGCAAAATGTCGTGCTGATCGTTCATCTTCTGCTGGCGCTGTCCTTGATCGGCGTCGTGCTGGTGCAACGCTCCGAAGGGGGCGGGCTTGGCATTGGCGGTGGCGATGGCAACCCAACCGCAGGCCGTCCGCCCCTGACGGCCATGGCCAAGCTGACTTGGGCGCTGGCGATCGGGTTTATCTGCACCTCGCTTTTCCTGACAGTTCTGGCCGCGCAACAATCCGCCAGCACCTCGGTTCTGGACCGGTTGGGCGTGCCCGCCCCGGTCGAAGCACCCGTGGCGCCCGACCTGCCTGCGGGCGACAGCCTGCTGCCGCCCAGCCTGACGGACGATTCGCTGGCACCGCCCCCGGCGGAGTAAGGCGCAGAAGCTTGCGGGCGGGCATGATCTGGGGTAAGGCAATACTCCCGTGAAGGTGTGCCGTATCGCGCGCCGTTTTCCAATTTTGACACTTCACGGGGAGGTCCGAGCAGACCCATGGCGCGTTATATTTTCATTACCGGTGGTGTCGTCTCTAGCCTTGGCAAGGGCCTTGCCTCTGCGGCTTTGGGGGCTTTGTTGCAAGCGCGCGGCTTTACCGTGCGGCTGCGCAAGCTAGACCCCTATCTGAACGTAGACCCCGGCACGATGTCGCCTTTTGAACATGGCGAGGTTTTCGTCACAGATGACGGCGCGGAAACCGATCTGGACCTTGGGCATTACGAGCGATTCACCGGCGTGGCCGCACGGCGCACCGATTCGGTGTCGTCGGGGCGGATTTATTCCAACGTTCTGGAGAAAGAGCGCCGGGGCGATTACCTTGGCCGGACCATTCAGGTCATCCCGCATGTGACCAATGAAATCAAAGACTTCCTTGCCGTGGGCGAAGATGAGGTCGATTTCATGCTGTGCGAGATTGGCGGCACAGTAGGTGACATCGAAGGCCTGCCGTTCTTTGAAGCCATCCGCCAGTTCAGCCATGAGCGCCCGCGCGGCCAGTGCATTTTCATGCATCTGACCCTGCTGCCCTATCTGGCAGCGTCGGGCGAGTTGAAAACAAAGCCAACCCAGCATTCGGTCAAGGAATTGCAAAGCATCGGCATCGCGCCCGATGTGCTGGTCTGCCGGTCCGAGCACCCGATCCCGGAAAAGGAACGCCAGAAAATTGCGCTGTTCTGCAATGTCCGGCCCGAAGCGGTGATCCCGGCCTATGACCTGAAATCCATCTATGAAGCGCCGCTTGCCTATCACGAAGCGGGGCTTGACCAAGCCGTGCTGGACGCTTTCGGCATTAATCCCGCGCCGCGCCCGCAGCTTGACCGCTGGCATGACGTGATGGACCGCTTGCAGCACCCAGAGGGCGAAGTCCGCATCGCCATCGTGGGCAAATATGTGCAGCTTGAAGACGCTTACAAATCGATCAAGGAAGCGCTTGTGCATGGCGGTATTGCAAACCGCGTCAAGGTGCAGGTGGATTGGATCGACGCCGAGGTGTTTGACAGCGAAGACCCTTCCAGCGCCTTGGAACCCTATCACGCCATTCTGGTGCCCGGCGGCTTTGGCGAGCGCGGCACCGAAGGCAAAATCCGTGCTGCGACCTATGCGCGGACCAAGAAAATCCCCTATTTCGGGATCTGCCTGGGCATGCAGATGGCCTGTATCGAGGCTGCGCGCAACTTGGCGGGAATTGCCGATGCCGGGTCCGAGGAATTCGACCATGAGGCGGGGCAAAAGCGTTTTACGCCCGTGGTTTACCACCTGAAAGAATGGGTTCAGGGCAACCACAAGGTTGAACGCAAGCTGGGCGACGACAAGGGCGGCACCATGCGCCTTGGGTCGTATAATGCCAACCTGCTGGAAGGCTCTCGGGTGGCGGAAATTTACGGCACCACCCGGATCGAGGAACGCCACCGCCACCGCTACGAAGTGGACACCAAGTTCCGCAAAGCCTTGGAAGATAAGGGCCTGTGCTTTTCTGGCCTGTCGCCCGACGGGTCGTTGCCGGAAATCGTCGAATATGCCGACCACCCGTGGTTCATTGGCGTGCAGTTCCATCCCGAACTGAAATCGAAACCGTTCGAGCCGCATCCGCTCTTTGCCGATTTCGTGCGCGCGGCGGTCGAGGTGTCGCGGCTGGTCTAGGCTGCGACGGGATTCCCCCTTTCGCATGGGTGACATTCGGGCATAGTGCTGGCAGCGCCAAAACCGGAGGTTCCCCCATGTCCAACCCTATCGAAGCCCGCATTGCAGAGCTTGGCCTGACCCTGCCCAACGCGCCCGCGCCCGCCGCAAATTATGTGCCCTTCGTGCAAAGCGGGAATTTGGTGTTCATCTCTGGGCAAATCGCCAGCGGGCCGGACGGGCTGATCTGCGGCAAACTGGGTGCCGACACCTCTGTCGAGGAGGGTGTGAACGCCGCCCGCGCCTGCGGTCTTGCACTGATTGCGCAACTGCGCGCAGCTTGCGGCGGCGATCTGACCCGCGTGAAACGCGTGGTCAAGCTGACCGGTTTCGTGAATTGCACCGCCGCTTTTACCGACCAGCCCAAGGTGGTGAATGGCTGTTCCGATCTGATGGTCGCGGTCTTTGGCGAAGCGGGGCGCCATGCCCGCGCCGCCGTCGGCGCGCCCAGCCTGCCCTTGGGTGTGGCGGTCGAGATCGAAGGCATATTCGAGATTGGCTGACCTGCCCGATATCTTTCTGGCCCGCCCCATCGCGCATCGCGCGTTGCATGGAGGCGCAGGTCCGGAGAATTCCCGCGCGGCCATCGCGGCGGCTATATCAGCGGGCTACGGCATAGAGATTGACCTGCAAGCCAGCCGCGACGGCGTGGCGATGGTGTTCCATGATGACCATCTGGACCGGCTGACACGCGCCAAGGGCTTGGTCGCCGCCCGGACACGCGCAGAATTAACCCGTCTGCGCTTGCGCGGCACATCTGAACGTATCCCGACCCTGCGCGAGGTTTTGGCGCTTGTT
>JAFGVZ010000062.1 GCA_016937725.1 Paracoccaceae bacterium | reverse complement strand
CCCGGTGGGCATTTCGTCAATCACCAGCAAGACCCCTATGGCAATTGGATGGCGCGCTTCGTGTTCCCCGAACCCGTGCGCGAATTCAAGATAGAGGTCGATCTGGTTGCTGACATGACCGTCTACAACCCGTTCGATTTCTTTGTCGAGGATAGCGCAGAGCATTGGCCCTTCGACTATCCGGAAGACCTGCGCCAAGACCTTGTAATTTACCGCACGCCAGAGGCCGAAGGGCCGCAACTGGCGAAATTCATCGGCTCTATCGGGTTTGACCAGACGCGCATTGTCGATTTCTTGGTCGGGCTGAATGCCCGCGTGGCGCAAGAGATCGGCTACACCATCCGGATGGAGCCGGGGGTGCAGACGCCCGAAGAAACCCTGACAAAGAAATCCGGGTCATGCCGCGATTCAAGCTGGCTGTTGGTGCAGGTGCTGCGCCATCTGGGCTTTGCGGCGCGGTTCGTGTCGGGCTACCTGATCCAGTTGAAGCCCGATGTGAAATCGCTGGATGGCCCATCGGGCACCGACCACGACTTCACCGACCTGCATGCTTGGGTAGAGGTCTATCTTCCCGGTGCGGGCTGGATCGGGCTGGACCCGACCTCGGGCCTTTTGACGGGCGAAAGTCATATTCCGTTGGCCGCGACCCCGCATTTCCGCAACGCCGCCCCAATTTCCGGCATGGCAAGCTATGCCGAGACCGCGTTCGATTTCGACATGCGCGTGACGCGCGTGGCCGAGCATCCGCGCATCACCAAGCCGTTTTCCGACAACGCATGGGCCAAGCTGAACGACACCGGCCGCAAGGTCGATGCCGCACTTCAGGCGGGCGATGTGCGCCTGACCATGGGGGGCGAGCCGACCTTCGTGTCCATCGACGATTTCGAAAGTGCCGAATGGAACACCGCCGCCGTTGGTCCGATGAAGCGCGGCTTGGCCGACCAACTGATCCGCCGTTTGCGTGATCGTTTCGCGCCGGGTGGTTTTTTGCATTATGGCCAAGGCAAATGGTATCCGGGCGAAACCCTGCCGCGCTGGACCTTCTCGCTGTATTGGCGCCATGATGGCAAGCCGGTATGGTCGGATGCGGCTTTGGTTGCCGAAGAAGGCGCGCAGACCGGGGCCACCACAACCGACGCCGCCCGTTTTCTGGAAGGCATCGCCGACCGGCTTGGTGTCGGGGCTGAATTCGTTGTTCCCGCTTATGAGGACCCGGCAGAGTGGATCATCAAGGAAGGCAACCTGCCCGAAAACGTGACGCCTGAAAATTCCAAGCTGAAGGACCCCGAAGAGCGTGCCCGCATCGCGCGCGTCTTTGGGCGCGGCCTGACCGAAGCGGCGGGTCATATTTTGCCAATCCAACGCTGGCAGGGCCGGGCTTCGGGGCATAAATGGCGTTCTGAGAAGTGGAAATTGCGGCGCGGCAAGTTGTTTCTGGTGCCGGGCGATAGCGCGGTAGGCTACCGGCTGCCCTTGGGCACGCTGCCCTATGTGCCGCCAGCGCAATTTCCTTACACCTATGTGACAGATCCAACGGCACCACGTGGGCCATTGCCCGATTACCATGCCGCGCCCAGCCTGCCAGAGGCCACGGCAGAGCATACGCAGCGTGTGTCTGCGCTGAAATCCGGCGGGGCAACGCAAGAGGTGGTCGAACAGCACTTGGGCCCGATCGACGGTGCGGTGCGCACGGCCTTGTCGGTCGAACCGCGCGACGGGCGGCTGTGCGTGTTCATGCCGCCGGTCGAGGATGCCGAAGATTATCTTGACCTGCTGGCCGCCGCAGAGGCTACGGCGAAAGAGATGGGATTGCCCATCCATATCGAAGGCTATGCGCCACCGCATGACCCGCGCTTGAACGTGATCCGAGTGGCCCCCGATCCCGGCGTGATAGAGGTGAACATCCACCCCGCCCATAGCTGGGACGATTGCGTCGCCACTACAGAGGCAATTTACGAAGAAGCCCGCAATTGCCGCCTTGGGGCCGACAAATTCATGATCGACGGGCGCCACACTGGCACCGGCGGCGGCAATCACGTTGTTGTCGGGGGCGCGACGCCCAATGACAGCCCCTTCCTGCGCCGCCCGGATGTTCTGAAATCGCTTATTCTGATGTGGCAGCGGCACCCGTCGCTCAGCTACCTGTTTTCGGGCCTGTTCATCGGCCCGACCAGTCAGGCCCCACGCATTGACGAAGCGCGGCACGACACGCTTTATGAGTTGGAAATCGCGCTGTCGCAGTTTCCAAAGCCGGGAGAGGGGCTGGCACCGCCGCCGTGGTTGGTCGACCGTCTGTTGCGCAACATGCTGACCGATGTAACGGGCAACACCCACCGCGCAGAGATTTGCATCGACAAGCTCTATTCCCCCGATGGCCCGACCGGGCGTCTGGGGCTGGTCGAATTCCGCGGCTTCGAGATGCCGCCACATCCGCGCATGAACCTTGCCCAACAGCTTTTGATCCGCGCTATCATCGCACGCGCTTGGAACAACCCGGTCGAGGGGCGGCCCGTGCGTTGGGGCACGGTGCTGCATGACCGCTTCATGCTGCCGCACTTCTTGTGGGAAGATTTCCTGACCTTGCTGCGCGACCTGCGCGACCATGGCTTCGATCTGGACCCTGTCTGGTATGAAGCGCAGGCCGAGTTCCGCTTCCCCTTCTGCGGCGAAGTGACGGTCGAAGGCGTGAAGCTGGAACTGCGCCAAGCGCTGGAACCTTGGCATGTGCTGGGCGAAACCGGCGCGATTGGCGGCACGGTGCGCTACACTGACAGTTCTGTCGAGCGCTTGCAGGTCAAGCTGACAGGGGCCGCGACCGACCGTTACCGCGTGATGTGCAACCAGCGCCCGGTGCCCATGGCTGCTAGTGGCACGGCTGGTGAAAGCGTGGGCGCGGTGCGGTTCAAGGCATGGCAACCCGCAGAGGCGTTGCACCCGGTTCTGCCCGTGAACGCCCCACTGACCTTTGACATCTACGACACATGGAACGGGCGTCCAATCGGCGGCTGTGTCTACCATGTGGCCCATCCCGGTGGGCGCAATTACGAAACCTTCCCCATCAACGGCAACGAGGCAGAAGCGCGCCGTTTGGCGCGGTTCGAGCCACATGGCCATACCTCGGGGGGCTACATACCCGCGCGCGAAACCCCGCACCCGGAATTTCCGCTGACGCTGGACCTGCGCCGACCAGCAGGTCTTGCATGAACGGACAGGCACAATACGCCTCCCAAACCCCGTTGCTGGCCGATTACAAATTGCGGCCAGGGGTCGCGGATGAGCTGTTCGATGCCAGCGGCACCATGCGCCCGGCTTGGACCGCGTTCATGGCGCAGCTTGCCAAGCTGACGCCCGACCAACTGGTCGAGCGCTTCGCCCGCGGGGACAGGTATCTGCGCGATGCGGGCGTGTTCTTTCGCCAATACAGCGCAGACCCGCTGCAAGAACGCGAATGGCCGCTTAGCCACATCCCCGTCATCTTGCAGGAACGCGACTGGGAGGCGATCTGCGCTGGCCTGACACAGCGCGCAGAGCTTTTGGAACGCGTGGTCGCTGATCTGTATGGAGAGGGGCGCTTGGTGCGCGAGGGTCATTTGCCCGCCGCCCTGATCGCCCAAAACCCCGAATGGCACCGACCCTTGGTCGGCATGAAACCCGCATCGGGCCATTTTCTGCACCTCATCGCTTTCGAAATCGGGCGCAGCCCTGATGGGTCGTGGCTGGTCCTGGGGGATCGCACGCAATCGCCCTCCGGGGCCGGGTTTGCGCTCGAAAACCGCATGGCCACCGCGCGCATTTTTCCCGAACCGACCCCGCGGGCGAATGTGCGCCGCTTGGCTGGGTTTTTTCGCACCTTTCGGGCCGCTTTGGATGATCTGAACAGCGCCGGGGGGCGCGCCGCGATCCTGTCGCCCGGACCGGGCAATGATACTTATTTTGAACATACCTATGTTGCGCGTTACCTTGGCCTACCACTGCTGGAAGGCGAGGACCTGATTGTCGAGAATGGCACCGTTCAAGTGCGCACCGTGTCTGGTCCGCAGCATGTGGGCGTCTTGTGGCGGCGGCTTGATACGGCCTATGCCGACCCGCTGGAATTGGACGAAGCCTCTCAGATCGGCACGCCGGGGCTGGTCGACGCGGTGCGCCAGGGCAATGTCAACCTTGTCAATGCGCTTGGCTCCGGCATTTTGGAAACCCGTGCGCTGCTGGCGTTTCTGCCCAAGATTTCGCGGGTTCTGCTGGGCGAAAAACTGAAAATGCCCAATATCGCCACATGGTGGTGTGGCCAGCCTTCGGAACGCAACTTCGTCAAGACAAATGCCGAGAAAATGTTCATTGGCGAGGCTCTGAGCCGTGCGCTGCCCTTCGATATTGGCCATGCGGATGGCGTTGGCGATGCCGCCCGGACCTTGCACGGCAATGAACTGGCAGATTGGATCGACCTTCATGCCCCAAACCTTGTCGGGCAAGAAGCTGTGACCCTGTCCAGCACCCCCGCTTGGGTGGAAGATCGGTTGCTGCCCCGCCCGATGAGCGTGCGGGTCTTCGCCGCGCGCACCGCGCAAGGCTGGGTGTTTTTGCCCGGCGGTTATGCGCGTGTTGGCCGCACGGAAGATGCGGGCGCGTTATCCATGCAGCAAGGCGGGTCCGTCGCCGATGTGTGGATCATGTGCGACCGCCCGGCTGCGCCAGAAACCTTGTTCGACCACGAACGCTTCCGCCGAGAAGATACCGGCGCGCTGCCCAGTCGCGCCGCCGACAACCTGTTCTGGCTTGGCCGCTATGTCGAACGGGCCGAAGGGGCTATTCGTCTGCTGCGCGGCTACCATTTGCGCCTGGCAGAAACCGGCGATCCCGAAGATGCGAGCCTTGGTCAAATTGCCAACCTTCTAAAGGCCATGTTCATAGACGTGGCACATCCCGCGCATCAAACGCTGGACCCGATGCTTGGGGCGGCACGGCTTTGTGCCGGGCGCGTGCGTGACCGCTTCTCGGTCGATGGTTGGGCCGCGCTGACAGACCTGATGACCAGTTTGGCGGCAATGTCGGACAATATTCAACCGGGTGACGAATGCGCGCGGCAATTGGGCATTTTGTTGCGCAAGATCACTGGCTTCAACGGGCTTGTGCACGAAAATATGCATCGCACCTCTGGTTGGCGTTTCCTCACCTTTGGGCGCGCGCTGGAACGGGCAGATGCCGCGGCGGCCGTGTTGACCGCCAGCATGGTGGGGGATGGGCCGGGCTTGGGGCTGCTGGACATGGCGCTGGAATATGGTGACAGCCGGATCACCCATCAGCGCCGCTACCGCATTGATCCGACATGGGAAACCGTGAATGACTTGCTGGCGCTGGATGCGTGCAACCCGCGCGCCATCCTGTTTCAGGTCACGGCCATGCGGCGCATCGCCAGGGATTTGCCACGCGCTCAAGTTTCGGGGCGGGTATCCGATGTGCTGGGCACACTCTTGCGGCTGGAAACCCAGTTGGTGGTTGCACATCCCACGGACATCACGCCCGAATGCCTTGCAGATCTGCGCGCCGCCTTGGCCGATGTATCGACAGGGCTTTTTGCGGCATATTTGGCCTAGAGAGCGCCATGATTTACGACATCCGCTTGTCCATCGGCTATCACTACGGGGCACCCTCGGACCGCGCCCGAACCGTGGTGCGGTTGCTGCCGTCGAACCTGCCGGGGCGCCAATGGGTGACGGCGCGCTTGCTGACGGTCGATCCCATCCCGGCAGAACGGCGCGACACGGCAGATTTTTTTGGCAATGCGATGAGCATTCTGAGCTACCATCAGCCGATCGACCAGATCGAATTCAAGCTACAAGCGCGGGCCGAACGGCTGCAACCCGCCAATAGTCTGGACCTGTCGCCCGGTTTGGGCGCACTGGCCGCCGAAATTACCGCCTATCGCAGCCTAAAGCCGCAGTCGCCGCATCATTTTCTGGGGGTCTCGAAACGGGTGGGGGTGGAACCAGAAATCGCCGCTTTCGCCGCCGCCTGGGCCAAGACAAACCTGACCGTGCGCCAAACGGTCGAGGCTGTGGCAAACGCGATCCATTCGGAAATGCGCTTCGATCCAAACGCCACCGATGTCGATACGCCCCCGGGCGAGGCTTTTGCCAAGCGCCACGGCGTCTGTCAGGATTTTTCGCATGTGATGATTGCCGCCCTGCGCGCGCTGGGTATTCCGGCGGGCTATGTGTCGGGCTTTTTGCGCACCATCCCGCCACCGGGGCAGCCTCGGCTGGAAGGTGCCGACGCGATGCATGCTTGGGTGATGGCGTGGTGCGGCACCGAAGCAGGCTGGATAGAGATTGACCCGACCAATGCTTGTTTCGTCGAGACAGACCACATTTCCGTGGCTTACGGGCGGGATTACGGCGATATCGTGCCGGTTCGCGGGGTCTTGCGCACGTCTGGCGCGCAGAACAGTCACCACCGGGTCGATGTGGAACCGCTGCAACGGGTTTAAGCAAAGATCACAGGGCAGCGAGGGGGTCTCGCGCAGGCTGCGGGTTCGTGGTAATCTTATGACAACTCGGCATTCTGCCTGTTGCGCACGCGAACGTGACTTGATCACCCCCTGTGCCAAAGTCCATGTCTGCCGATAATCTGTTAAGAAAAGGATTCACGCATGTCTGCAAAACTGTCGCGCCGTGCGCTTCTAGGTTCCGGGGTTGTCGCTTTGGGCGGGCTGGCTGCGCCCTCTATCCTGCGCGCACAGGCTGTGCCCGATTTCGAGGGCGAGCAGAATATTCAAACCGCGCCCCGCAACGTGATGGGGTTCCGCAATCACCATTGGAAAGACCATTTCCAATCGCTGCGCAAGGGTGCCATCTTGTGTGACACCTATTCGCGCGCGCTGCATTACTGGTCCGAAGACCAACGCACCTATCTGGTGCATCCGTGCTCTGTGCCCATGTCGGAAGAATTCACCCGCCGTGGCTATAGCGAGATCACGCTGAAGCGGTTCGAGCCGACCTGGATTCCCACGCCTTCTATGCGTGAGCGTGATCCGTCCTTGCCTGTTCGTGTCGATGGTGGCGACCCGCGCAATCCTCTGGGGTCGCGCGCCATGAACCTGAGCTGGCAATATTACCGCATCCACGGTATCGACAACCCGGCCAAGATCGGTCGTCGCGCATCGAACGGGTGTTTTGGTTTGCTCAATGAGCACGCCGAAAACCTGTTTGAACTGGTGCAGATCGGCACACAGGTGCGCGTCGTTTAACGCCGACCAATGCACATTAGAAAGCCCCGGACGCGAAGCGCCGGGGCTTTTGCGTTCACCCCACCGCGCGCACCAATCGCGCGCGGGCCTCTGGCAGCGGTTTGTCCTGCGCGCGGGCCAGCCAATCGGTCAGGAAATGGCCGCTGAGTGCCAGCGCATCGCGCAGGCCCGCAGCGTCGAGCGCGCCATCCGGGCGCAAACCTTGGGGCAAGGGCAAAAGCCGTGCGGCATAGTCGCCCGCACCCTCGGCCGTGACCGCGCGGCCCGTGCGGGGGCTGACATAGGCCAAGCCTTCGGTTGCGCCGGTGACCGCGCATTGCCCAAGGTCCAGCCCGTAGCCGGTTTCTTCCAGCAGCGTCAGTTCCCACAGCGCGTAATCGTGCAGCCATCCCGGTTGGCCAAGGCGGTCCAACAGCGCCAGCGTATGGCGGTAAAGTTCGGGGCAGGGTTGACGCTCGGGCAATGCGTAGTGTGTTAGCGCGCAGACCGCGCCCAAGCCCAGAAGCGCCAAACGGTCCGCCAGCAACGCGCCCGCGCGCCCGCGCAACGGTTCGACCGTGAACGCGCCCAACTGGCTGTCAAGCCGCGCGCGCCATGTGACATCCAATTGAGCGCCCGGTTGCAAAAGCGGTGCCATTTTGCGCGACGCCCCGCCGCGCAGTGCGCCCGCATAGCGCCCATGCAGCCCGCTGAACACGTCGATCAGCGCGGTCCCTTCGCCCAATGGGCGGGTTGCCAGAAGGATTGCTTCGTCACGCCATTCCATGGCTCAAGCACTGGCGCAATCGCGTGCACCGGGCAAGAACTATCGGGCCAGATAGGCCGCACAGCCTGTCAGAGCGGCGAAATCATCCTCGACCAACGCGACCGGAAATTGTGCCACAAGGTCGCTGAAACGGCCCATATCGGTAAAAGCATTGTCATAGCCAAACCGTGCCATGAAAGGCGTAAAGGCCCGCGCTACGCCGCCAATATAGTAAATGCCGCCAAAGGGCAGAGTGATAAGCGCCAGATCGGCGGTCACTTGCGCCAAAAGCCGGACGTAGTGGCGGCCCGTTCGGGTGGCGAGTGCATCGCCATCGGCCATGGCGGCCATGATCGCGCCGGCATCGCGGGCGGGCGCGCCCCCAGCCTGTTCGGCGTGATAGGCATAAAGCCGTTCAAGGCCCGACCCCGCCAGCACATCCTCGACCGAGGCAAAGCCGCGCCGCGCCACAAGCCAGCGCGCAAGGTGCTGATCTTCCTCGGTTTGTTGCGGCAGGTGGATATGGCCTGCCTCTGCGGGGGGCACGATATGGCCAGCACCTGCCGGGTAGACGGGGGCGGCATTCACGCCTGTGCCAAGCCCGATGACCAGCCGCGCGCCGGGTTCGGGCTGGCCTTCGCGGATGATGCGCAGATGTTCGGGCGGCAGATGCGGCAGGGCATGGCCCTGCGCTTGCAGGTCGTTAAGCAGCGACACTTGCCGAATGCCCGTCATGCGCGCCAGATCGCCTGCCTGCATGGTCCAGCCCAGATTGGTCATAGCGCCAGAATCGCCCCGCACCGGCCCCGCCAAGGCGATGGCCGCGCGCGCTGGCAGGCTGCGATGTTTCGACAGGTATTCGGCCAATACCGTTTCCAGCCCCGAATGCTCTGCATTGCGGAAGCGCTCGGTCGTGCCGGCAATGATGGTCGTGTCCCGCGCCAGCGCCACGCGCGTATTGGTGCCACCGACATCGGCTACCAGAACCGGAGCGTTCTTGTCTGCCATGTTCTACCCTCGGGCTGCGGGCCTGCGCCTCATGCGCGCGCCAGTGCCAACTTCAGTGCCTGATAAGACGCTTTCGGGCGGCGTTGCAAGCTTTCGAAATCGACATGGACCAGACCGAAGCGCTTTTCATAGCCCAAGGACCATTCGTAATTGTCCAGAAGCGACCAGATGATATAGCCCTTCAGGTTCGCGCCTTTCGCCATCGCGTCGCGCGCGGCATCCAGATGCGCGTTCAGATAGGCGATGCGGGCATGGTCGGGTTGGTCGGGCGTATCCGGGTTCGCCATTCCATTTTCTGTAACGTATAGGGGCAGATTTCCGGCATATTCGCCCACGAAATGTAGGAAATGTGCAAGTCCGTCTGGGTTGATCTCCCACCCCATCTGGGTTTTCGGCAGGTCGCCCACGTGTTCTGACAGGTGCGGCCACGCAGCGGACGGGTCTGCCGCGATGCGTTTGCAGGTGTAGTAATTCAGCCCCAGCCAATCGAGCGGCTGGCGGATTGTGGCCATGTCGTCTTGCCAGCCTTCTGGCATATGCGGGGCCAAACCTTCCAGCACATCGGCAGGGTATTCGCCCTTGAACATGCCGCCAATGAACCAGCGGTTATAAATGCCATCGTAAAGCGTGGCTGCGCTGTGGTCGGCGGCGCTGTCGGTCAAGGGCAGGGCGTATTCGAAATTGCACACGGCCCCCAGATTGCCCATGCCATGCCCGCGCATGACCTGAATGGCGCGCCCATGCGCGAGGCCAATATGGTGCATCGCACGGGCTGCCGCGCGAATGTCACGCAGGCCGGGCGCATGCGCGCCGATGAAATGTGACAGCCAGCCCACGCACCACGGCTCGTTTATAGGTGCGGCGGACCAGATGCGGTCACCGATGCGGCGGCACAAAATGTCGGTATACTCCGCGAACCAATCCGCCACATCGCGGTTGCGCCAGCCGCCCAGATCGGCCAAGGCCGATGGCAATTCCCAATGGTAGAGCGTCAGCGCGGGCTTGATGCCGCGTTCAAGCATTCCGTCGACGAGGCGGTCGTAATAGTCCAGCCCTTCGGCATTTACCGCGCCGCGCCCGTCGGGCAGCACCCGCGCCCAAGAGGCAGAGAAACGGTAGATGTCGAAGCCAGCCTCTGCGATCAGGTCCAGATCCTCTTCCCACATGTGGTAATGATCGCAAGCGCGGCCCCCGTGCTCTGCGCGCACCACGTTGCCGGGGGTTGCGGCGAAATCGTCCCAATGGGTGCGGCCTGCGCCGCCAAAACCATGCCCCTCTATCTGGTAGGCAGAGGTGGCGACCCCGAACAGGAAATCGTCGGGAAAATCGGCACGGCGATAGGTGAAGTCGGTCATGTGCGGTTGCGTCCTGTGCTGTAACCCAGAACAAGCTGGGTTTCCATAAGGTGAGTCAGAGGAGGGTGATCCGGGTTGCCAACCAGTGTCAGCAGCATTTCGGCGGCTTTGCGCCCGGCTGCGCGCACCGACGAGCAGGTGGCCGTAAATTGAGGCACATCCAGCCCGTTCGGCATATAGGACAGGTCGTCATCATGCGCGATGACCGACACATCCCGGCCCAGCTTCAGCCCGGCATCCGTCAGCGCGCGGCGCAGGCCGTAAGCCACGATCATGGACGAGGCCAGAAAAGCGGTGGGCGGCTGGGGCAGGGCCAAAAGCTCGCGCCCTGCCTTGTGGCCGTAAGGTTCCGTCATTTCGGAGCTACGCATCAGCATCGGGTCGGGGGCGATCCCGGCTGCGTGCAGCGCATCCAGATAACCGCTGCGGCGGCGCATGGCGAAATCCATGGATTCCAGACCATTGACCAGCGCAATTCGGGTATGGCCAAGGTCCAGCAGGAATTCGGTCGCACGGCAGAACGACCGGCGGTTGTTGATATCCAGCCATGAATAGGGCGTGTTCACGCCAGAGCTGCGCCCATGCACCATGAAAGGAATGCCAAGCCCTTGCAGCAGCGCGATGCGGCTGTCTTGCAAGAGCGGGCCGTGCACCATCAGCCCATCGACAGAGCCGCGCGCAACCAGATTGCGATAGGTCGCTTCTTCATCCGCATCGGGCACCACGCTCAGCACCATGTCATAGCCTGCGCGCGAATAGTTTTCGCCCGCGCCCGCGATGAAATCGGCGAAAATCGGGTTCACGATCTCATGGCTGGTCGAGATGGGGATGACATGACCGATTGCGCGCGATTGCCCGGTGGCCAGGCTTTTGGCGCGCATATTGGGGTGGTAATTCGCTGCGCGCGCGGCATCCAGCACGCGCTGGCGGGTTTGGGCGTTTACTTCCGGATACCCATTCAAAGCGCGGCTGACCGTTGTCGGGGACAGCGCGAGCTTCGTGGCCAATTCTTTGAGGGTGACGCCCATGATTTGTTCAAACCGCATTGGATAGCGCGGAACAGGCTAACCAGAAACTTTCCCAGTTGAAAAGCCAAATCTGAAATTTCGAAAATGCTGCGCCTGTGAAAGGCGTAATAAAACAAGGGTTTTTCCCAAAAAAGGCAATTGACAGCGCAAACATGATGCGTAAGGGTTTGATCACCCAAAGCGGTTTGAAAAACCGATTCCAAACTGCTGGGATGCTGATCAGCACGTGGCTAAAAATTGTGCATACCACAACGTCAACCTTGGGAGGATGACAATGAAATCCAGACTTTACGCAGGCGTCGCAGCGGTTGCGCTGATGGCATCTGGCGCCACCGCGCAAGACCTGCTGTTCGCGCCGGGCGAGGGCGCTTTCACCTGGGATAGCTTCAATGCTTTCGCGGACGCGAGCGATTTTGCCGGGCAGACCGTGACCATTACCGGCCCTTGGACCGGCAATGAGGCAGAGAAAGTCAACCGCATTTTCGATTATTTCGAAGCCGCAACCGGGGCCACCGTGAACTACTCTGGCTCTGACAGCTTCGAGCAGGACATTGTCATCTCGACCCAAGCGGGGTCTGCCCCGAACTTGGCCGTGTTCCCGCAGCCCGGTCTGGCCGCCGACATGGCCGCCCAAGGCTTCCTGACGCCGCTGCCGGAAGGCACCGCCGAATTCGTGGCGGAAAACTATGCCGCAGGCCAAAGCTGGGTTGATCTTGGCACCTATGCCGACCCGGACGGCAACGCACAGCT
The DNA here is from genome assembly GCA_016937725.1 of Paracoccaceae bacterium. Classification (GTDB taxonomy): domain Bacteria; phylum Pseudomonadota; class Alphaproteobacteria; order Rhodobacterales; family Rhodobacteraceae; genus Roseinatronobacter. The sequence continues at coordinate 1,074 of JAFGVZ010000062.1, read as the reverse complement.
TTACGGTCTGTTCTACCGCGTCGACCTGAAATCTTTGGTCTGGTATTCGCCCACCGCGTTTGACGAAATGGGCTACGACATTCCAGAAAGCATGGAAGAGCTGAAGGCGCTAACGCAGCAGATCGTCGATGATGGCGGCACGCCGTGGTGCATCGGTCTGGGATCGGGTGCTGCGACCGGCTGGCCCGCGACCGACTGGGTGGAAGATATGATGCTGCGCACCCAGCCGCCCGAAGTTTATGACGCGTGGGTCAGCAACGAAATGCCGTTCAACGATCCCGCTGTGATTGCTGCAATCGAAGAATTCGGCTCTTTCGCCCGCAATGACGCCTTTGTGCAAGGCGGCGCGCAGGCCGTGGCGACGACCGACTTCCGCGACAGCCCGGCCGGCCTATTCTCTATCCCGCCTGCCTGCTACATGCACCGTCAGGCATCGTTCATCCCGGCCTTCTTCCCCGAAGGCACCGCGGTGGGCGAGGATGTGGATTTCTTCTACTTCCCAGCCTATGCCGAAGCCGATCTGGGCCGCCCGGTTCTGGGCGCAGGCACGCTGTTTGCGATCACCGATCCGTCGGATGCAACCACCGCGATGCTGGAATTCCTGAAGCTGCCCATCGCGCATGAGCTGTGGATGGCACAGGGCGGGTTCCTGACCGCGCATGGCGGCGTGAATCTGGAAACCTATGCGACCGATTCCGAGCGCGCACAGGGCGAGATCCTGGCCAACGCCACCACCTTCCGCTTCGATGCATCGGACCTGATGCCGGGTGAAATTGGTGCAGGTGTGTTCTGGACCGGCATGGTCGACTATGTGACCGGCGCCGACGCAACCGCCGTAGCCACCAGCATTCAGGAACGTTGGGACACCATCAAGTAAGGCGTGGTGCACGTCCTTTCCCTCGCCGCCCCGTCGCGGCGAGGGCTTTGTCTCACGCTCTGATAGCTTAAAATGCTTGTCAGGGACGCCCCGGAATAGAACGCAGCCGCACATGCGGCGCAGGAAGGGAGCACGGCCATGTCACCCGTTTTGCAAGGCATAATGACCATCATCATCGGGGTCGGTGGCTGCGTGGG
>JAFGVZ010000061.1 GCA_016937725.1 Paracoccaceae bacterium | reverse complement strand
ATAATTGCTTGCAACTTGCTTAGTGCAGGGCGCTCAAAGCGACAAGGGGTGTAGGCCATTGACCAAGCAGCGCGGGCGGCATATGCGCAATCCCGATGCGGATGGCTGGATGACCGCGGCGGCGCAAGCTGTCGAGGAAAGTCCGGGCTCCATGAAGCGACGGTGCCGGGTAACGCCCGGCCGGGGCAACCCGAGGGACAGCGCCACAGAGAACAGACCGCCATGCATGCATGGTAAGGGTGAAACGGTGAGGTAAAAGCTCACCGCGGGACGGGCAACCGGACCGGCATGGCAAGCCCCACCGGGAGCAATGCCGAATAGGGACTTCACGCGGGTCCGGTCCCTTCGGGGATACCGCCGCAGGGCCGCTTCAGCCCGAGGTCCGGGTTGGCAGCTTGACCCCCGCGCGCAAGCACGGGGGCAGATGAATGGTCATCCACGGGGGCGCAAGCCCCCCGGACAGAACCCGGCTTACAGGCCATCCGCATCTTTACCCGCCCTTAAGCTCTGCTTTGTAGGCTGCTGGTCATCAGCAAATTGGGCCATCATGCAGCAATCGTCGGTCAAGTCTTTGGGCGTGGGCGCGCAGCCCCTTGGTTGGAATGTGCGGCGCATCACGCCCGCGCGGCTTGTGGTGCTGGCTCGTTTTGTAGAAGGCGCCTTGGCGGTTCTGGCCATGTGTGGCGCGGCGCTTTGGGTTGGGTTTGCAGAAATGTCACTTGCCGATGCGGTGCCCGGCCTCGCGCTTGGCCTGTCGGGCCTGTGGCTGGGAATGTTGGTGTCGCGTCCGGATCCTGCCGCGCCCTTGGGCGGGTATGACCGCTCGCATGGTGCTTGGGCTTGGGCGGCACTGGCACTGGCCAGCTTGGTCGGGATGGCGCATGTTTCGGGGTTGGCCTTGGTCGCAGCGGCGGCTGGCCTTGCCACCGTATGGCGCTTTTGTGCCCTTCTGCCAATTCGCGCCATGGCGCAGAATGGGCATATCGCGCTTTGCGTGGTCATTGCAGGCGGCGGCGCAGAAGCGCACAGCACTTTGCAGCGCTTGTTGGCACTGCAAAATCAGGGTGTGCGCGTGCTGGGCCTGTTCGATGACCGTGACGATGAGCGCTCGCCGCCTGTGCAACTTGGGGTGCCGCGCCTTGGGCGCATGGCCGATCTACCTGCGTTCGTGCGCGCGCAGCCGGTTGATATGATACTACTGACCATGCCTCCCCGCGCAGAGGATCGTATCTTGCAAATCCTTACGCCGCTTTGGGTGTTGCCGGTCGATATCCGTCTGGCACCGTATGACGGCAAGCTGGGCCTGCGCCCGCGCAGCTATCGTTGGCTGGGCGACCTAGCGCTCTTGGACCTGTTCGACAGGCCCCTGCGCGCGCGCGATGCCCTGTTCAAACGTGGCTTCGACCTATTCGTGGGTGGGGTGCTAACGCTTGTTGCGCTACCGCTCATGGCGCTGATCGCGCTGGCCATCCGGTTGGACAGTTCCGGCCCGATCCTGTTTCGGCAAAGGCGCGAAGGTTATGTCGGCGCACCGTTTACAGCCCTGAAATTCCGCAGTTTGCACCATGCGCAGCGCGACGAGGGGGCGGTGGTGCCAGTGGCGCAGGGCGATGCCCGCGTTACCCGCGTGGGGCGCTTTTTGCGGCGCAGTTCGCTGGACGAATTACCACAGCTTTTCAATGTGTTGGCGGGGGATATGTCGTTGGTCGGGCCGCGCCCGCACGCGGTCGGCGCGCGCAGCCTTGACATGGAATTCGCCGCCGTTGCCGCAGGCTATGCTGCGCGCCACAAGGTTAAGCCGGGGCTGACCGGGCTGGCGCAGGTGCGCGGGTTTCGGGGTGCCGTCACGCAGCCAGAGGATATTCGCCGCCGCCTTGCCTGCGATCTGCACTATATCGACACATGGACGCCATGGCTGGACATACGCATTCTGGCCCTGACGCTACCCGCCGTGTTGTCGGGCGAAAACGCCTATTAAGCCGCAAATGCCTTAGCGAATGATAACCTCGTCGGGCCGGGCCAGCCCCAGCACGTCGCGCGCGCGCTCGTCCAAAAGGTCCAGATCAAGGTAGTCGTCTGACAACCGCTCTGTCTTGTTCTGCAAATTGGCAAGCTCTACGCGCAGGCGGTCGCGCCGAACTTCCAGTTCGGCATTCTCGGCCTCGACCTGCACGCGATTAAACAGCCCGAAGCTGCCCTGCACAGCCGCGAAGGTGAAATACAAGCCCAGCACACTTGCCAGCCCAAAGAAGAACAGCGCGCCAATGGCGGGTCTAGACTTGCGCATATAATGACCTGCTCGGTTGCCTGCGGTGCTGGTTTGCCCAGCTTGGGCATAGTCATGCCACATAACACGCTCTGGGGGAATCCCCCTCGCGCGGGAAAACCGATGCTGCGACCCGCTTAGGACAGAAATATCCCGGCCACGACCATCATCAGCCCCAGGGTCGAGATGGCCAGCGCCGCGAAATTAACCAAAACTGCCTTGTGCATCTTGGCACGCATCGCGGTTTCGTCCAGCGCCGCGCGACGAAGCTTCACGACATACAGAATGCACCAGACCAGCCCAATAACACCGGCCAGCGACACGACCGCCCCGGCCCAGACGAGCATTTCCATCGATTACACCTCTAGCGCGGCAACGCCGGGCAGCGTCTTGCCCTCGAGCCATTCAAGGAAAGCGCCCCCGGCGGTAGAGACGTAGCTGAACTTGTCTGCGACGCCTGCCTTGTTCAAAGCGGCGACCGTATCGCCACCGCCGGCCACGGAAATAAGCGCGCCTGCCTCGGTGAACTCTGCCGCGGCGTTCGCCGCGGCATTGGTCGCCATGTCGAACGGGGCGATTTCGAACGCGCCCAGCGGTCCGTTCCACACCAGCGTGCGGCAGCCAGAGAACAGCTCCTTGATCGCGGCGACGGTCTGCGGGCCTGCGTCAAGGATCATCGCATCGACGGGGCATTGATCGACGGGCAAGGTTTCCGACGCGGCACCGGCGGCGAATTCGCGCGCCACGACAATGTCGCGCGGCAGGTGGATGGTGCACCCGGCATCGGTCGCTTTGGCCATGATGTCGGACGCGGTATCGGTCATCTCGCGCTCTGCCAAGGATTTCCCAATCTCGACCCCTTGCGCGACAAGGAACGTATTTGCCATGCCACCGCCGATGATCAGATGGTCAACGCGCCCGATCAGGTTCGATAACAGGTCCAGCTTTGTCGAGACCTTGGCCCCGCCGACAACCGCCGCAACCGGGCGCTCTGGGGAGCCTAAGGCCTTCTCCAGCGCGGTCAGTTCCGCCTCCATCAGGCGGCCCGCGCAATTTTGCATCAGCTTGGCAATCCCGGTGGTCGAGGCATGGGCGCGGTGCGCGGCGGAAAATGCATCATTCACGAAAATGTCGCCCAAGGCAGCCATGCCGGCGGCCAGCATGGTGTCGTTTTTTTCCTCGCCCGCGTGAAAGCGGGTGTTTTCCAGCAAAAGGACGCCGCCTGCTTGCAGTTCGGACACGGCCTTCTTGGCGGGCAGGCCCACGCAATCCTCGGCAAAGGCGACGGGTTGGCCCAAAGCCGCTTCAAGCGCAGGGCGCACAAGCGCCAGCGACATTTCCGGCACGCGTTTGCCCTTGGGCCGGTCGAAATGCGCCAACAGGACGACCTTGCCCCCGGCTTCGGTGATGTGGCGGATGGTGGGCAGAATGCGCTCTATCCGCGTGGAGTCTGTCACGCGCCCCTCCGCCATGGGCACGTTAATGTCTACCCGAACCAAGGCCGTGCGGCCTGCGAAATCCATGTCGTCCAGCGTGTTGAAAGCCATGTCTGCCCCTTTGGGTTGCTTAGGGGTATGTGGCGTAAAAGCGGGCGCGGGGTCAATGCCCCGCGCCCATCCGAATGCATAAGGCCGGGTTTTACTTGTTGCCAGCCCGCGCCGTGTTGCGCGCGGTCAGGGCCAGATACAGACCTGCGGCTAACAGCAGGATGTGGAATTGGTTATAAAGCAGCAATTCCATCGGCGGTGCCCAGTAAGCGACATAAAGCACACCCGCCACGATCAGGGCCGCGCCCAAGCCCGCCAAGCGGGTGACAAGTTCGCCCAACGGGCCGCGCATGAAGCCGCTGACAATCAGCGCTGCACCGACCGCGATTTCACCAAAGGCGGCCATGCCCCATAGCAAGAACGGCACGCCAAACCCGGCGGCCATGTCGGCGCTCAGCGGCACCTTGTCGAAGCCCTGCTGCAACATGACGATCGCCAACGGAATGCGCAGCAGCCAATCGGCGAAGCGGGCATGGGGCAGGGCGCGTTCTGTGCGCTCGAAAACGTCAGATGTGTAAGCCATCGATATACTCCTGTTCGCAATGATGGTGTCATTACGTGGTCCATGGTCTTGGGGATCAACGGGTAGACACCGTGTCGCAGCCTGATCTGCGGGCGCGGCGACTGGGGGCTTCCCCTTGGCCGCAACGCACACTAGGTTTGCCCCAGACCTATACAAATGGAGCGCCCGATGGCCGAGATCAAAGACCCCGAAAACACTATCCTGATGGAGCTGAAAGATGGCACCGTCGTGATCGAGCTGTTGCCCGACATCGCCCCCGGCCATTGCGCGCGCATGAAGGAACTGGCCCGCGCCGGGGCCTATGACAATGTCGTGTTTCACCGCGTGATCGAAGGGTTCATGGCGCAAACTGGCGACGTGGCCAATGGAAACACAGAGGTGAATTACAATGCTCGCCGCTGCGGCACGGGCGGGTCGGACCTGCCGAACCTGAAAGCCGAATTCTCTGGCGTGCCGCATGACCGGGGAACGCTGGGTGCCGCGCGCTCGCAGAACCCTGACAGCGCGAACAGCCAATTCTTCATCAATTTCGGTGACAACCATTTCCTGAACCGCCAATACACGGTCTATGGCCGGGTAATTTCGGGGATGGAGCATGTCGACGCCATCACGCGCGGCGAACCGCCTGCGAACCCCGACAAGATGCTGTCGGTCAAGGTGGCCGCCGATGCGTGACAAGCTGCTTTTCGCAGGGCTATTCGCGGTCGGTTTGGCCATTTTGGGTGCGTCTTGGTGGAACCTGAATGCGGTCAGCGCACAGACGACGGAAGTGCCCGCCGACCATGACGGCCCGGTGATGCTGATCGAGGTTGCGGGCGAAGCAAACGGCACCCTACGCGTGGCCCTGCGCGACGATCTGGCCCCGAACCATGTCGAGCGGATGGTCACTTTGGCCGAAAGCGGTGCTTATGATGGTGTGGTGTTTCACCGCGTGATCGAGGGCTTCATGGCGCAAACGGGTGATGTCGAACATGGCCGCGCCGAGGGGAACCCACGGTTCTGGGGCATGGGTGGGTCGGACCTGCCCGATCTTGGGGCCGAATTCTCGGACGAGACATTCGCCCGTGGCGTTGTCGGAATGGCGCGCTCGCAAAACCCCAACAGCGCGAACAGCCAGTTTTTCATCATGTTTGCGCCCGCGCCGCACCTGAACGGGCAATACACCGTCGTTGGGCAACTGATCGACGGGTATGACGTGCTGGACGCGATAAAGCGCGGCACCGGTGGCAATGGCGCCGTGGTGGGCGAACCCGACCGAATGGCGCGCGTGACCATAGAGCGCTAGAGCGTCAATGCTCAAAAATGAAGGCCGGGCAGAACGCCCGGCCTTTTGCAGTCGTCGAGACACCTTATGGCGCTGGTGCCATCTCGCGCATCATCGTGTCCAGCAATGCCGCAATTTCCGGGTCGGTGCTGGCGGCCTCTCCTATCGCGACATATTCCTCCAGAGTGATCCCCTCTGCATCTTCGATCGCCTGCACCATTGCTGTGTTCGCCTCTTGGATCAGGCTTTGCTGCTCGGCTTCGTCCCCCAATGTCTGAAGTTGCGCGACATAGGTGTTGCGAACCTCGTCGACTGCCAGTGCGGCGACCACGAAGGAATCCATCTTACCCTCTTCCTGCACAAGGGCTGCGCCATCGGGCTGGGCTTGGGCCAATGCGGCAGGCACGGTCCCGAGAGCAAGGCCAGAGGCAAGCACGGCGGCGGTCAGAGTGTTTTTCAAGGTCATGCAATCTCCTGTTCTGCGCGGGTCATTCCGCGACATGCAACAGGTAGGGGCATGATAGGGGGCATGCAAACCAGCCCGGCAGGATCATGCCGATGGTGGTTTAGCCCAGCAGCTTTACGCCCCGGCTGATCCCATACAGCGTCATTGGCACCATGCGCCCTTCGAAGATTTGGTCGATCATCTGCGTCGATTGCGTGTAGCGCCAATGCTGCTCTGGCGCGGGGTTAATCCACAGGTTGTCAGGCCATTGCGTGCGGGCGCGGTGCAACCAGACTTGCCCCGCTTCCTCGTTCCAATGTTCATTGGCGCCACCGGGCAGGACAATTTCATAGGGCGACATGGCCGCATCGCCCACGAAGATACATTTCCAGTCGCTGCCATAGCTGCGCAGCAAGTCCCATGTCGGTAGCCGTTCGGTCCAGCGCCGCGCATTGTCGCGCCAGACGAATTCATACAGGCAATTGTGGAAGTAGAAATGCTCCATATGCTTGAATTCGGCGCGGGCGGCGCTGAACAGATCTTCGACCGCCTGAACATGGTCATCCATCGACCCGCCGATATCCAACAGCAGCAACACCTTGACCGCGTTGCGCCGTTCAGGCCGGGTTTTCACGTCCAGCCAGCCTTGTTCGGCGGTGGCGCGGATGGTGCCGTCCAGATCCAGCTCTTGCGCAGCGCCATCGCGCGCCCATTTGCGCAAGCCTTTCAGCGCGACCTTGATGTTGCGCGTCCCCAACTCGCGATCGCCATCCAGATCGCGGAATTGCCGCTTGTCCCAGACCTTGACGGCGCGACGGTGGCGCGAGCGGTCTTGGCCGATGCGCACGCCCTCGGGGTTGTAGCCATAAGCGCCAAAGGGCGAGGTGCCCGCCGTGCCCACCCATTTATTGCCACCTTGGTGGCGCGCCTTTTGTTCTTCCAGACGTTGCTTCAACGTCTCCATCAGCTTGTCAAACCCGCCGAGCGACTGGATTTCTGCCATTTCTTCGGGCGTCAGCGTCTTCTCCGCCAGCTTCTCCAGCCAGTCGCGCGGAAGGTCCATGGCCTGCACCATGTCGTCGAAGCTGATCGCTTCCAGCCCTTCGAAACTGGCGGCAAAGGCGCGGTCGAAGCGGTCCAGATGGCGCTCGTCCTTCACCATGGCGGCACGGGCCAGATAGTAGAACCCGTCAATATCATAGGTCGCCAGCCCTGCCAGAACTGCTTCCAGAAAGCCCAGATATTCGCGTGGGCTGACCGGCACCTGATGGGCGCGAAGCGCTTGGAAGAAGGGCAGGAACATCGCGCTACAGCACCTTTTCAACCCCGATCGTGACAAACAGGCCCAACAGCCCACCGGCAATGACGCCCACGCCAGCATATTGCGCCTTGTCCATGCTGTTGCCGCCGCGCTTGGCGGCATTGCGCCAGCCCATAGCGGCCCCAAGGATCATTCCGACGATCACGATCATGCGCTTGTGCCTTTCCGTTCTTAGGGCCGCGCCAGCAGCGCGATTTCCGCCTGCCGCGCCTCTGCCGCTTTGTCCGAGCCGAAGCCATATAGCGCAAAGGGCGCCGCGTCACGGCGCAAAGCACTGGCTTGGGCCATATTGCCTTGCGCGGCGAAAGCCTGCGCGCGCAGCAGCATGAGCGAGGACAAAAGCGCCCCGTTTTCCGACTGGCGGGCGACGGGAATGGCCCGCCCGGTCAGCTCCAGAACAAGGCCAAATTGCTGCGCGCCAAGTGCTTGGGCGGCCAGATGCAGGTCCGTATAGGCGCGTGGCACAGCCCCGTCTGGCAGCGCATCATAAAGGCGCGAGGCCTGATAAAGCGCTTCCAGCGCATCGGCCCCGCGCGCGGGCGGGGCGAAGCGGGCAAACAGAAACAGACTGAAAGCGAGCCGCGCATCTTGCCAGCCGGAATTGACCGCAATCCCCAGCGCATCGCGCGCCAGCGCGAAACTGCGCGCAGGCTGCGGTGCGGACAGCGCACCTTCGACCGCGCCCACCCAATCGCGTCCGGTGGGGCTGGCTGGCACCGCGCGCCCACCTTCGCCGCGCGGGTTCAGGCTGGCCAGAATGCCGGGCAGGCGGCGCGCCACCTCTGCCTTAGGCATCCCCGAACGCAGGCTGGGATGGTTCCAAGCGCGCAACACCAGCATGTCATAGCCGGTAACAATTGTTTGGAAATTGTCGTCATTCCAGACCGTTCCGGCAATGCGATACAGATCGTTGAGCGGCCCAAGTGCTTGGCTGACCTCTTCATGCAGGCAGTCGCGCATTTCCTGCACGGTAGCATCCGAAGGCGCGACGACCAAAACTCTTTCGCGGCGCACGATTTCGGCCCAGTTCAGACCGGGGCCGCGCAGGGTTTCGCGGAATTCCTCCCATGTGCTCACATCGGGGACCACGAAACAACTGGCTTCGGGCACAGAGCGGCGCATGATTGCGCGCGGCACGAATTCGACGTTGATATTGGCGGGGCCTGCCTGACGACGAATGTCCAGCCGGGCTTCGCGGCGCAGGCGATCAAGCAGGCGGTCGGTCTCGATCACGGCGAGGGGTGGCAACATGCCGCTCAGTTGCAGCGTGATCGGTCCTTCAAAGCGTGACAGAACGCCAATCTCGCGGCCCGATTCGAGCGCGAAGCCCAGTTCCAGTATATCTTGCGCGATCTGGGCATTGGGCACGTTAGTCGGGGCCGCGCGCGCCGTGCCGAACAGGGCTTGCGAACTGATCGCGCGGGTTTGCACCGACAGATCGGGCGCAGGTCCAAGGTCGACCATGGGCGCGCAACCGGCCAAGAGTGCGACAAGGGCAAGCGCGCGTATCATGCTGGGCGCGCGTATTTGATGAAGGGGGTTAACTGCCCCACGCGGTCGTATAGCTGGCGCGCGGTTGAATTGAACTCTTGCGTCGTCCAGTAAACAGCGGGGCGGCCGCTTTTGTCGGCCAAGGCATAGACGGCTTCGATCAAAGCGCGGCCAACGCCTGTGCCACGCGATTCTGGCAGGGCATAAAGGTCTTGCAGGTAGGTCACCCCCTCTGGCCGCCAGCTATGCGCGTGAAACACCACATGCGCCAGACCGATCAGGCGGCTATCCTCTTCGGCGACCAGCCCGCACATCTCTTGCTCTGCCAACAATGCCGCGAAGGTCGCGTCATAAACCGTTTCGGGCAGCGCGGTCTGGTAAAAGACCAAGTAATCATGCCAAAGCGCTGTCCATTGCGCCCGGTCGCCTAGCTGGAGAGGGCGAATCTGCATCCCCTAGCGCCCCTGCCGCCGCGCCATGAAGGCCAGCCGCTCGAACAAATGCACGTCCTGCTCATTCTTTAACAAAGCGCCATGCAGTTTGGGCAAGGCGCTGGCCCCGTCACGGCGCAAATCTTCTGGCGAGAGATCCTCGGCCAGTAGCAGCTTTAGCCAGTCCAGCACTTCGGAGGTTGATGGCTTCTTCTTCAGCCCCGGTGCGTCGCGGATTTCAAAGAACTGGGTCAGCGCGGTTTCCAGCAAGCGCGGTTTAATGTCGGGGAAATGCACCGCGACGATGGATTTCAGCGTCTCCATGTCGGGAAACTGGATGTAATGAAAAAAACACCGCCGCAGGAACGCATCGGGCAGGTCTTTTTCGTTGTTCGAGGTGATGATGACAATTGGGCGGTGCCGCGCGCGGATCGTCTCGCCCGTCTCATAGACGAAGAACCGCATCTGGTCGAGTTCTTGCAACAGGTCGTTCGGAAATTCGATATCGGCCTTGTCGATCTCGTCAATCAATAGGACCACGCGCTCGTCCGCCTCGAACGCTTGCCAAAGCTTGCCCTTGCGGATGTAATTCGACACATCTTCCACGCGCGCATCGCCCAATTGGCTGTCGCGCAGGCGCGATACGGCATCGTATTCATACAGGCCCTGCTGCGCGCGGGTGGTGGATTTTATGCCCCACTCAATGATCGGCACGCCAAGGCTGGCGGCAATCTGGCGGGCCAGTTCGGTTTTGCCGGTGCCCGGCTCTCCCTTCACCAAAAGCGGGCGTTGCAAGGTGATCGCGGCATTGACCGCCATGGTCAGGTCATCGCCCGCGATATAGTCCTTGGTCGATGAAAACCGCATATGCCACCTGTCTGCCCGTTTGTTGACCGCAACCTAGCCCGCCCTCGGTTCAGCGGCAAGATCGCAAGCGGGCCAATGCAGGAAAGGGCGTGACAATCGCTATCGCTTGGGGTATCCGGCCCGCGAGGGCGCGGAATATGGGTGAAGTCATGCACGAAGACCTCAAGACCCAAAGTTCCGCTGGTATCGGGGAACAGGTCATGAAAACTGAAAACTTTCTTCCAGAAGATTACCGTCCGGCAGAGGACGAACCGTTCATGAACGAACGCCAGCTGGAATATTTCCGCCGCAAGCTGATCGCGTGGAAAGAAGACATCATGAAAGGCAGCGCCGAGACGCTGGCAGAGCTGGCCAATAGCAGCCGCGCCATTCCCGATATTGCTGATCGTGCATCCGAGGAAACCGATCGCGCGCTGGAATTGCGCACCCGCGACCGCCAGCGCAAGCTGGTCGCCAAGATCGACGCCGCGCTGCGTCGGATCGAAACAGGCGATTTCGGGTATTGCGAAATGACGGGCGAGCGTATTTCGCTTAAGCGTCTGGATGCGCGACCCATCGCCACCATGACGCTGCAAGCGCAGGAAGCGCATGAGCGCAAGGAACGCGTGCACCGCGACGACTGACCAATTTGCCACGTTGCGTGGCATCGGCGCTTTGCGCATGACAAGGCATCGGGGCGCGCAAGTCGCTTCCGGTGCCTTTGTCGTTGAAAGAGGTGGCATGACGCTTGCAGGCAAAACGGTTCTGGTTGTCGGAGGCGGCATTGGCGGCCTTGCGGCGGCTGTCGCACTGCGCGACCGTGGGGCCGATGTTACCGTTCTGGAACAGGCCGGTGCGTTCCGAGAGGTCGGCGCGGGTGTTCAGATCAGCCCGAATGGCGCACGGGTCTTGCAAGCCTTGGGCGTAGACATGGCACAGCTTGGCCAACGCGCGGAAGGCGTGACGCTGCGCAATGCCAAGGGCGCGCAGGTCTTGCAGATGGCTTCGCCGCCAACCGGCGCAGGCTTTCATCTGGTGCACCGCGCCGATTGCGTGGCCGCCCTTGCCGCGCGGGCCGAAGGGGTCAAGACGCAGTTCAACGCCCAAGTTGTTGCGGTCGACCCGCAGGCGGGGCGTGTCACTCTGTCTGGCGGTAGCACGCTGGACGCCGATCTGGTTGTCGGCGCCGATGGATTGCATTCGGTGATGCGCGCGGCGATTAATGGCCATGCCAAGCCGTTTTTCACCGGGCAAGTGGCGTGGCGCGCGCTGATCCCCGGCAACCCTGATGATGCGGCCGAGGCGCAGGTGTTCATGGGGCCGGGGCGGCATCTGGTCAGCTACCCGCTGCGCGGCGGCAGCTTGCGCAATATTGTCGCCGTGGAAGAGCGCAAAGCATGGGCCGAGGAAGGCTGGAACCACCCCGATGACCCCGCGAACCTGCGCCTTGCTTTTGCAGGTTTCGGTGGGCCGGTGCCCGAGTGGTTGGCACAGGTCGACAAGGTTTATCTGTGGGGTTTGTTCCGCCACAAGGTCGCGGCGCATTGGCATGGTGGGCACGCGGTGCTTCTGGGCGACGCGGCCCACCCGACACTGCCCTTCATGGCGCAGGGGGCGAATATGGCGCTAGAAGACGCCTATACGCTGGCACTTGAATTAGATCGTGCGCCAGACCTGCCCACGGGCCTTACGGCTTATCAAGCTGTCCGCCGCAATCGCGTGCTGCGCGTGGTCGAAGCCGCGAATCGCAATGCGCGCAACTACCATCTACGCGCGCCAATCGCGCCGCTTGCGCATATAGCGTTGCGCCTGTCACAGCGCATCGTTCCAGATGCGCCCCTGCGCCAATTCGGCTGGATCTACGACCATGACGCGACCGAGGGCGCCGCATGAGCACCGATGACGTAATGCAACTGGTCTATCTCAGCATCTGGGGTGTTGTGCTGGTCGGCTATTTTCTGACGGCACGCGCGACCAACCTTGGCACCACCTTGCGCCACGCGGTCCTGTGGGGCCTGATCTTCGTGGGCGTCGCCGCAGCTTACGGGCTGTGGCAGAACATGGTCGACCGCCGCGTTACGGTCACGGGCGATGGCGAAATCGTGCTGCGTGCAGGTTCAGACCGGCATTTCAAGCTGGAATTGCGCGTGAATGGCAGCCCGGTCGAGTTCATCCTCGATACTGGCGCGTCTGACATTGTCCTGTCGCAAGAAGATGCCGCGCGCGTAGGGTTCGACCCGGCAAGCCTGCCCTATCTGGGCCAAGCCCGCACGGCAAATGGCACAGTGGGGCTGGCGCGGGTCGAGTTGAGCGAAGTGGTGTTGGCCGAAGGGGGCCTAGAGTTCCGCGACACGGGCGTGCCAGCCTTCGTGAACGAAGGCGCGCTGGATATTTCGCTTCTGGGCATGGGGTATTTGTCGCGCTATGCCCGCATATCCATCGAAGGAGACAGGCTGATCTTGCAGCGCTGATCTGCTTCGGCCTTGTCTGCAAGGGGCTGCGGCGCTAGGACTCTGCGAAGCCGCAAAGAGGATACGCGCCATGCCCGACGATCTGATGAATTCCTATATGACCGGCCCCGATGACCAAGGGCGCTTTGGCATTTACGGCGGGCGTTTCGTGTCGGAAACGCTGATGCCGCTGATCCTGTCTTTGGAAACAGAATATGAGCATGCCAAGACCGATCCGACATTCTGGGCCGAGATGGACGATCTCTGGAAGCATTATGTCGGCCGGCCCTCGCCACTATATTTTGCCGAACGGCTGACCGAGTATTGCGGTGGCGCGAAGATCTACCTCAAGCGCGACGAGCTGAACCATACCGGCGCGCACAAGATCAATAATGTGCTGGGCCAGATCCTGCTGGCGCGGCGCATGGGCAAGACGCGCATCATTGCGGAAACCGGTGCGGGCCAGCACGGCGTGGCCACCGCCACGGTCTGCGCGCGCTTCGGGTTGAAATGCATCGTTTACATGGGCGCGCATGATGTGGAGCGCCAAGCGCCCAACGTGTTCCGCATGCGCCTGCTGGGCGCGGAAGTGGTTCCCGTGCGCTCTGGCCGCGGCACGTTGAAAGACGCGATGAATGATGCGCTGCGCGACTGGGTGACGAATGTGCGCGACACGTTCTATTGCATCGGCACAGTGGCTGGTCCGCACCCCTATCCGGCGATGGTGCGCGATTTCCAATCCATCATCGGCAAAGAAACGCGCGAGCAGATCATGGAGCGCGAAGGGCGCTTGCCCGATACGTTGATCGCCGCCATTGGCGGCGGGTCGAACGCGATGGGGCTGTTCTACCCGTTCTTGGACGATAAAGAGGTCGGCATCATCGGGGTCGAAGCTGGCGGTCGTGGGGTGGATGACCGGATGGAGCATTGCGCATCACTGACCGGCGGGCGCCCCGGCGTGCTGCATGGCAACCGCACCTACCTGTTGCAAGACGAGGACGGCCAAATCCTTGAGGGGCATTCGATAAGCGCAGGTCTGGATTACCCCGGCATTGGACCGGAACATGCTTGGCTGAAAGATGTGGGTCGCGCCGAATATGTCAGCATCACAGATGATGAGGCGCTTGCGGCGTTCCAAGTTTGCTGTGCGCAGGAAGGTATCATCCCCGCATTGGAACCCAGCCATGCTTTGGCGCATGTTCTGAAAATTGCGCCCAACCTGCCCGCTGACCATCTGCTTGTGATGAATATGTGTGGGCGCGGCGACAAGGACATTTTTACCGTCGCAAAGCATCTGGGCTTCGAGATGAGCGCATAAACTCTGGTTTATGGGTAAAATATAAACCTCTGCTCAATAGAAACGCTAGGCGCCTTTGGACTAAACGGTGTGTGTTCCGACCACGCTTGGCGTGTCGGGACACTCGTTGTTTTAGTCGTTGGAGGGTGCGCTCTCTGCCTCGGTGTTGTGACGGTCCAGTATGTGATCCGTGTTCAGGTGCCCGTCATTTTACCAGTCGCGTTTGTCATGCGCAGAGAGGGTTCTGTGCCCGAGTGCCAGTGTCTGTAAAGAGTGTTATGTGTAAGGCCGCACCCAGGAATTTTACCGGGGTGCGGTTTTCTTTTTGCCGCGCCGGAAACGGTCGGTTTGGAAATACGCGATGACGTGTCTGGGTCATTACTTGAAAGCCGCTTTTGTCGCGCTGTTGCTGACGGCGCATGCGGCTATGGCCACGGACCGTATAACCCCTGACATGGTCAATACCGCGCTGATAGGGCAGGGCTACACAGTCGAGTCCATCACCCGCACGTTGCTGGGACGCGTGCGGATCGTGGCTTCTCAAGGCACGATCTGGCGCGAGATTGTGCTGGACTCCTCGACCGGACAAATCTTGCGAGATTACGCTGTCGAATTCGCGCCTGCCGACATGCCAGACCCCGACCCCGGAGATATGCCGCGCGGCGGCGACCTTGTCGAAAATCCCGATCTATTGACGCTACAGAATTGAGACAGGAAATGCCTTTTGAACCTCGCTGCATCGCGCGCTTGCGCCCTTTCGCTCTACGGGGGCGGAATGCGGGTTAATTATCTGATCCTGCTGATGGTTCTTGTGCAAGCGGTCGGCGCGCTGTTCTTTATTGGCGACATTGCCATGACGGTGCTGGGCATTCCCCGCCAGCCGATTGATTGGCAAACCCGAGAGATGCTGGAAATCGGCGCGGCTGTTGCGCTTTTGATCGGGCTGGTGCTGTCGGGCGCGCTGCTGATCCAATCGCAACGGCGTCTGGGCCGGGCAGAGGCACAGTTGCAACGCGCTTCTGCTGCCTTCATGGACCTGATGGATCAGAATTTTACCCAATGGGGCCTAACCCCGGCGGAACGCGACGTGGCCTTCTTTGTGCTCAAGGGGTTCTCGACGCAGGAAATTTCGGGCTTTCGCAACACATCGGAAGGCACGGTCAAGGCGCAGACGAACGCAATTTACCGCAAGGCCGGTGTCAGTGGTCGCGGCCAGCTTCTCAGCCTGTTCATCGATGATCTGATCGCAGATTCGCCGCCCTGTTCTGAAAAAGACGGGGATTAAGGCGCATCTGCCGCATAAAGGCCCAATATGTCGAGCGACACGACCTGCAAAGCGCGCTCATGGGTCGACCGCAGCGAGATTTGCGGGGCAACCCCTTCGTGATGGGCCTGCAAGAAGCGCGCGGCGCACAGGCACCATTTGTCGCCCGGTTTCAGCCCCGGAAAGGCAAATTCCGGGCGCGGGGTGGACAGATCGTTGCCTAGGTATTTCGAATGCGCCAGAAATTCCGCCGTCATCACCGCGCAGACCGTGTGGCTACCATGATCTTCGGCGCAGGTATCGCATGTCCCATTGCGAAAGAACCCGGTCAGCGGCGCAACGGAACACGGCTCTAGCGTGCCGCCCAGCACGTTCACTGACGGAAGTTTGACGATGGCCATGGCGGCATTCCTTTTCCTGTTTCGCAACAGATAATCACCGCGGTCGATCTGTCCATGCTTGCGGGTCTGGCGCTTGCCAATCCACCCATGCGCCATGAAAATCGGCCCGTCCAAGCGGCACCTCTATTCCCTGTGGCCAAAGCGTCAGCGTCAGGCGCGCGCCGGGGCCTTCGCCATCGTCTTCCATGGCAACATGGGCCAAAGGTTCGTTCGGTTGCAGGCGGGTGCGGGCCATGATGTCGATGATCTCGCGCTGCTGTGCGTCGGTCAGATACTGCCAGAACAGGCTGTGAAAGACCATGTGGCAGGCTTGCGGCTGTGGGCGTGACAGCCGTTCCGACAGCCACGCCACCGCGCACCCCGCATGGATAGCGGGGCGAAGTTCGGCGGCAAGGTCCAGCGCGCTGGCCTGCCGGGCGAGGCGGTCAGCTTGATCGGCCCAGATATAGCTTTGCAGCCTGTCACGATCCGCGACCGGGTCCAGCGGGTTGCGGTCCACGCCTGCCCGCGCCCGGATGACAGGGGGCGCCAGTGGCGGCAACGCGCCGCGCCAATCGGGCGACAGGGTCAGGGCGGCATCCTCGGGGCCGAAATGCGCGTCGCCAATGCGCAGGGCATAGCGGTCCCACACCAAGTTCAGCCCTGCGCTGCACCCCAATTCGGACAGCACCAGCGGCAAGCCAAACGCCGCGCTTAACCAATGGCCGGTGGCGATGAAAACCGCGCTGCGGGCGACTTCGTTGGTTTGGGGCGCGTGGTCCAGAACGGGCAGAATGGCATCGGCCTGCAAGCGCAGCACCGCATCCAGACTGCGCCATAATTGGCCATCGGCCACGTCATCGCGTGCGTAAAACCGCGCCAGAATTGCCGCTTGGCGGGTCAGCACAAGATAGTGCAACGCGCCTGCCAGCCGCAACGCCACGGCATCGGGACCGAGCCGGTCGGTGGGCCAAGCCAGCAAGCGGTCAGCCACGGCAGAGCCGGGGCGTATGTGATCGGCGATCAGGCGCAGAATCCGTGCGGTATAGGGTGAACCCAAGGTTTCGCAGGCGGTCGCTTGTGTGCGGGCATGGTCGCGGAAACTCATTTGAAGCGGTCCACCAGCTTTTGTAGCGGGCTGCGGGCATCCGATGTTGGCGCGGGGTCTTGTTGCTTTGGTGGGGCGATTGGCTTTTCGACCTTGGGTTTTGGCGGCGTCATGCGCAGCCCAACCGCGTTTGAAAACCGAGGGCCGTCACCTTCTGCCAAGGCAGGCGCGCCATCGGCAATGCCGCGCATCATGTCATCAAGCCAGTCTTGGTCGGCCTTGGCGAAATCCGACAGCACATAGGCGGCAACGCGGTCCTT
>JAFGVZ010000060.1 GCA_016937725.1 Paracoccaceae bacterium | reverse complement strand
TTTGCACCATCTGGCGTTCAACGTCTCGCAGGCGAGCTTCTGGCAGATCGCCAAGCGGCTCGACGCGCGCGGGGTGCGGCATTCGGGGCCGAAGGATCGTGGCTTTATGGATTCGATCTATTTCCGCGACCCGCTGGGCCTGCGCATTGAGTTGGCCAGTTACCGGTTTGAACCACCCGAAGGCTGCCGCCATGCCGATGTGATGATCGAAGCGCACCGCATCCGCGTGGCGAATGGCGACCGCAACATCCAGCGCGAACATCTGGCCGATGCGATAGAGCTGCTTGTGGAACGGCGGCACGACTCGTTAAGCGGCGACCGGACTGCGAAGAAGGGGTATTGAGGGCGCTTGCCCCTGCCCCGGCTTCCCCGTAAACCTGCGGCCAAACCCGTTTCGCCAAAGGAGCGCCCATGCGCCTGAGCCGCTATTTCCTGCCCGTGCTGAAGGAAACCCCGTCCGAGGCGCAGATCGTCAGCCACCGGCTGATGCTGCGCGCGGGCATGATCAAACAGGCGAGCGCGGGCATCTATTCTTGGCTGCCCTTGGGTTACAAAGTGCTCAAGCGCATCGAGCAGATCGTGCATGAAGAACAGATCCGTGCGGGCCATATCCCGATGCTCATGCCCACGCTGCAATCGGCGGATTTGTGGCGCGAATCCGGGCGGTATGATGATTACGGTCAGGAAATGCTGCGCATCAAGGACCGCCATGACCGCGACATGCTCTATGGTCCGACGAATGAAGAACTGATCACCGACATCTTCCGCAGCCATGTGACCAGCTACAAGGATTTGCCGCTGACGCTCTATCACATCCAGTGGAAGTTCCGCGACGAGGTGCGCCCGCGTTTCGGCGTCATGCGCGGCCGCGAATTCCTGATGAAGGACGGCTACAATTTCGACATCGACAAGAATGCGGCGCTGCATGCCTACAACCGTCACCTTGTCAGCTACCTGCGCAGCTATGAACGGATGGGCCTGCAAGCCATCCCCATGCGCGCCGATGGGGGCCCCATTGGCGGCGATTACACGCATGAATTCCTTGTGCTGGCCGAAACCGGCGAGTCGGAGGTGTTCTATGATTCCGAGATCACCGATCTGAAATTCGGAGATCGCGCGGTGGATTACGACGATGTTGCGCAATGTCAGGCGGTGCTGGAGGAATTCACCTCGCGCTATGCCCGCACGGACGAGACCCATGACGAAGCCCTGTTCAACGAACAGGTGCCAGAGGCGCGCCGCCGCAGCGCGCGGGGCATTGAAGTAGGGCAAATCTTCTATTTCGGCACCAAGTATTCCGAAGCCATGGGCGCGACCGTCGTCACCCCCGATGGCAGCCGTGTGCCGGTGCATATGGGCAGCCACGGAATTGGCGTATCGCGTCTGCTGGGCGCGATCATCGAGGCGAGCCACGATGACAAGGGCATCATCTGGCCCGAAGGTGTCACGCCTTTCCATTGCGGTATCGTGAACCTGAAACAGGGCGACGCAGCGGCGGATGCGGCGTGCGAGAGCCTGTATAAAGCCCTGACCGCCAAGGGGTTGGAGCCGCTTTACGACGACCGCACCGAGCGCGCAGGCGCGAAATTCGCCACGATGGACCTGATCGGCCTGCCGTGGCGCATTACCGTGGGCCCGCGCGGCTTGGAAAAAGGTGTGGTCGAACTGACTTCGCGCCGCACCGGCGAGAGCGAAGAGATGTCGCCAGAGGCGGCGGTGGACCGCCTAGGCCAGATATACGCAAACGTATAAAACAATAAAAACCCGCCACTTGGGCGGGTTTTTTAATGTCAATTTGTCGGGAAACCTCAGCCCGCCTTGCGCGCCGCCATCGCACCCGCGAACCGCTCGAACAGGTAGAAGCTGTCTTGCGGGCCGGGGCTGGCCTCTGGGTGGTGCTGGACAGAGAAGACAGGCTTGCCTTCAAGCTGTATCCCGCAATTCGACCCGTCAAACAGCGAAGTATGCGTTTCCACCACACCCGCAGGCAATGTCTGCGCATCGACCGCGAAGCCGTGGTTCATGGATGTGATTTCCACCTTGCCCGTAGTGTGATCCTTCACCGGATGGTTCGCGCCGTGATGGCCGTGGTTCATCTTGATGGTCTTGGCGCCAAGCGCCAAAGCCAGCATCTGGTGACCAAGGCAGATGCCGAAGACCGGCAGATCGGCGCTCAAGACGCCTTGAATCATCGGCACAGCATATTCGCCCGTTGCTGCCGGGTCGCCCGGACCGTTCGACAGGAACACGCCATCGGGGTTCAACGCCAGCACATCCTCAGCGGTGGCGGTAGCGGGCAGCACGGTCACATCGCAGCCAGCCGAAGCAAGGCACCGAAGGATGTTGCGTTTCGCGCCATAGTCGATGGCGACGACCTTGTGCTGCGGCGCAGTCTGGCGGGTATAGCCGTCGGGCCACGCCCACCGCATTTCATCCCAGCGGTAGCTTTGCGCACAGGTCACATCGCGCGCAAGATCAAGGCCCACAAGCCCTTTCCACGCGCGGGCTTTCGCAACCAAGGCTTCCAGATCGAACACGCCATCGGGGTTATGCGCCAGCGCCACATGCGGCGCGCCTTGCTGGCGGATCGCGCGGGTCAGGCGGCGGGTATCGACCCCGCCCATGCAGATACGCCCGCGCCGTTCCAGCCATGCCACAAGGTTTTCCTGCGCGCGCCAGTTAGAGGGCGCGGTCGGGTCCCATTTCACGACCATGCCAGCCGCAACAGGCTCGGCAGTTTCGTCGTCTTCATCCGTCACACCGGTATTACCGATATGCGGGAAAGTGAAGGTCACGATCTGGCCCGCATAGGACGGATCGGTCATGATTTCCTGATAGCCGGTCATCGCGGTGTTGAAGCACAGCTCTGCCACCGTTTCGCCGGTTGCGCCAAAGCCGCGCCCGTAAAAGATGGTGCCATCGGCCAAGGCAAGGCATGCGGTGGGTTTGAGTGACTGGGCACACATTGCGACACGGACTCCGGACTGGCTAGATTTCGGCGCAACCTATGGGGCGGGGCGAAAAGAATCAAGCGAAACCCGCCCGGTGCAGAATACGCCACAACATATTGTATTTGCTGGCTTTAAATCGCGTTGCCGTGGTCGCGCCGCAGGCCTAATATGCAAGGCTTGGCACGAACCACCAAAAAAGGGGCCGCGCATGTCGATGCGGGATAAAATCACCACCGCGCTCAAATCCGCGATGAAAGAGCGCGACACCGACCGTTTGGCGGCCTTGCGGCTGATCAATGCGGCCATCAAGGACCGCGATATCGCCGCGCGCGGCGAAGGCGCGCCGGAAGTGTCGGATGCCGAAATCATCACGGTGCTGACCCGCATGGTCAAGCAGCGCCGCGAATCGGCGCGCGCCTATGAAGAAGCGGCACGGCTGGACTTGGCCGAGAAGGAAACTGCGGAAATTGGTGTGATTGAAGACTTTCTGCCCCGCCAGATGGATGATGCAGAGATAGAAGCAGCTGTCGCGGCCGTTGTTGCCGAAACCGGAGCGGCCAGCGTGCGGGATATTGGCCGCGTGATGGGCCTTTTGAAAACCCGCCATGCCGGCGCAATGGATTTCGCCAAAGCAGGTGCGGCCGTGAAGGCCCGTCTGGGCTGACACAGGTAAAGCAGCACCCGAAACGGCGCCCAATCCCGCCGTTTCGGGGCGTTTACACGCAATAGTGTCGCGCGCGGGCCATTTCCTGCCGATGGTCCGGAAACGCCCCCTTTACCGCCTGCCCTACCCCGCCCTATAAGGCCGGATACGATCTGGTCCCGGTGGGCACTCAATATCTTGTGCTGCACCGGCGCAAACACGGAACTATCAGCATGAACCCATTTGCCAGCCTGTTCTCTTCCGACATGGCCATCGATCTTGGCACGGCGAATACGCTGGTTTATGTCAAGGGTCGCGGGATCATCCTGAACGAGCCATCGGTTGTGGCCTATCACATCAAGGACGGTCGCAAGGCGGTTCTGGCCGTGGGCGAAGATGCGAAACTGATGCTTGGGCGCACGCCCGGCAGCATTGAAGCGATTCGTCCCATGCGCGACGGCGTGATCGCCGATTTCGACGTGGCCGAAGAGATGATCAAGCATTTCATCCGCAAGGTGCATCGTAATACGCTGTTTTCCAAACCCAAGGTCATCGTGTGTGTGCCCTATGGCGCAACCCCGGTAGAAAAGCGTGCGATTCGGCAGTCGGTTCTGTCGGCTGGCGCACGCCGCGCGGGGCTGATTTCGGAACCCATCGCGGCGGCAATCGGTGCCGGCATGCCCATCACCGACCCCACGGGCAGCATGGTGGTCGATATTGGCGGCGGCACCACCGAAGTGGCGGTGCTGTCCTTGGGCGATATCGTCTATGCGCGCTCGGTCCGCGTGGGCGGCGACCGGATGGATGAAGCGATCGTCAACTTCCTGCGCCGCAACCAGAATCTGCTGATCGGTGAAGCGACCGCCGAAAAGATCAAGTGTTCCATCGGGACCGCCCGTATGCCCGATGACGGGCGCGGCAAATCCATGCTGGTGCGTGGCCGCGACCTGCTGAACGGCGTGCCCAAGGAAACAGAGATCACGCAGGCCCAAGTGGCCGAGGCGCTGTCCGAAACCGTGACCACCATGTGCGAAGCGGTGATGATCGCGCTCGAAACCACGCCGCCCGATCTGGCCGCCGACATTGTGGACCGTGGCGTGATGCTGACTGGCGGTGGCGCGCTGCTGGGCGAGCTGGACCTGGCCTTGCGCGAACAGACGGGGCTGAGCATCTCGGTCGCGGATGAGGCGTTGAACTGCGTGGCCATCGGCACCGGCAAGGCGCTGGAATATGAAAAGCAATTGCGCCACGCAATTGACTATGAAAGCTGACAGGTAGGGCTTGGCCTTGGCCAGCGAACGCCAGATTGATGGTGACTATGTCCGCCCGCTCCGGCGTATTCTGGTGGGGGTGCTTGCGGTTGGGTTGCTGCTGGTCTTTCTGGTTTGGCGCATAGACAGCCCACGCGTCGAGCGCTTTCGCATGGCTGTGATCGACCGGGTCGTGCCCTCTTTCGACTGGGCCTTGGCACCCGTCACGCAGGTTGCGGCCTTGGCGGACGATTTTCGGTCCTATGCGCGGATCATGGAGCAAAACCAACAGCTTCGGCGCGAATTGCAACAGATGCGCGCGTGGCGCGAAGCGGCGCTTCAACTGGAACAGCGCAATGCCGAATTGCTGGACCTGAACCAAGTGCGGCTGGACCCGCAACTGACCCATGTCACGGGCGTGGTGATGGCCGATAGCGGATCGCCGTTTCGTAAATCGGTGCTGCTGAACGTAGGCACCCGCGATGGGGTGGTTGATGGCTGGGCCGTGATGGACGGGCTGGGACTGGCCGGACGCATTGCCGGTGTGGGCGAGCGCACCGCGCGGGTTGTGCTGCTGACCGACAGCGCCAGTGCCGTGCCGGTTCTCGTGCAACCCTCGGGCCAGCGCGCCATGCTGACGGGCGATAACAGCGCCTTTCCGATCCTTGATTTCGTCGAGGACCCGGACGATCTGCGCCCCGGCGACCGCGTGGTCAGTTCCGATGATGGCGGGGTCTTTCCGGCGGGGCTGCTGGTGGGCGAAGTTGTCATGACCCGCGACCGCCGTTTGCGCGTGCGGCTGGCCGCCGATTATGGGCGGTTGGAGTTTCTGCGCGTGCTGCGGTCGCGTCCAATGGAAGAGATCACCTCGACCGGCGATCTGATCCTGCCGCCGGAACCGGCAGAGGCCGAAAGCACCGAGGCGGATATCTTGGAAGACATGCCCGTGCCAGACGCGACAGAGGCCCAAGGCGCAGCCCCTCTCCTTCCGCCCGTGGTGGTCGATCCTGGCATTGCCCCCATCCCCGACGCGGCCCGCAGCGATGGCTGAGCGCAGCCTGTCCGGGCGCGTCTGGTTCGCCGCACTGTTTTTGGGCTTTGGCCTGGTGCTTTGGTTGTTTCGGCTGATGCCGCTGCAAGGCTTGGGCGACCCGACCGGCATACCGGGCGAAACCGGGCTAACGCTGGCGACATGGCCTTCACCCGATATCATGCTGGCACTGACGCTGGCTTGGGTCATACGCCGACCGGACCTGCTACCCGCGCCCGTGATCGCGCTTTACTTCTTCTTGGAAGACATTTTGATGATGCGCCCCCCCGGCCTGTGGGCGCTGATCGTCTTGGGCATGACGGAATTCCTGCGTCGTCGCAATGCCACCCTGCGCGGCCTGACCTTCTGGATGGAATATGCGCTCATCGTGCCCTTGGCCTTGGGCATGTTCGTGCTTAACCGCATGGTGCTCGCAATTGTGATGGTGCCACAGGTCCCACTTGCCTTGAGCCTTGCGCAATTTGTCGGCACTGTCGCCCTGTATCCGGCAACGGTTGCTTGCCTGCATTACGCGATGGGCCTGCGCAAACCCGCGACGGGTGAGGTGGATGAACTGGGGCAAAAGCTGTGAAACGTTCGGACCGCGAGAAAGAACTTAGCCGCCGCATGATAACGCGCCGCGCCTTGGGTTTGGGTGCGGTGATGACGGCGGTCACCGGCACGCTGATGTGGCGGTTGCGCGACATGCAGTTGGAACAGGCCGACGCCTTTCGCCTGCTGGCCGAGGAAAACCGCATCAACCTGCGCCTGTTGCCCCCCACACGCGGGCTAATTCATGACCGCAATGGCGTTCTACTCGCTGGCAATGAACAAAATTACCGCGTGGTCATGACCCGCGACGACGCGGGCGATATCGACTTGGTTCTGGCGCGCCTGCAAAAGCTGATCGCGCTGGATGACGAAGCCGTGGCGCGCGCCCGCGATGACATGATGCGCAACCGTCCCTTCGTGCCTGTGACCGTGGCCGAACGGTTAAGTTGGGAAGACATCAGCCGCATTGCCGCCAATGCCCCGGCCCTGCCCGGTGTGACGCCAGAGATGGGGCTGTCGCGGCTCTATCCGTTGCAGGCCGATCTGGCGCATGTGGTGGGCTATGTCGGCCCTGTCTCGGACCGCGATCTGGAAGGCCAGGACCGCCCCGACCCGGTTCTGATGATCCCGCGCTTCCAGATTGGCAAAAGCGGGGTCGAGCGCGCGCAGGAAGACCGCCTGCGCGGGAAAGCGGGCTCGCAGCGGGTTGAGGTGAACTCGGTCGGGCGGGTTATGCGCGAATTGGACCGTGTCGAGGGCGAGCCGGGTGAGAACCTGCACCTGACGATTGATGCCCGGTTGCAGAATTACGCGCTGGAGCGGTTGGACGGCCAATCTGCGGCCGCCGTCGTGATCGACGTGGAGTCGGGCGATATTCTGGCCGCAGCCAGTGCGCCCAGCTATGACGCCAACCTGTTCGTGCGCGGAATTTCCAGCAAGGACTACAACGGGTTGCTGGAAAACGACTACCGCCCGCTTGTCAATAAATGCGTGCAAGGCATGTATCCGCCGGGATCGACCTTTAAAATGGTCACGGCACTGGCCGCGCTGGACGCCGCCGAAACCGACGGGCGCGAGCGTGTGTTTTGCCCCGGCCATATGGATGTATCGGGCAACCGCTTCCATTGCTGGAAACGCGCCGGTCATGGCCGGGTTGATCTGGTCTCGGCCTTGGCGGAAAGCTGCGACGTCTATTTCTACGAAATGTCACAACGCTGCGGGATCGAGCGGATCAACGCCATGTCCGAGCGGCTGGGCCTTGGCATTCGCTATGACCTGCCGATGACCTCTGTCGCGTCGGGCCTGAACCCCTCGCGCGAGTGGAAGTTGCGCACCCGCGATGCCGATTGGCGCATTGGCGACACGGTGAATGTGTCGATCGGCCAAGGTTACGTGCTGACAACGCCTTTGCAACTGGCCGTGATGACCGCGCGCCTTGCCAGCAACCGCGCGGTGCTGCCGCGCCTGATCCGCGACCCGATGGAGCGCGCGGCGCCGCAAGCCGCAAGCCTTGATCTGCGCCCCGAATGGCTGGAGATGATCCGCCGGGGCATGTCGGACGTGGTCAATGATCGGCGCGGGACGGCCTATTCCTCGCGCGTGGTAGACCCGACCATGGTGATGGCGGGCAAGACCGGCACCAGCCAGGTGTTCCGAATTACCCAAGCAGAGCGCGACTCTGGCATCCGCCGGCAGGAAGACCTGCCTTGGAACCGCCGCAACCACGCGCTGTTCGTGAATTTCGCGCCGCTCGATAACCCGAAAGTGGCGGTGGCGGTGATCGTGGAACATGGCGGGGGCGGGTCGACAGCCGCCGCCCCGATTGGCCGCGATATTCTACTGGCAGCGCTGAATGACGGGCGACCACCGCTCTCGGCCTATCCCACATCGCAACGCAACCGCATCAGCGCCGAGCAAGACGCGCTGGCCGAACGCCTGCGCGATCTGGGAGCGTTCCGGGTCAGCCGCGCATGAGCTATCTGGAATACAACACCCAACGCATGCCCAAGGGCGCGGCCAAGATGCTGCACTTGAATTGGGCGCTCGTGGTGCTGCTGATCGCGGTCGCCTGCTACGGCTTCGTCATGCTCTATTCCGTTGCAGGCGGCAGCGCGCGGCCTTGGATGGAGCCGCAATTGCAACGGTTTGTCATAGGTCTGGCGGTCATGTTCATCGTGGCCATGGTCCCCATCTGGTTCTGGCGCTCGGTCTCTGGGTTGGCCTATGGCCTGTCGACCTTGCTACTGCTGGGGGTCGAATTCTTTGGCGCTGTGGGCATGGGCGCGCAGCGCTGGCTGGAAATTGGCCCTTTGCGCCTGCAACCTTCGGAATTGGCCAAGATCACCACCATCATGGCGCTGGCGGCTTATTACGACTGGGTCGATATCAAGAAAATCTCGCGCCCCGTCTTCGTGGTCGGCGCGGCCTTGATCGTGCTGTTCCCGGTGTTCTTGGTCGTGCGCCAGCCCGATCTTGGCACCTCGCTGCTGATCGCGGCGGCAGGCGGGGCGGTCATTTTCGCAGCGGGCGTGCATTGGGCCTATTTCGCAGGCGTGATCGGAACTTTCGCAGGGTTGGTTTTCGCGGTTTTCGCCTCTCGCGGGACGGATTGGCAATTGTTGAAAGATTACCAATACCGCCGGATTGACGCCTTTCTGGACCCCACGCTCGACCCTCTGGGTGCTGGCTATCACATCAATCAAGCGATGATCGCGCTGGGATCGGGCGGCTGGTCGGGGCGCGGCTTCATGGAAGGCACGCAATCGCGGCTGAACTTCTTGCCCGAAAAGCATACCGATTTCATCTTCACCACGCTGGCCGAGGAATTCGGCTTTATAGGTGCCGGGTCGCTGTTGGTGTTGTATATGTTGATCCTCGCGTTTTGCCTTGTGACAGTGCTGCGCACCTCGAACCGCTACGCCGCGCTATTGGCCGTGGGAGTGACGGCGAATTTCTTCCTGTATTTCGCGGTCAACACGGCCATGGTGATGGGGCTTGCGCCGGTGGTCGGCGTGCCTTTGCCGCTGATCAGCTATGGCGGGTCAGCCATGATGGTGCTGATGGTGGGCTTTGGCCTGCTGCAATCGGCACATGTGCATCGCCCAAGGCTTCCGACATGACGCGGACAGCCCTTTTTGCGGCGGGCGACGGTGATTTCGCAGAATATGAAGCGCCGCTGCACGCAGCATTTGCCCGCGCGGGGCTGGATGTGGCGGTGGTAACAGAGGCCGCTCCCGATACGGTCGATTACATCATCTATGCGCCCGCGAACCCGCTACAGGATTTCACTCCGTTCACCCGCTGCCGCGCGGTGCTTAGCCTGTGGGCCGGGGTCGAGCGCATTGTCGGAAATCCGACCCTGACGCAGCCCTTGGCCCGCATGGTCGATCCCAGCCTGACGCAAGGCATGGTCGAATACGTCACCGGCCATGTGCTGCGCTATCATCTGGGGTTGGACCGGCCCGCTACCGCGTGGGACCCCGTCGTGCCACCCTTGGCGCAAGACCGCCGCGTGGGGTTTCTGGGCCTTGGCGAGTTGGGGCGCGCTTGTGCGCAAGCGCTGGCAGGTCTGGGCTTTCAGGTAGCGGGCTGGTCGCGCTCTGCGCGCGATGTTGCGGGCATTGCCTACCACCATGGGGCGGAAGGGTTGCGCGACGTGCTGCGAAGCTCTGACATCCTCGTCACGCTGCTGCCCGATACGCCCGCCACTGCCAACATCCTGAACGCGGACACGCTGGCGCAATTGCCGCGTGGGGCGCGCATCGTCAATCCGGGGCGCGGCACGCTGATTGAGGATGCAGCCCTTCTGGCGGCGCTGGATAGCGGCCAGATCGCCGCCGCCAC
This sequence comes from Paracoccaceae bacterium, assembly GCA_016937725.1. Lineage (GTDB taxonomy): Bacteria > Pseudomonadota > Alphaproteobacteria > Rhodobacterales > Rhodobacteraceae > Roseinatronobacter. The sequence goes on along the minus strand of JAFGVZ010000060.1, from coordinate 3,496 downwards.
ACTTGATGTGTTCCGCACCGAACCCCTGCCCGCCGACCACCCTTATTGGGTGCATCCACGGGTAACAGTCACACCGCATATTGCCGCCGCCACCCGGCCCGACACCGCGTCAGAGGTGATTGCGCAAAATATTGCGCGGGTCGAAGCGGGCCTGCCGCTGTTGCACGAAGTATCGCGCGGGGCGGGATATTAAGCCGCTTCAAGGATTCGTAACCTTTCCGGGCTAGGGATATGCTAGGCGCTGGGCCATGCCTTGCGCTATCTTGCCCGGTATGAGAGCGCGCCGCCCCATGCGAGAACCACCGCCCCCGTTGCCCGAGCATCTGTGCCCGGTGCCGCCCGCGCCACCCGCGCGCAGCTGGCTATGGCAAGTGCCGCTTGGGGTGGTCCTGACACTCGGCGTGCTTTACCTGCTGTCCGGGTTTGTCAACCATTGCACAAAGGGCAGCACGTTCTGCCCGCGCCCTGAACCAATTGACGAAAGCGCGCAAAAAGCCCCGGTTGCGACCCTATCGCCAGCAGATGCCCTGCCCAAGCGTCCTGTGATGGCCTATGCTCTTGCATCCCTGCCGCTAAGCATGGGCGATGCGCCGGGAGCAGCTAGCTACGTTCTGCCGCCCGGTCAAACACTGGCCGAGGCCGCAACACAAACAGCCGCGATTACGCTAGACGAGATGAACCTGATCGCCGTGGTCGAATCTGACGGTGTGCGCCATGCGCTGGTGCGCTTGGCCAATGGGCGCATTCTGCGGGTGCGCGAAGGCGACCGGCTGGAAGATGCGACCGTTGCGGCCATCGGCGCGCGCACGCTTTACATGCTGCGCCCCGACAACACCCCTCGTGCGCTCGTGTTAAGGGGTTAGCCCTCGCCCCCGCCGGCCACCGTCAGGCCCAACATGCGCCAGCCCTGCATGCCCCAACGGTAATAGGAAATCTTCTCGACCGGGTAGCCCGCCTCAATAATACGACGAATCGCAGCGGGCGATTGACCGCACCACGGACCGTTGCAGAACATCACCAAATTGGGCACCACCGCCGGGTCACAGATGAAGCCTTCGAAATCGGGCGTGCAGCCCAATTCGTGCAATTCATCGGCCATTTCCGTATAGGGCATGTTGATCGCGCCGGGGATGGTGCCGGTCTGCCAGTCGGGGCGCACCCGGCCATCCACCACCAGAGTGTTCGGGTCTTGAAGGGCTGCGATCACCTCCAACTCACCCACGGTGCGCACGCCTTCAGCCGGGGTCATGGGCTGGATGCAGAAATCGGGGCAAGGCCGCGCAATACGGGCAAAGTCGCCCTCGATCACGGCAGCTTCGTCCTGAATGCGCGAAATTTCGACCTGTCCGCCCGGAACAGGAACGGTCACGCTGGCCATATCGGGCGTGATATTGACGGTATCGGCAAAGGCTGGCGCGGCCAACAGGGCCAAAAGCGCGGTCATTGGGGCAAGGCGGGTCATGGTCTCTCCTCCGTTAAATTCCATCGAAGCCTAGCGCAAAACGCCCCAAGCGCAAAACCCTGCCATTTCACCTGCCCGACCGCTTGACAGCACGCGCCCTCTGGTGCATCAGGCGGCTTCCGTTCGGGCATTCGGCCCGCGCGGATATATGGCTATGCCCCAAGCGGGGCACGCAGCCCGACGGCACCAAACACCTGCGCCAGCCGCAGGGGCCACAGGGCGCGGTAAAGAAACAAGGAATGACCGAAATGTTCGCGGTCCTGAAAACAGGTGGCAAGCAATACCGGGTGCAGGCGGGTGACGTTCTGCGCGTGGAACGCATTGCCGCACAAGCTGGCGAAAAAGTCCAGTTCAACGAGATTCTGATGATCGGTGGCGACGCCCCCGTGATCGGCACCCCCAATGTGGCCGGTGCCGGCGTGCAAGCCGAAGTGATCGACCAGATCAAGGCCGACAAGGTCATCCATTACGTCAAGCGCCGCCGCAAGCACAGCTCGCAGCGCACCAAGGGCCACCGCCAGAAGCTGACGCTTCTGCGCGTGACCGACATTCTGGCCTCTGGCGCGGATGCATCGGGCGTCAAAGCCGCGATCGGCACCGGCTCGGTTTCGGGCTTTGCGGTTGAAGCTGCCGCTCCGGCCCCCAAAGCCAAGAAAGCCGCCCCGGCCGCCGCAGAGGTCGAAGGCACCCGCCCCGCCAACCTGCTGACCGAAGCCCGTGACGGCAAAGCCGATGATCTGAAAAAGATCTCTGGCGTTGGCCCGAAGCTGGAAGGCCTGCTGCACGAAAACGGTGTTTTCCATTTTGACCAAATCGCCGCTTGGGGCCCGGCCGAGATTGCCTATATGGATGACAAGCTGTCGTTCAAAGGCCGTATCGAGCGCGATGGCTGGATCGACCAAGCCAAGCAATTCGCATCTGAACAGGAGTAACAGCTCATGGCACACAAGAAAGCAGGCGGTTCCTCCCGCAACGGTCGCGACTCTGCCGGACGCCGCCTTGGCGTCAAGCTCTATGGCGGTCAGCTCGCGATCCCCGGCAACATCATCGTGCGTCAGCGCGGCACCAAGCATTTCGCAGGCGAAGGCGTCGGCATGGGCCGCGACCACACCCTGTTTGCCCTGTCGGAAGGCCGCGTGACCTTCACCAAGGGCCTGAAAGGGCGCAGCTTCGTATCGATCCAGCCGATCGCGGACGCTGCGGAGTAAGCCGAACTGTCACATATGGCATGTTAAGACAGGGTCGGCAGAAATGCCGGCCCTGTTTGCATATCGGGCCCTTGCACGCGCCTGTGGAGGAGTATCGCGGCAGTGCAAGGCACGGAACTATCGGGTGAGGGCCCGATCGGAGGAAAAATGACTCTGGACGCCACTTTCAGCGCCGCCTTGCCGGTTCTGACCAGCCCGCGCCTTGTCTTGCGGCCTTTGCAGGCTGCGGACGAAGGCTTGTTGGAGTTTTATACAAGCGACGCGCGCGTGGCCGAAGGCACGCGCTCCATTCCCCATCCATTGCCGCCGGGGGCGACCGAGCAATTCATCGCACGCGCCCTGTCGGATAAGCGCGAAGAGGATGTCTGGGTCATGGATGGCGCGGGCCACGACAAGGCGTCGGTGCTGGGCCTGATCTCGCTCAAGCCGCTCGACCGTCAGCAAAGCCAGATCGGCTATTGGGTGGCACCCGCCTTTTGGAATGCAGGCTACGCATCGGAAGCGGTGGCTTGCATCATCAAGGCCAACCCCCACAAGGCGCGCACGCTTTTTGCCGAAGTGTTCCAAGACAACGCGGCCTCGGCCCATGTGCTGACCAATGCGGGGTTCGATTATCTGGGCGATGCCGAAGCCTATTCGGTCGCCCGTCGCGCCAATGTGCCGACATGGACTTATATCCGGCGGATGTAAGCGCAGCAAAAAGCCCGGCAATATTTGCCGGGCTTTCATCAGACCAAAACCAAAGTGTCAGCGCGGCGCGATCATCATGATCATCTGCCGCCCTTCCATCTTGGGCATATTCTCGACCTTGCCGACCTCGCCGACA
>JAFGVZ010000059.1 GCA_016937725.1 Paracoccaceae bacterium | reverse complement strand
GGGCGGTCGGGGTCGTCGTCGCGCCGCGCGACGAGGCGGTCCACCACCCGGCGGAGGGCACGGGCGGCGGCACGGGCGGCGGCACGGGCGGCGGCACGGGCGACATCGGCGGCATAGGCGGCACGGGCGGCGGCACGGGCGGCGGCGCGCATATCGCTTTCGGACGCATCTGAGCGCAAGCAATCCACAACTCGCACGATTGCAGCCTCGCAGTTATGCCACCAGACAGCATCGACAGGGTTAGCGCGCAGGCTCTTGAGCGCCGAGTGCTCGCCTGTGTCCAAGCGGCGGATGAGGAAATTGCGCAAGACGCTGCGGGGCGCGACATGTGCTGTCACCCAAAGCGCGCCATCAAGCCCGTTGGTTTCCAGCAGCAGGGCAATAGGGAACGGATCGTTGTGGGTTTTGGCGTCGTCAGGGGATACGCCCAGATGATCTCGGATTTTCGCAAAGCCGCTTTGGCATAGGTTATGGCTGCGTATTTCGGCCAGTGTGGTTGTCAGGGTCACATCAATACTCCATGTTCTCGAAGTTGCGCTTATGTCTGGGGTCTGGGTCATTGGGTGGCCTCATCCTCTGGCCCATCAATGTATTCATGGTTGCGACTTGCGCTGAAAAGAAACCCGGTAAATTTCAGCCCGTGCTTTTCCTGCCAAGCGTCGATTGCCGCGCGGACCATCGCATCAAGGTCTCGCCGCTGATCTGGCGTCACGTCGAAAATCACATCGTCGCTTTCGTGATCGCCGTGGTCGTCGTAAGCGTTATCTTCTGCGTTTTCCACAAAAAAATCAGCGTCGAAATATCCGCTCAACTTGATGTTGGCGAGTTTTTGCGCTTCACAGATATACGCGCCTTCGTATTTTTCGCGGGCGATATACACCGCTTCTTCTTTGGTGGCGCATTCAGTGGTGTAGCGCTCTTCATCGCGCCCCACCCACCAAGACCAGTTTTCAGTTTCGCTTGTCATCTCTTCAATACTCCATCTGCGCCGGGTTCGCGGCGATCACTTCGGATAAACCGGCGTTCCATCAAAGCGCCGGTAGGGTATTTTTTGGCGCGGCCGGTGCGCGCCTTGGTGCTTTCGCTGCACACGTTTAGCCTTAGCGATCCGCGGCACGTCTTCGGTGCTGGTCTTGGCACGGTGACATTTCTCGTGTGCCGGAGCCAAATTGGCGTCGGTGTCGTCGCCACTGATTTCCAGCGCAATCACATGATCTGCGTCCCAGCGTTCTTTCGTGCCGTCGATCTGCTGCCCGCAAATGTGGCAGATTCCATTGTGCGCCTCGAAAATCCGGGCGCGGCGGGTCGGGGACATACGCCGCGTCATGCCGCTTGCCCTTTCATGTAGCCAATCGAGACAAGGTAATCCCTCATGCTCAAGTTCACGGCCTGCGTCTCAATACGCAGACCTTCCGCGCGCCGGGCGCGCAGCTTGTCGTCAGCAGAAAGCGCTGGGAATGCGTCTTCTGCTGTCAGGTTTTCGCGCCGGGCTTTCCAGTCTGGGATTTCCAGAACAAGGTAACGCGCAATCGGGATAGGTCGGTCGCCAACCGTCCAGACTGTGCGCGCTGATATGACGTGCAGGCTGTCGATGGGCGCCAGCATGTCGGGCTTGTAGCCGGGACCAAACCGGCGAAACTCGACAGCCTTCTCCGTAGCCACGCTTTTCAGCTCCATTTCAAACAATCCCACGGGACGGCCCTTTCGCTTTCAGATCCTCGATATGCTTGCGCGCAAGGGCGGCGAAGTCGCCCGCTTCGGCCATTTCGCGCTCTTGAAAATCGCTGTCGATCCGCTCAAAAAACGGGATCAATTCGGCGCGCTCGATCAACGCCCGACCAAATGCGGAACGAAACAGGCGCAGCTCATCAAGTGAGACATCAGAGACATCAGGCATTGTCGTCGCTTTGCCCCAAAATCTGGCCGGTGTATTCGATGGCGACAACCTGCAAGTGCTTTTGCAAAAAGCCCAGATCGCATACCAAACAACATTTCGGGCGGATTGGCGACTCGATCAGCATATGAACAACGGCGTCGATCATTATCTTGGTCGCGCCGATCTTATCGTATCTCGCGTTGCCGAATTGGCCTTTGGCCATGCTCTTGGCCATATCCGCGAGCTGCGTGTGGGCACCTTCATCCCGAAGTTTCTGGTTGATGATGCATAATGCGTCGATTTCTTGACTGGTTTTCGACATTACCGGCTCCTTTGCTGCTCGAATTGCTGCACTCCCGCGCCAAGAAAGCCCCGGCGCGAGCGGTGTTTTCAGGCTTGGATCACTCGACCCAATAAACGTCCTGTTCGGGCTTCACTTCGTGCAGGACGTAATCGACGCAGCGCTCGAACGCCTCGCGCATCACGTCTTCCTTGTTGTGCATTTCGACAACAAAGCGCAGCGATCCTTCATTGATCCGAAAACGCAGCAGGAAAGTCACGTCCTGCGGGTCCATGCCCTCGAAAATATGGGCGCGCACCACAATGCGATCAGGCAGTGTCAGGCCACCACGGCTTTGATTTTCCTCGACGTAACTGAATTGCCGGGAACCGTCAGAAAGGCGCTGGCTGCTCTTGAATTCAACTTTCTTCGTGGCTTCAAACTGCATCACCATTTCAAAGATTGCGGCCGCTTCCGGCTGGATCACGTCAACGGCATGTTCTTCCAAGAAAAGGCCGAATTCGATCTGCGTGAGCGAGCGGCCACAGATAGCAAGCCACGCTTTGATCTTGTCCGACAGCCGGGCCGAATAGGTTGCTTTATGCGTTCCGTGAGACGGACGATAAAAGCCATCGACCTGATCGTGATAGTCGATCACTGCAAGCATCTTCGCTTTGTCAGCAGAAGCGGTCAGAAGCATAGACGGCGATGAAAACCGGGTCAGGTATTGTGCGAAGGACTTGGCCGACACAAACTTGTGGTCCGTGGCAATCCGGCGCGGCGTGTCGGCAAATCGCTCAATGTCAAGTAAATCATAGCCATCAGGAACAATCACAAACGATTCCGCTCCTGCGCTCCGCATCGCAAAGCTCGACATCATCATATCAAGCGCGACGGCGTTTTTTGTTTTTTCAGCCATTGGACTTCTCCTTGTCGGCCATCAAGCCAAGTTGCTGCATGTTCGGGGCTTCGCGGGTAAGATCCCCGTTGCGCCCCATGAAGAAAAAGCTCTGGCCAAAGTTGACCTGCGGAGCCTTCGCTGTGACCTTTGCCGAAGCGGCAAAGCCCATTTCACCGTTGGGCGAGACCTCAAGGGTCAGCGTGACGCTTCCCTTCTTGCCACTGCGGTTCACTGCCGCGATCACATCGCGCAGCGCGCTATCGGCGGTCTCGATGGCAAGCCCGCCATCAATCCGCCCTATTGCCATCAAGAAATGGCTGTTTCCGTCAGACACCTGTGTTCTCCTTTGCTGGTGTGTGATGGGTTACTTCTTCGCGTCGATGGCGTCCTGAACGCGCTTTGCCAGCGCTTCCAAGCCCTTGGTGTTGGCCATTTGCTCGATCTGCGGGCCATACATCTGCATGACCTCATCCGCGCCGGATTCGTTCAGGTCATCGAGGATCATTTCGACCAGCGACTCGAAGCGCTCGACATCAATCTCAGGCTCGGCGCTTTCCTGTGCATCACCCAATGGCAGTTGACCGTTTCCGCTTTCTTGACCGTCATTTGACTGAGCGGTGCGCTTTTCGGCCTCGGCGGGCTTTTCAGCCTTATTTTCTTGGGCCTTTGGGGCGGTGCTTTCTTGATCGGGTTTTGACTGCGCTGGGGTGCGCGCAGGTTCGGGGCGTTCCTCGACAACATCATCCTCGCGCGCCGGGATCGTATGTTCAGCAAAGCGCTCTGCTTCCTCAGTCGGCGTCACGTCCTTCATGCCAAGCTCGACTTCAATCGCCGCGGGCACGCCAACCATGACTTCGGGGCAATAAAGGCGGATCAGGAAAGTTGCAGACCGATAGCGCAGCATTTGCTCTGGCATAGACTGATATTTTGGGTTCTTGGTCCAGCCTTCTTTCTTGGCCATCGCCATGTCACAGGTGACGGCAACACGCTTGCCTGTGCCGCGCAGCTCTGCATGGGCGGTCACGGAAAGGCTATCTCCAGACCCTTTCACCTCCCAGTCAATCGGATTGGTGAAAACACCATGCTGGTTTGCCTTGGAAATCATGTAGCTGGCCGACCAGCCGGGCTTGCCGTCGACAAAGTAGATCGACTGCGCCACGGTGAGCGGGTCTTCATTCAAGCGCACAGCCATGTTCATAACCAACACGCCATTGGCCACGGCGGAATCACCGCCCCCTTTGCGCAGGTGTTCAGGGAACAACGGGGAGAGGGCCAACATCTTGCCGACCCGCCACAGATGATTGAAGCTGGCTTCATCCATCAGCAAGGACGTGGGCGTTTTGTTTTGTGTAGTGATAGCGGACATTAAAGGGTCTCCTTCGGTTCGCGCTGCAAGCGCTCCATGTCGTGCAGTAGAAGTTCATTGCCATGCACCGGAACCAGTCGAACGATGCAGTAGCGGGTTGCGCCAAAGCAATTTGGCTCGGACATTTTCAGCCCTCCTTGGTGATGATTTCGACGCCGACCATGTTGGCGGTGTCTTCTGTGATTTCGCCGGCCCGAATTGCGGACGTGGCAAGGCGCTCCAGAAGCACATCCACCTCTGGTTGATTCTGAAAATAGGCGAAACAGGCGCGGCGATTGATGATCTTCGCGTGCTTGGTGGTGCGCAGCCCGCGCCCTCGGCCCGCGCCGGTCGCGGAAGCCACTTTCGGCGCCACAGTTTTGGCGGCTTGTTTCTCGGCCTTCTCAGCGTCCTTCAACGCCTGTTCGGCGTCATGCTGGCCCGCGATGTCATTGCGGGATTCGGCCTCGCGCGCTGCCTTTTCTGCCGCCTCGCGCTGCGCGCGCGCCTTGGCCTCAGCCATCTTCTGTTCTTCGGCCAGACGGGCTTTCTCGCGCTTGAGCCAGTCAGTTTCCATGACTGCCATCTTCGAGCGAATGCTGTGCAGCTTGCCAGCCGGGGCTTTTGCGGTTGGTGCGCCGGTCATCGGGCGGTAAGCGTCCATCACGGCAGCGGCCAGATCATCCCAAGGCTTCTTGGCCTTTTTGCGCGAGTTCTCGACGCGATTGAAAAGCTGGTCTGCGCCCGTGATGAAGTCGCGCAGCCGCGAGGCTTGCTCCTCGCTCTGGATGGATTTCAGATCCAGCCACTTGCCTGCGGCATCACAGAACAGATCGACATGAGCCATCAGCTCCGCGTGTTCCTTCGCGTCATAGGGCGCGAGGTTGTTGATGTGGTCAGGCGCGGCCAACTTCTCTTGGGCTTCTGCGACCGCTTCCGCGCTGGCATCGCCCGGCAGGACCGGCAAGGCCATGTCTTCGGGCGGTTGGTTGTGGTGCCGGTCTGGCAATTCGTCTTGCATCGGTAACTCCTTCACAGTGGCAAGATGGGTTGTGCGACAAGATCAACGTGTCGCGTGGTGTTTTGCATCCCGGCGATAGACAGCACGCGATGGCAAAGGCGGTCGTAATCGTCCTTTGAAATGGGGATCAGGTTCGGCCATGCCTCGACAGGATCAACGCGGTCGGCATCTACTTCGCAGATCAGCACTTCGGGCGCGGCCAGCAGCCCGGTTTCGATGTCGATTTCACGCTCTATCCAGATGCGCGCAGGAACCCATGGCCCACCGGGCACGATCTTTGTCTGATACCAGCCGCATTGTGGATCGGTCTTGCGGCGTGTGGGCTTTTCACCAGCCAGATAGGCGCGGTGCCACGCATAGGCGACCTTTGCAGGCGTGGGGCGCGGCTCGCACAGCTCCGCGTATTCCTCTGGCGTGATGGGCTTGATGAACGTCCAAACCTGCGCCGGGTCTTTCTCCTCGCCGCCAATAATGCAGCGCAGGCGTTCAGGCTCGACTAGCTCGCCGGTTTCTTCATCGCAAACCTGTTCCAGCCAGATCGAGACCGGCAACCACGGGCCTTTCGCCCACTTGCGGACCTTGAAATACCCTACCTGCGGCTGGCCTTCATGGATGGCCGGGTCTTCACCGGCTAACCACGCATTATACCACGCGCGATATTCGCTTTCTGGCGTAGGTTGGCGCATGGGCATTAGCAAGCCCACCCTGTCACGGCACTCGCCGCCTCGACATTGGCCCATGCTTTCGCAACCACCAGCGCGAGAAACACGACCACTAGCAGCCAGAGCGCGGGCTTGAGCGCGTCAAGCAGCGCCTCGCCACGGTCGCGCCGAATGCGCGGGCGGTTATGGGCTTCCCAATGCTGCGCCATGCGGATGGACTGATCGGTGTGGCAGTCGCAATGCGGGGCGTGGCAAGTTCCAAGGGGTAGGTTTGGGCAGGTCATCCTTCACGCTCCATCAGCTTGGCGCCGATCCGGCGCATTTCATCTTGGGTCAGGTTGCACGGCGTCTTATCGGCCATGATGCGGCGGGCCGCGGCGATCTGCTCTTGCTGTTGCGGCAGGGCGCGCGACGTGTTTTTGGGAGACCCCCGCGCAGCAACATTGGCGGCGGCTTCCGCGTTGACTGCGAGGGCGGCTTTCAGGTCAATGGGTGGCATGTCACGCCACCTGCATCGCTGGATCGTCGGACGGGTGCCAATCGGCGCGGCCCTCGGCTTCGTCGCGGTCCTGTTCGCGGGCGGCCCGGATAAGCCACCCAAGATCATCACCAAGCGCGTCAAGGATCAGATCGTGCAGCATCTTGCCGGAATCGTGCCAGCGGCAGGCGTGCTTGACCTCGAAGGCCATGTCGCCAAATTCGGGCGCTTCGGCGGGCTGGCTATAGGTCTGCGCGCGACCAGGCGTCACATCGTAATTGATCCGCACGGCGAAGCGGCATTCAGTGTCGCCGTGGATCAACTGCAATTCGGTGATCGTGTGGTATTTCATGCCGCGTCCCCTCCGGGCAGTTGTTTCAGTTCCGCGATCCGCGCGGCGCGGTCCCGGCGCAGGATCGACCAGCGCAGGCGCACCGTAAGAGGGTCAGGCGCACCGTTCGGCCCGACCAGCAGGCCAAGGCGCACACGGGCGCGGATGCAGCGGTGAAGCGGGCGGGTCATGCGACCACCTGCAAAACAGTGGCGGCGACGAAAAGAACGACAACCGCAACAATCAGAATGATGCCGGATGACTTTTCCAAAGGCTTGCGGCTCGCCGCGTCATCAGCCAATGCGTTACCAAGGCCAAGGGCGGCAAACAGCGCGCCAAGGTGAAGAACGATAGCGATAGCGTGAAGAATGAATGGTGTCATACTGCCTCCCATGCGGTGCAAACTGTGCGCCGCTCATGTGACGACAACACTTTTTGTATCGCCACATGGCAAGCGGGTCAACACAAAATGTGCAGCCCGACAGAATCAGCTCACATTTCGTGCGTCAAGGTCAGATCAACGCAAGCATGGCGGTTCCGCCGATCAGGATCGCGCCCAAGGCAAAATTCCAAGCGCGCTTCTCGCCCTCGGTCTCTGCTTCCTGCGCGTTACTTCCCAACCAGATAAGCAAGGCGAGAAACGCAATGCCAACAACCATCATCCAGATCGACATGCTTCAGCTCCTACGCTTTACCCAGACAATCGGGGCCACCCAGACGGGCATTGTGCCATGAATCGGCGGCGCGTTCCAACTTTCCAGCGTGACCTTGCCGCCCGGCTCAAGCCTTACCGTCTTCACGAAAGCGCGGCCATCAGGCAAAGACACAACGCATTCTTGCCCGTTTGCGTCATATATGCTTGCGTGGCTGTCATATATGAGCAAATCCCCATCCATGTAGCGCGGATACATGCTATCGCCGCGCACGCGAACAGCCACAGCCGATGGGCCGACACCGGGCGGCGGCTCTATTTCATCGAGGGCGCCACCATCGTCATGCGGGATCATTTCCGCGCCCGCGCCGACATAACCCACGAGCGGGACCGGCTTGCGCTGACCATCGCCCTTGCCAAACAACAGCCACTCAGGCGAGACGCGAAACGCGCGCCCATAGGCAATCGCCTTGTCCAGCTTGTAACCACGCTGGCCGTTCTCATGCGATCTATACGACGACAAGCCCCAGCCAAAGCGCCGCGCCGCACTCGCCGCGTCTTCAAATCCAGCCTTTTCGCGGGCCTGCCTCAGTCTTTCGTGCATATCCATAGCAATCTCCTAACATGCTATGCGACACAAAAGGTGTTGACTGTGTTCAGAATGTGATACAAAACGTGCATTATGAAGGAAAACACGTTCATATCAATTTGGGGTTCGCGCGCGGCGCTGGCCCGATCCATTGACGAAGGTGAAACCACCGTTCGCGCATGGTTCGCGCGCGGCAACATTCCGTCGCGCTACGACAGCAAAATCATGGCCGCCGCGCAAGACGTGGGGCGACCGATCACAACAACAGACATGTTCAACCTGCGCCAAAACATGCTCCTTGCTCGCGCGAGCAGCAAAAAGAGTGGCGCGCTGCGTGAAGAAAGGATTTCACATGCCAAGCCTTGATGAAACCATTGACGCCCTGATCGCGCGCGCCGAGAGGGACAAGGGCGCGGCTTATCATCTTTCCCGGCTAAGGGCGTTTCTTGGGTCCGAAGTTGAGCGCGGCGTTATGGTCGATGTCGATGTTGCTGAAATTGCCCTTGGTCATCCGGTTGGGCAGATTTCGGTCACTATCACGGCGGATGCCTTTGGCGACATTTGCGCGCCGGTCGAGGAAGTCGCCGCTATGCCCGCGACCTCGCCCGAAAACCTGCCGCCAGATCCGCTTTGCCCTGCGGCGCAGACTGAACCAAAGCCGGAAGCGCATAGCGCGAAACTCTCGCCCCGCGCCATGCGGAAAATCAAGCGCGGAACACCATGGACCGCAGAAGAAGACGCTCTTGTGCTGCAAATGGATGCGGAAGGCGCAAAGATCGCGGACATCGCAAAGGCGGTAAATCGCACCATCGACGCTACCAAGTCGCGCTTGAAGAACTTTCTGCGGAAGCAATCTGCGCCCGAAGGTGCAAAACGCGCGCCGCGTGATGACCTACGGGAAAATCCCGCAACCAAAGAGCCAGCCGCGCCCACTGTGGTCCGGCCAGCGGTTCAAAAGCTGGTAGCGCCATCGCCGGATGCGCCCAACTTTTCGCCGCTGGCGGCTATCGAGGTTGAAGAAGTCAACGATAAGATCATGGTCGAACACCTGCATTGGTTCTACCAATCCAAAAATCCCGACCCTGACATTGTGGCCTGCGATCTTGAGCTGGTCGAAGGACTTGCGCGCGGCGATGCCGCGGCAGATGTGGCAGAGCGCTTGGGTTGGGCCAAGGCTGATGTGATCGAGCGCTTCAAGGCGCTTCGCTGCGATCATACCTGCACCCTCAAATTGCAGATGTCGCTGTTGGTCTGCCTGCGCCGGTTGGCCGGGAGCTTGGCGGCATGACCCGGCCCGCCACACAGAACGCCCCGCGCATATCCTCCTCCCGTGCGCGGGGTTTAGCCGGGGCGGGTTCCTCCCAGACCGTCCCGGCGACAGTTTCGCATGTCGTAAACCTATCTGGCGGAAAGGATAGCCAAGCCTGCGCACTTCTGGCTGCACAGCGCGGGAAGCCTTTTCGGCTGGTTATGTCTGACACGGGCAACGAGAATCAGATCACACTGGATCATGCTGAATACGTCGCTGATTTTGTGGGCGTTCCGCTTGAAATCGTCCGGGCAGACTTTTCTGCGGAAATAGCCCGTAAGCGTGAATATGTGGCGCGGGTCTGGCCTGAGCATGGCGTTCCGGCAGAACGGGTTGAGCGCGCGCTAAAGGTGCTGCGTCCTACGGGGAACCCCTTTATTGACCTCTGTATCTGGAAGGGCCGGTTTCCTTCGCGCAAGGCGCAGTTCTGCACCGAATTTCTCAAGGCTCGCGCCATTGAGCAGGCCATAATTGAGCCTGCGCTGAAGGATGGCCCGTTAATCCAGTGGCTCGGAGTGAGGCGTGACGAAAGCCTCAACCGGCGCAATGCACCGATGCTGCAAAAGGTCAGGCGCGACGACGCGCACGACATGGTTCTGTTTCGGCCTATTGTCCATTGGACTGCTGACAATGTGTTCAGTTTTACGGCGGCGCACGGAATGCGCCACAATCCTCTATATCTTCAAGGCATGGCGCGAGTCGGCTGCTTCCCCTGCATCAACGAGAATAAAGAAGGGCTGCGCCAAATCGCGGCAAGATTCCCCGAGGTCGTAGAAAAACTGCTGGAATGGGAAGGCTTGGTCAAAGACGCCTCAAAGTGGGGTGCAGCAACATTCTTTGCATCTGATGTGACGCCAGAGGGTGCAGCGCTTGGGAGGCGCATCAAGGCGCAGGCAACCGCATGGGTGCGGCGAAATCATTCCGAAGTGCCAGAGCGAACGGATGACGGCCCCAACCCCGCATTTACCGTCCGAGTATCGAGCCGCGCTTCTGACTTGTCCGCCGATGCCCCGTGGCCGCGCGCGGATGCGGTTTTTTCATGGGCAAAAACAGATCGTGGCGGTCGCCAATTTAATCTTCTTGACCATGCTTTTTCCGATGATGGTCTGTCATGTTCGTCACAATATGGGCTTTGCGAATGACAGATAGGAAAAATCTGACAACAGTTTCGCAGTCGGCCCCGCGTGCCAATTCAAGCGGGGATTGCACAGTTACGGGGGCGGCTGTGGCTGCGAAGCCCTCGACCTCTCATGTTGGAACTGGCGGGGCTTTAACGGCCCCGTCCTTTTTGCCGCTTTTTGGCGGTGCTTTGCTGCGTGTTGCCGCACGTTTAAGGACAGTGCCAACTTGGTCCGAAGTGAAGCACCTTCTGAGCGCGGTGACACGGTGCAATTCTGCCGGCCGTAGCACGATGTCGGAAATCCGGCATCGGAGCGTTTTGCGGGGTTCTGGGCAGGCCTCGCCCGCGCTCACTTTTTCGCCGCTTTCCGCTGGCGTGACGTTCTTCGCATACCCGTGTCAGTTTCGCCTCGTGCGCCTCGGGTCTGATCCGTCACGCCTGCTGAGCGCGGAGCCTGCCCTATCACGAGCCAAGCCACGGCAACGGGGCAGCGTGGCGAGACGGTTAAGCGATGGCAAAGACCTGCCGAAGCGCCCATGCGGCCCCGTCGCGGCAGCGCTCGACCTGAGCCTGTCGGCTCTGCCAACCTGCGCCGGGGCTTTGTCCCCGGCGGCTTTTCAGGAAGCGGCATGACGACGCACATTGATCTTCTCGCCATCCGCCCGCAAGGCGGGTTCGATCTGATCATGGCCGACCCGCCGTGGCGTTTTTCCGGCTTCACTCCCGACAGCGACCGTGCCAAGGGGGCCAGTCGCCATTACGACTGCAT
>JAFGVZ010000058.1 GCA_016937725.1 Paracoccaceae bacterium | reverse complement strand
GGCGGGCAACCATCGACGGTTGCGCCAAGCGCAGGCCCATGGCTTTCGCCCCATGTCGTCACACGAAACAGATGACCGAATGTGTTGAAGCTCATGCAAATTCACCGATTTTTCACGGCCAAAGGCACTACATTGCTCTGTGAATGATTGGAATAGGTATTCCAATTTGGCACATACTCTTCGGACTGGTTGCCCCAGACCGTCCAGCCCTCGCGAGGACCGCGCGCGAACAACTCAAGCCGGTTACCGAAACTGCACTTCTCAATCAGGTCATATTGCTCATCAGGCTTGCGGCTATGCTCACGCTTCTGTGTGACCAGAATGTTCTCTTGAGATCGCCCCGGCGCAAGCGTGCGCGCGTTTTTCCCGCGCACTCCAAAGAGCAGCACCTCCGTAACGTTTCGGAAGTAAAACCCAACCCCTCGACGGTCGGGTCCACCGTCTTTGCGCACTTTATACCAGATCAGGTTGCTCTTGTAGTTGAAACCCCAGTGTTCCATCACCTTCAGCCCCTCGGGCAAAAGTGCGTTGGGAACCCAAAGATACAGATGTGCTGGGTCGCCCGCCAAAGCTTCGACCGGCATGTCGCAAATCTCTTCCAGAGAGAGTGTCGGATAGCGCGCCAATCGCTTGTGTTCCGGAGCCATTTTACCGGTGCGATTCTGGAATTGCCACGGCGGATCCGCCAGAATTGTCTGGAATTTCTGCCCTCTAAACGTGTCTAGAAGATCGTCTCCAGCGCTTTTCATGTTTCGTCCTCTAGGAATAGGCTCGGCGAAATACCGAATACAAGAAGAGGGCATCCAGCGGCACCCCCACCTTCAATCTTGGGCAAGAGTTTACTCATGTGGGTTGTCGACGCTCCATAAGACTGTCCTCGCCCAAGTTTCTTAAAAATCTCTTGAAGACCGTCGCAGCGCGTCACGATAACGCCCACGCTCACAGCCCTTAGATCGAACAACAAACGAAAATTGTTCAGATCACGGTCGAAGAACGGGTCTTTGTTGTTCCATTCGATTTCTAAAGCAACCTTGTTCTTGTAGCAGTCGATTTGATGCGTCGGCGAATCGAGGCGCTCGCCATCTAACAAGACGCCCGTTTCGAACTTCTTTTCGACCCACCCCCGTTTATACAAGAAGCCGTCGATGAACTCAGAAACCTTGCTTTTGCGACCACCGCCCGTTGCAATCCAGCTACGTCGAAGGCGGAACGCCGACAGAACATCTAAGATGTCTTGCCACTCGTCTGGGTAGTCAGATGCAAGTATCGCGCTCGCATGCCGCCATTCATGCGTTTCATAGTGCTGGCGCACAAATTCTGGCAATCTGTCATTCAACATCTTGCGGTTTCCCTTCGCATAAACACGGTATGTCGTTTGAATCGGAGGCGCAAGGCTCAAGCCGCCGCGCGACCGTGATGGGCCGCGCAGCTGCGTCGTGTTATCCCACGATATTGAACTCCGGGCCATAGGGGTAGCCCGTGATGTTCTCGGTGCCCTCTTCGGTAATGATCAGGATGTCATGCTCGCGGTAGCCGCCCGCGCCGGGCTGGCCGTGGGGAATGGTCAGCATCGGCTCCATTGAGATCACCATGCCCGGTTCCAACACTGTGTCGATATCCTCGCGCAGCTCCAATCCTGCTTCGCGCCCGTAATAATGCGACAGCACGCCAAAACTGTGGCCATAGCCGAAGGTGCGGTATTGCAGCAGGTCGCGCTCGGCAAAGAACGCGTTGATCTTTTCCGTCACCTCGGCGCAGGTGGCCCCCGGTTGCAAAAGGCTCATCCCGTATTCGTGCGCCGCGACATTCGCCTGCCAGATCGCCAGTGACGCGGCGTCCACCTCTGCCACGAACATCGTGCGCTCGAGCGCCGTGTAATAGCCCGAGATCATGGGAAATGTGTTCAAAGACAGAATATCGCCGCGCTGCAACGCCCGTGCCGTTACAGGGTTATGCGCGCCGTCAGTGTTGATGCCCGATTGGAACCACACCCATGTGTCACGGTATTCGGCCTGCGGGAAGCGCTTGGCGATTTCCAGCTCCATTGCGTCGCGGCCTGCCATGGCGACGTCAATCTCTCGCGCACCAACCCGAACGGTATCGCGGATCGCATAGCCGCCAATATCGGCCACTTGCGCGCCGTGGCGGATCAGGTCCAACTCGGCGGGCGATTTGTGCATCCGCTGGCGCATGGTGGCAGAGGCGATGTCGCGCGTCTCTGACGGCAGCAAGAATTCATCCAGCAGCGCCTTTTGCACAAGTGTCAGATGGTCGCCCTCATACCCGATCGCGCGGCCCGTTCCAGTCACGGACCGAATCGCGCGCCAGTAATTGTTCCGCGCCCAATCGGTATAGGTGATGTTGTCACCATGGCACCGCCGCCACGGTTGGCCCGCGTCAATGCCCGCGCTGATGGTCACGCTTTCCGAAGCCGTGACCACAAGCGCATAGGGCCGCCCGAAGGCGCAATACAAAAACCCCGAATAATAGGCGATGTTGTGCATAGAGGTGAACACGCAGGCATCGACCCCGGCGGCATCCATCGCCACGCGCAAGCCGCCCAGACGGTCGTCATATTCCTGCGGGGCGAATGGCAGAACGCGGTCGCCTTGGTGAAAACGGTAGAATTCGGGACGGTTCATTGGAACTCTCCTTCCTTTTGCGCACATCGGGGCGCTTTACCCCTTCGCGCACGCGAAAAAGCAAAACCCCGGCGTTCAGGATGGATGATAGGGGCGCGCATGGGGTGCGCTGGCGACGCCATCGCCTACCCTTGGCCCAGACATACGCCGCCCGCCCTGCCCCGGCAAGCAAAACCACCCCTTGCCCAAGGCCACCCTAGCGACTAGGTCTTGTGGCACCTCGGGGTGCCCTTTGGGCTGAGATGCGCGCAGCGTGAACCCGTTGAACCTGAACCGGTTAAGACCGGCGGAGGGAAGGGACAGGGCGCATCGCGCTCACTTCAATCTCCGCCTGTCGTGAATAATGGAGATTGAGACATGAAATCACCCCTTTTCGCGGCGGCACTCCTTGGTTTGGCAGCTTCCGCCCAAGCCCAGACGCTGACCGTGCTGGCCCCCGATTATTTCGGGTCTGACTGGGGCCCCGGCCCGGCCATAAAAGAAGGTTTTGAGGCCCGCTGCGGTGGCTGCACACTCGAATTTCGCACGGGCGATGTGCTGCCCCGCCTGATGCTGGAAGGCGCGCGGCTAGAAGCCGACGCCGTGATCGGGCTGAACACCGATATGACGCTGCGCGCGCGGGAAACTGGGCTATTTGCGCCCCATGGGCAAGACCTTGGCGCGCTGACCGTGCCAGTTGCGTGGGAAGATAACACCTTCATCCCCTTCAACTGGGGCTATGCGGCATGGGTCTATGACAAAACCCGCGTGGAAAACCCCCCCACCAGCTTTGCCGAATTGATCACCCGCGACGACCTGTCGCTGATCTGGCAGGACCCACGCTCGTCGGCCTCTGGCCTTGCGCTGATGCTGTGGGTGGACCAGCTTTATGGCGCAGATGCCGGACCGATCTGGGCCGCGCTGTCAGAGCGCACCGTGACCGTGACCGCGGGCTGGTCCGAAGCTTACGGGCTGTTTTCCGAAGGCGAGGCTGACATGGTGCTCAGCTACACCACCTCGCCCGCCTATCACATTGTGGCGGAAGACGATGACAGCAAGGCGGCAGCCATTTTCGACGAGGGCCATTACTTCATGGCCGAAGTCGCGGGCGTGCTGGCGGGAGCGGAAAACCCGGACCTTGCCGCAGATTTCATCGCCTATATCCTGTCGCCTGAATTCCAGAACATGATCGCCTATGGCAATTGGTCCTACCCGTCGGCCCTGCCGCGCGAAGATTGGCCAGAGGTGATGCGCGACCTGCCCTACCCGGACACCGCGCTGTTCTACGACGAAGCACAGGCCGAAACCCGGCGCAGCCCGGCGCTTGACCTGTGGTTGCAGGGCATGACCCAGTGAGACAGTCCCGCGCCATAACGCTGGCCTTGGCCAGTGTCGTGGCGCTGTGGCTGATCGCGCTTAATTTCGGCGCGCTCGGGGCCGTGGCTTGGCATGCCGAGGGGCTGACAGGCCTGCGCGCGGCGGATTGGTCCGCCGTGCGCTTCACGTTGCTGCAAGCGTTCTTGTCGGCGCTTCTGTCGGT
>JAFGVZ010000057.1 GCA_016937725.1 Paracoccaceae bacterium | reverse complement strand
CCCGTTCATCACCAGCTTCATGAATTCATCCGCGATCACGGCCTCGGCGTGGTAATCCATGGTCAGGTAGGGGTCATCCCATTTCCCGGTGATGCCTAGGCGCTTGAATTCCGCGCGCTGCACGTCGATCCAGCCAGAGGCGAAACGGCGGCATTCCTGACGGAAATCAACGACATCGACCGCGTCCTTGTCCAAACCCTCGGCGCGGTATTTCTCTTCGATCTTCCACTCGATGGGCAGGCCGTGGCAATCCCAGCCCGGCACATAGCGCGCATCGCGGCCCAGCATTTGCTGGCTGCGGGTGATGAAATCCTTCAACACCTTGTTCAGCGCGTGGCCGATATGCAGATGGCCGTTCGCATAGGGAGGGCCGTCATGCAGGATAAACGGTTTGCGCCCATCGGCGCTCGCGCGCAGGCGGTCATAGATGCCAAGGCGCTCCCACCGGGCCAGCCAATCGGGTTCACGCGCGGGCAATCCGGCGCGCATGGGAAAGTCGGTTTCGGGCAGAAACAGGGTGTCTTTGTAGTCGGTCATCGGGCGATCTTTCGCAAATTGGGGAAGGGGCAAGCGCAATCGAACCCGGCACTCCGCGCGCGTCAGAGTGCCGGGACGCTAATTCGCTGGATGATCGCTGTGTAATTCATGCGCGCCTTATAGGGTTGCGCGCGCGCGGGGTCCAGAGGGGCGCTTGCCTGTTTTGGCGCGTCCCGGTAGCTGTTGGCAAACCCGGAGGATCGCCCATGCTCGTGCCCTTTCACTTCGCTTACCACGTGACCGATCTGGATGCCGCCCGTGCCTTTTACGGTGGTGTCTTGGGCTGTGCCGAAGGGCGCAGCACCGAGACATGGGTCGATTTCGACTTTTTCGGCCACCAGATCAGCCTGCATTTGGGCGAACCTTTCGCCAACGCCCCCACCGGCAAAGTGGGCGATCACGTGGTGCCCATGCCGCATTTCGGGCTGGTGCTGGATGTGGACCGCTTCCGCGCGCTGGCGGACCGGCTAAAAGCGGCGGGCGTCGATTTCGTGATCCCGCCAACCCTGCGGTTCGAGGGCCAACCGGGCGAGCAATGGACAATGTTCTTTCGCGACCCCTCTGGCAACCCGATAGAGGTGAAGGGCTATGCCAGCGCCGATCAGGTGTTTGCGTCCTGACATTCGGCGGCGATCCATTCGGCCACGCCGGGGCCGATGGCGGCAAGGGGCAGGGCGGTGATGGCGGGCAGCTCGTAGGGATGGTGCGCGGCGATGACCGCGCAGATCGCGTCGAACAGCGCGGCGGGCGCTTTCATCCGCAGCAGCACTTCGGTTTCCGAATCGATTTGTCCTTGCCAGTGGAACAGGCTTTCTACATCGGCCACGATATTGGCGCAGGCCACAAGCCGCGCTTGCAGCGCCGCGCGCGCAATCTGGCGCGCGCTGTCGTCGTCCGGGCAGGTCACTTCCACTTCGATCAACCCTGTCATCGCACCCAATGCCCCGCATTCATGATTGCTGCCTTGCGGGCCGAATATGTCAGAGGCTTCGGCTTGGCCGCGATGATCTGGCGCAAAGCACGGCCGTTTTCCTTGAAGACCATGCGGCGGAATGAGACATATTGGTTGAAGATGTCCCATAAATGCGGGGCGCGCGTGACTGTTTCCAAAACAGTCACAGCATGATCCGAGCCAAACGCATAGATTTCTGGCAGGGCGCGGTAGTGCAGCGACTTCGCAGCGTCCAGCCCGGTCTCGCGCCGCACGCCTCCCTCGGCTGCTATGACCAAGGGCAGCACGATTTGGTCCAGCCAAGGGAACAGCACCTGCGTGGCCAGTTCTGGCGGTGGGTCACGCTCAAGGCTCTGCGCGTAATGCAGCAAATGTTCACCCATCTGGTGCGGGCAGTCACCGGTGAACCAGCCTGCGTTGAAATACAGGTAGCGCCGCCAATCATCCGGCCTGAAGCGTGTGTCGAGCGTGGGGGTCATGTCCAGTCCGAACCGGTTGAATAAAGCGCCCCAGATTTCAGCCAAGCTTGGCCCATAAAGCGGTTCGCGCGGCCATGTCGGTTCGACCAATTGCGACGCCGTGGGCGGACCTGCCACCACATCGGCAATCGGCCCGGTGATCAGCGTGTCGGTGTCGAAAAAGGCGAATGGCTCATTGGCAGGCAGTAGCGCCAAAGCTTCCAGCTTGTTGCCTTGTGGGTAGCGCGCGCCGAAATGCTTGCAGTGCAGCGGCACGATATCGGCGCCCAAAGCGCGCAATTCGCGGCGAATGGCGGGGCGGCTGATGCGCGGATCGCCGGACCATAACGGCCCCGGTTGCGGCTCTGCCACAACCAGCCGCAAATCGCGGTTTTCGGGGAAATGCCGCAGGCTGGCGGCAAAGAGCAACGCCTCGTATTGCAGTCGCCCGTCCTGCGCCACGATCAGGATGTTGCGGATCGTCGCCATATGCGTCCCTATTCAGCTGGTCCACCATAAAAGGTCACGCGCGCCGCGCAAAGCCATTTCATCTTGCCGAAAATACTCATGACGCAAGACTGGCCACAGGCGCGATCATTCGCAAAAACGTGCATGCTCAACAGTTTGGGACGTTCACGGCCAGCCCGCCCAAAGCGGTCTCCTTATACTTTTCCGACATATCCGCGCCGGTCTGACGCATCGCTTCGATGCAATTGTCCAAAGGCATGAAATGCGAACCGTCGCCGCGAAGTGCGAGCGATGCCGCCGACACTGCCTTGATCGCACCCAGTCCGTTGCGCTCTATGCAAGGCACCTGCACCAGCCCTTTGACCGGGTCGCAGGTCATGCCCAGATGGTGTTCCAAGGCAATCTCTGCGGCGTTTTCCACCTGTTCGGGCGTGCCCCCCAGCACAGCAGCCAACCCGGCCGCGGCCATGGCCGATGCTGCGCCGACCTCTGCCTGACAGCCGCATTCCGCGCCTGAGATAGAGGCATTGTGCTTGACCAGCCCGCCAATGGCCGAAGCGGTCAGCAGGAATTCGCCCACCCGCGCCTCTGACGCCCCAGGCACATGGTCCAGCCAATAGCGGATGGTTGCAGGCACCACGCCCGCCGCGCCATTGGTGGGCGCGGTCACGACCTGGCCACCGGCGGCGTTTTCCTCGTTCACCGCCATCGCGTAGGTGCTGATCCAGTCATTGATCACATGCGGCGCGGTCAGGTTCAGGCCGCGCTCACGCTCCAGCGCCTCGCGGATGGCCTTGGCGCGGCGCTTTACTTTCAGCCCGCCGGGCAGGGTCCCATCGGTTTCCAGCCCCCGGTCGATGCAGGCGCGCATGACGGCCCAGATGCGGCGCATCCCGTCATCCAGCGCGTTTGGCCCCATTAGTGCCAATTCATTGGCGCGTTTCATCTGTGCGATGCTTTTGCCAGAGGCGCGCGCCATCGCCAGCATTTCAGCCGCAGTGGCGAAAGGATAGGGGAAATTGGCGGCTGGGGCAGGCGGTTCTGCACCCAGCTCGGCTTCGGTCACGACAAAGCCGCCGCCGATGGAATAGTAAGTTTCTTGCGCGATCACGTCGCCTTGCGCGTCGGTCGCCATAAACCGCAAGCCGTTTGCATGACCGGGCAAGGGTGGGCCATAGTCGAACAGCAGGTCTTGGGCGGGGTCGAAGCGCAGTGTGCCGAGACCCTCTACCTTTACGGTGGCTTCATCCTTGACGCGGGTCAACTCGGCCTCGGCGCGGGGCGCGTCATAGGCAGAGGGGATGAACCCGGCCAGCCCAAGGATCACCGCCCGATCCGTGGCGTGCCCGACCCCGGAAAAAGCCAGTGACCCATGCAGCGAGGCTTTGATCCCCGATATACCGAAGGGCAATGTCCGCAGATGGTCCAGAAACCGCGCTGCCGCCACCATTGGCCCCATGGTGTGAGACGAAGACGGGCCGATCCCCACCTTGAACATGTCAAAGACCGACAGAAACATCGCGCACCTTTTCCCGAAGTGTTCGGTCAAGGCTTACAGCCGGTCAAGCCTAGCACGCCACCGGGAAGCGACATTTTGCCCGCGAAACAAGACCTCTTGGCAGATGGGCCGCACTGGGGCAGGGTGCGGATATGATGCGCATGTTTGCCCTTGCCCCGCTCTTGGCCCTTGTGGCTTGTTCTCCCACCACCAGCCCACAGGCCGGTCGTGGCTTATTTGACCAAAACTGCGTGCAATGCCACGGCAAGGATGCGCGCGGCGGCGATACGGTGCCAGACCTGACAGGCCTTGCTCTGCGCGCGGGCGGCCCCTATCCGCAATCCATGGTTCTGGATAAACTGGACGGGTATGCACGCGGGCAGGCGGCCTATGCGGGAGTCGAGATGCCGCAATTTGGCTATTTGCTGACCGGGCCGCTGATGCGGGTTGAATTGCCGGATGGGATGTCGCGCGAAATGCCGGAAAAAATTGTTGCGCTGGATAGCTATTTGCGCAGCATCCAACGGGCGGGCGATTAGGCCTTAAACCTTGGCGGTAAAGTGCTTATAACCCCTGCCAACAGCTTAACGAGGGCCTTGCATGACCGACCAGATGACCCCGATTGACCGCGCCAAATACGCGGCGGCCTTTTGTGCGGCAGACTTCGTCAAGGATGGAATGCGCGTGGGGCTTGGCACCGGGTCCACGGCGTCTTGGTTGGTGCGCCGCTTGGGCGCGCGCGTGAAGCATGAAGGGTTGCGCATTATCGCGGTGCCGACTTCGGCGCGCACGGCGCAGCTTGCGCGTGAGGTGGGCATCAATGTGGTGTCGCTAGACGAAGCGCGCTGGCTGGACCTGACCATTGACGGGGCCGACGAGTTTGACGCCGAACTGACGCTGATCAAGGGCGGTGGCGGCGCGCTGCTGCACGAAAAGATCGTGGCGACCGCATCTGACCAGATGATCGTCATCACCGATCCCGCGAAAGAGGTCAGCGCGCTGGGCGCCTTCCCCTTGCCGGTAGAGGTGATCCCGTTTGGCTGGCAGGCATCCAAGGCGCTGATAGAGGAAATTCTGGCCAGCATGGATGTGCTGGACCGCCGCACCGCCCTGCGCATGAATGGCGACGCGCCTTATACCACAGATGAAGGCAATTATATCCTTGATCTAAGCCTTGGCCGGATTGGCAATGCGCGACAATTGTCGTTGGTGTTGAATCAAGTTCCGGGTGTGGTCGAAAACGGCCTGTTCGTGGATATTGCCGATCAAGTCATCATCGGCCACCCCGATGGCGCTGTCGAATTGCGTGACTTGTCGGATGGATCGGCGCAGGTCAGCCACCGTCAGGTCGAACTGGCCGAAGCGAGCAACATTTTCAACGATATCTGAGACATGTAAGGGGGCACCATGCCTTTCGACTATGATCTGTTCGTCATCGGGGGCGGGTCCGGGGGCGTACGCGCTGCGCGCATTGCAGCAAGCGAGCATGGCGCAAAGGTCGCGCTGGCCGAAGAATACCGCATGGGCGGCACCTGCGTTATCCGGGGCTGCGTGCCGAAAAAACTGATGGTGTTCGCGTCGGAATTCCCCGGCCGCGTGGCCGATGCGCGGGCTTACGGGTGGGATGCGCAGATCGGCGGGTTCGATTGGGGCGCGTTTCGCGCGAAGCTCGATGCCGAATTAAACCGCTTGGAAGGGCTATATCGCAAGGGCCTGGATAGCGCGGGCGTGACCGTCTTCGATTGCCGCGCGACGCTGGATGATCCGCACACGGTCGAGCTTGCCGATGGCCGTAAGATCACCGCGCGGCATATCCTGATCGCCACAGGCGGCACGCCGGTTGTGCCAGAGAAGTGGCAAGGGCAGGGCGTCATGACCTCGAACGAGGTGTTCTTGATGGACCGACTGCCCAAGTCGTTGCTGATCGTTGGCGGCGGCTATATTGCCAGCGAATTCGCATGCATCTTCAACGGACTGGGCGTGAAGACGACGCAATTCTATCGCGGTGCGCAAATCTTGCGCGGCTTTGACGAGGAAGCGCGCGGCCATATCGCCGATGAGATGGCGGCGGGTGGCGTTGACCTGCATCTGGGCACCGACGTGGTCGAGATGCGCGCCGAGGGCGGGCAAACTTTTGTGAAATCCACCACCGGCCATGATCGCGCCTATGATGCGATCATGTTCGCCACCGGGCGCAAACCCAATACCGACAGTTTGGGCCTAGAGAAGCTGGGGCTGGAACTGGCGCCCAGCGGTGCGATCCCCGTCGACCGCTACAGTCAGACCGCGATTCCGTCCATCTATGCCGTGGGCGACGTGACCAACCGCGCCAATCTGACGCCCGTGGCCATCCGCGAGGGCCATGCCTTTGCCGATACCGTGTTTGGTGGCACGCCGCGGTATTTCGACCACGGGCTGATCCCGACGGCGGTCTTTACCCGTCCCGAATTCGGCACTGTGGGCCTGACCGAGGAAGAGGCCCGCGCGCAAGGCCCGGTCGATATTTATGCCGCCGCGTTCCGGCCCATGCACAGCCTGTTCGCCGGCCGCAATTCGCGCGCTTTGATGAAGCTGATCGTCTGCGCGACGACGGACCGTGTTCTGGGGTGTCACATCGTCGCGGATGGCGCGGGCGAGATGATCCAGCTTGCCGGTGTTGCATTGTCCATTGGGGCTACGAAAGCGCAGTTTGACGCAACGTTGGCCGTGCACCCCTCTATGGCCGAAGAGTTGGTCACAATGCGGAAACCCGTCCGCAGCCATGCCGACTGAGGGTTGAATTTACGGGTTAAGAGCCCAAGTTCCAAACAAAGCTGTAAATCAGGAATGGAGTCCAGATGTCCGGAAATAACGGAGGGCCATGGGGAGGCGGCAATCGCGGCGGTGGAAACCGCGGTGGCGATGGCGGCAATAACGGCCCACGCGGCGGCGGTCAGCAAATCCCCGAGATCGAAGAGATCGTCAAAAAAGGTCAAGAGCAACTGCGCGTCCTGATGGGCGGGCGCGGTGGCACTGGCGGCGGAAACGGTGGCGGTGCCGGCGGCGGCTTTACCAAACGCGGCGTGCTTTTGGGCTTGGCAGCCTTGACCGCAGCTTGGGCCTTTGCATCGTTCTACACAGTTCGTCCTGAAGAACGGTCTGTCGAGTTGCTGTTCGGCCAGTATTACGCGACCGGAAATCCCGGCTTGAATTTCGCGCCATGGCCCGTGGTCAGCGCCGAAGTCGTGCAGGTGACAACCGAGCGCGTGACCGAAGTGGGCACCGGGCGCTCTGTGCTGGACAGCGGCCTCATGCTGACCCGTGACGAAGCCGTGGTGGATATCGAGTTCCAAGTGGTCTGGAACATCGCAGATCCCGCGCGCTTCTTGTTCAACCTAGCCGATCCGAGCGAAACGGTTCGTGCTTCGGCAGAATCTGCCATGCGCGACATTATTGCCCGCACGGAATTGTCGCCCATTCTGAACCGGGACCGGGGCGCGATTGCCGCCGACCTGCAAGAGAATGTGCAGACTCTGTTGGATAGCTACGATTCCGGGATCAACGTGGTTCGGGTGAACTTCGACAAGGCCGACCCACCGGAAGGCGTGATCAGCGCATTCCGCGACGTGCAAACCGCGCGGCAGGAACGCGACCGCCTGGAACGCGAAGCCGACGCCTATGCCAACCGCGTCTTGGCCGAAGCCCGTGGTCAGGCCGCGCAGCTTCGTGAAGAATCGGAAGGCTACCGCGCGCAAGTGGTCAACACCGCGCAGGGTGAGGCAAGCCGCTTCATCTCTGTCTACAGCGAATACGTGAATGCGCCGGAAGTGACGCGTAAGCGGATGTATCTGGAAACCATGGAGCAGGTGCTTGGCGACATGAACCTGACCATTCTGGACAATGTGACGGGCGAAAATGGGAGCGGCGTTCTGCCCTATCTGCCGCTGAATGACCTGAACCGTCAGAGGAGTGCAAACTGATGAAAAAAGCTGGTCTTTTGCTGCCCGCGCTGGCCGTGGTGGCAGTGGTTGCCTTCTCGTCGCTGTTTATTGTGGACGAACGTGAAAATGTTCTGGTGCTGCAATTCGGTCAGGTGAAACAAGAAATCACCGAGCCGGGGCTGGGGTTCAAGATCCCCTTCATTCAAGAGGTGGTGCGCTATGATGCACGCATTCTGGGTCTGCAAACGCAGCCCTTGGAAGTAACGCCGCTTGATGACCGTCGCCTCGTGGTCGACGCCTTCTTGCGCTGGCGTTTGCGGGACGTGACCGAATTCCGCGAAGCGGTCGGTCTCGATGGTGTGCGCGGTGCGCAAGGCCGGATGGAGCGGATCATGAACGCCGCCATCCGCGAAGTGTTGGGGTCTGTGCCATCGACCGCCGTGCTGTCAGAAGATCGCACCGGGTTGATGAACCGCATCCGCGACATTGCCAGCCGTCAGGCGCAATCTCTGGGCATCGAGGTGATCGATGTGCGTCTGACCCGCACCGACCTGCCGCAGGAAAACTTGGAAGCGACCTTCGCCCGGATGCGTGCAGAGCGTGAACGCGAAGCCGCAGACGAGCGGGCGCGCGGTAACGAGGCGGCGCAGCGCGTGCGCGCACTGGCAGACCGGACGGTGACAGAGCTTGTGTCCAGCGCGCAGCGTGACGCCGAAATCGTCCGCGGTGAAGCCGATGCAGAGCGTAACCGGATCTATGCCGATGCGTATAATCTGGACCCGGAATTCTTCGCCTTCTCACGCTCGATGCAAAGCTACGCTGCCGCGTTGCGAGGCGAGAATTCGACCATGGTTCTGCGCCCGGATAGCGAATTCTTCACCTTCTTGCGCAGCGATGGCCTGAGCGGCGAGGCCTTGGCCGCCGCCGAAGCCTTCGCCCGCGAGTTGGAAGCCAACCCGGATGCTGCGCGCGAACGCCAGCCCGAAACCGGGCCGGAAGAACCCGACTCGGTCCGCGAGCTTGAAGATATGATCAGCAATTAAGGGGCAGATAGCGTGACCTTTTCCACGCTTATTCTGGCACTTGGACTGGTGCTTGTTCTGGAGGGGCTGGTGTTCGCACTGGCCCCTTCGCGTTTGGAAGACCTGCTCCGCGCGTTAACAGAGCTTCCCGAAGGTGCGCGCCGCCTGATCGGGGCGCTGGCTTTGGTGTTGGGGGTTGGGCTGATCGTGCTGTCAGGTGTGATCGCGGGATCGTAACCCTCTCTCACCTTTGGTTGAAATACCATTTCACGAATTGCGTTTGTGATGAACTGGCATATCTATGGAGCAACACTCGGGCCACAGGCCCGTTAATGATGACAGTGAAAGAGGAGTTCACAGATGCCTTCCACCGTCGCGATTGCGCGCCAACGAGACAGCGCCGGGCTGATACGCTTGGTCAAGCTGACTGCTTTGGCGCTTGTTCTGACCTTGGCGCAAGTCACGTTGCTTGCAGCGCAAGACCGTCCTGAAAGCTTTGCCGATTTGGCAGAGCGCGTCAGCCCAGCCGTGGTGAACATTACCACAACCACAACCGTGGCGGCGCGTCTGGATGGGGCACCTCAATTGCCCGAAGGGTCGCCCTTTGAAGATTTCTTCCGCGATTTCTTCGATGATCCGAACAATCCCGGCGGGCCCAACCGCCCGCAGCGCCCGCGTCAGGGCCAAGCGCTGGGTTCAGGTTTTGTCATTTCGCCCGATGGCTATCTCGTGACGAATAACCACGTCATCGAGGGTGCGGACGAGATCATGATCGAATTTTTCTCCGGTTTGGAACTGGAAGCTGAACTGGTCGGCACTGACCCTGCGACCGATATCGCGCTGCTGAAGGTCGACCACAGCGAAGACCTGCCCTTCGTGCCCTTCGGTGATGCAGAAGCGGCCCGCGTCGGGGATTGGGTTCTGGCGGTCGGCAACCCGCTGGGTCAGGGCTTCTCTGTCAGCGCCGGGATCATCTCTGCCCGTGGCCGCGCGCTGCAAGGCAATTATGACGACTACATCCAGACCGACGCCGCCATTAACCGCGGCAACTCTGGTGGCCCGCTCTTCAACATGGATGGAGAGGTGATCGGCGTGAACACGGCGATCCTGTCGCCCACAGGTGGGTCCATCGGGATCGGCTTTGCGATGTCGTCGAACGTGGTGACTGGCGTTGTGGACCAATTGCGCGAGTTCGGTAGCACCCGTCGCGGCTGGTTGGGCGTGCGTATTCAGAACATGACCGACGAAATGGCCGAAGCCATAGGGCTGGACGAAGCGCGCGGCGCGATGGTGACCGAAGTGATGGATGGTCCGTCGCTGGAAGCAGGCATCGTGGCCGGTGACGTCATTCTGGAATTCGATGGCCGCAATGTGGCCGACAGCAATATGCTGGTGCGCCGCGTTGCAGAAGCCGGGGTTGGTCGCGCAGTTGATGTCGTGGTGTTCCGCGACGGTGCGCCGGTGACATTGTCTGTCACACTGGGGCAGCGCGAATTGGCCGAAACCGCCAGCATGGCCGCACCGGGCGCTCCCGCGCCAGAACCAGAGCCGGAACCGTCCAGCTATATGGGCCTTGAATTGGCCCCGCTGAACGATGCGTTGCGTGTCGAGCTGGACCTGCCATCTGGTCTACGTGGCTTGGTCGTCGGTTCGGTCAACCCTGACAGCGATGCCGCCGCCAAGGGTATTTTGCCGGGCGACCTGATTACAGAGGCGAACCAGCAGCCTGTGTCCAGCGTAGCCGAACTGCGCGAACGGGCAGAAGCGGCCCGCGACGCCGGGCGCAAATCGCTTCTGGTGCTGTTGCGCCGGGGCGGTGACCCGCGTTTTGTGGCGCTGAGCTTGGAAGAGTAAGCCATAGTCCAGACAGCAAAAACGCGCGCCCTTGTGGCGCGCGCTTTTATTTGGCCAGCGGGGCAATACCGTCCAAGGACTAGTTTTGCCCGAAATCGCGCGGCGACAGGCCCAAGCGTTGTGCCGTTTCCAGCGTCAGGATGGGGCTATCGAAACCGTTCGCACGCTGGAAGGCGCGCACGGCATCGCGGGTTGCGCTGTCGGGCTGCCCGGTGATCGGGCCGCGGTAATAGTCCCGCGCCTGCAACGCGCGTTGTAGGCTGGCAACGAACACGCTGTTTACGGTTTCAGGGCAGGGCACCCGGAAAGCCGTTTCCTCGATCACGCCATTGGCCGGGGCCGCGCCGCTTGTTGAATACCGCGCCCAACAGGCCCGATTGGGGCTTGCGGGCAGTGATAGGCTCGCAGTCTCGACGCGGGCGCGCGTTGCGCCCACATCCGTGGCATAGGCCATTTCCGCACCGGCAAGCGCCGTCAGCGCGACGATCGCGCCAATATGCAGGGCCATGAATCGGTTCTGTCGGACAATCTGTTTCATACTGGTCAGATTGTCTTTCGATTCGGGCACAATCTGGGCGCGAACGCGTCCATTTGTCGGTGCTTTCGCGCAGAAAACACGGCTGGCCAAACCCGGCGCGGTGGCTTATGTCGCTGCTGACGAGAGCGATGCAACGAGGGCGCAGATGGCCAAAATCACCTATGTCGAATTTAACGGCACCGAACATGTCGTCGAGGTTGCCACTGGCATGACTGTTATGGAGGGCGCGCGGGACAACGGCATTCCCGGAATTGAAGCCGATTGCGGTGGGGCCTGCGCCTGTTCGACCTGCCATGTTTATGTCGACGCGGCTTGGGTCGAAAAGCTTCCGACCAAGGATGCGATGGAAGAAGACATGCTGGATTTCGCTTTCCAGCCCGACCCGCAACGCTCGCGCCTGACCTGCCAGTTGAAGGTGTCGGATGCGCTGGACGGTCTGAAAGTGTTCATGCCCGAAAAGCAAATCTGATCGCTTTAAGGTTGTTAGCGGCATTTTAACGCGGGCTTAACCAATCCGCTGCAATCTCCAGAGGATAGTGATTCTCACGGGATTGCGATCATGTCGGATGCGCTGCTTCTAAGCCTTGCAATCGTAGCGACCAGTGTTCTGGTCTGCGGTGCAGTCGCCTTGTTGTTCATGGGTTTTGCGCCACGCGGGGGGGTGCCCGCGCTCGCTGCCCCCGACATGACAGAGCAAGACGCGGTGTTCGTGTTTCGCGCCGAGGATCTTGTGGATTGCTCTGAACGCGGTCGCCAGCTTTTGGCGTCGGTATCAGCCGCCGGCAAAAGCGCACGGCAGGAGCTTGACCTGCTTTTAGGCTTTCTAGAGCCCAGATTTGCCGAACTGCGGCAAGAGCTTCGGCAACTTGTTGCGCTTGGGTCGCTGGAACTTCAGGCGCAGGATGACAGTGGACTTGTGCTGAAAGCGCATCGCAAGAACGGTCTGACTCATCTGCGCCTGATCGACACGCGCGCCGAGGGTGCCTTGGTCGCGCTCGATCGGCTCAGCTTCGAGGCGATGCGCGAAGAATTGTCCATCTTGCGGGATGTGGTTGCTCAAGTGCCCGTGCTTGCATGGCGGCGTGACCGCGACGAGCGCGTGATCTGGGCAAATGGCGCGTATATCGATGCCTGTCTTGCCAGTGATTGCGGGGGTGTGGGGCTGACATGGCCGCTTCCGGACCTGTTCGCCACGCAACTGCCGGACGAACATCAGCGATTGTCGCTCGAACTGGGGGATACGCTGGCTTGGTTTGGGCATATGCATATAGAAGATGATGCGGGCGAGATGCATTTCGCCACGCCGATTGATCTTGCGGTGCAGACCGAAACGTCGCGCCGCGAAATGCTGCAAGCGCTGACACGCACCTTCGCGTCTTTGCCCACGGGGCTTGCGCTGTTCGATAAAGACCGCCGCCTTCAGGTCTTCAACCCTGCCTTGGTCGACCTGATGGGGCTGGACCCGCTGTTTCTTGCGGCGCGCCCCAGTCTTGAGCAGTTCCTGTTCACCCTGCGGGAATTGCGTATGTTGCCCGAGCCCAAGGATTTCGCAGTCTGGCGCAACGAGATAGCGGAACTTGAGCAAGCCGCCGAGATGGGTAATTTCAACGATGAATGGTGTCTTGATTGCGGCAGGGTCTTTCAGGTGACCGGGCGACCCCAACCCGGCGGTGCACTGGGTTTTTTCTTCGAGGATATCACATCCGACGCGGCACTTGCGCGCAGCTTGCGGGCTGAAATCGACATTGGACAAGCCGTATTCGACGGGTTGCAAGATGCGGTGATCGTGTTCAATAAAGCTGGCGATACGCTGATGTCCAATGTGCGCTACAGCCAGATCTGGGGCGAGGAGCCTTGCCAGAACCTTGCCGATACCGGCTTGCGGCATGCTCTGGCGCTTTGGTCCAAAACCTCTGCGGCGACTCCGTTTTGGTCAGATCTGTCCCGGTTTGCTACCTTGGCAGAAGGGCCGCGCGTGCTGACCGGAAGCGTGTGCCTGATGGACGGAACAAGCCTTGCTGTCCATGCGCGTTGGCTGCGGCCCGATTGCCTGCTGGTGACCTTTCGCCCCCTTGTGCAAGACCCTTCGCGCGATATGGCCGTGGCACACAGGCACACCAAAGTTTTAACGGCCCCTGATGTTCTAGATGGCGTCAACGCGGCAAGAGGGCCGAATATCTCACGATCTGGCTATGTTGGTGCGGAACCTGAAATGTTGGTCGATCCAGAAACCTTGACGATCCCGGTGCGAAAAACCCGTCAGGTGCAGCATATGGGCACCCGCGCCAGAGCCAGATAACCGTGCCAGAGATTGCTTGCGCCAAGTCCGCAAACAGGGCTGGCGCAAACCTGCGCTGCATGGCACATCTTTGGGATGAGCCCGCATGACCATCTGCGCCTGATCAGCCCATCGCCAGAGACCACCGCACAGATTGCCGCGCGGCTGGGGCAGACCCTTGGTGCCGGTGATGTGATCTTGCTGTCGGGGCCTGTCGGTGCAGGCAAAAGCCATTTTGCCCGCGCATTGATCCAGTCGCGGCTTTCGGTTCTGGGGCGCATTGAAGATGTGCCGTCACCAACGTTCACCATCGTGCAAAGCTATGATCTGGACGATGTTGAATTGTGGCACGCAGACCTTTACCGGCTGACGGACCCAGCAGAATGTGACGAGCTTGGCTTGATCGACGCTTTTGACAGCGCGATTTGCCTTGTTGAATGGCCGGACCGGCTTGGCATGTTGAAACCAGAGGGCGCGCTGCACGTAACGCTGACGCCGCAACAAGATATGCGGGTGTTGCAGTTCACAACCGACTCTGCCCTATGGACAGCACGCTTGGACGAATTGCGGCAAGGATGATGTTTGAACAATCCTCCATCCCCCGAGTTTTCGCCCTTCCCCCCGGCGCGGATTTTCCGCAGTTATTTGCCGAAGGCTTGATTGCGCGCCTTGGCGCAACTCCGCCAGAGGCGCGCGCGCGCATCACCTTGCTTGTGAACTCTGCTCGTATGCGAACGCGCATACGTGCCTGCCTTGCGGCGCGGGGGCCTGGGCTGTTGCCGCGTATCCGGCTTGTCACGGACCCGCTTATGTTCGACGGGGCCACGGAATACCCGCCACCCGTGCCGAAAATTCGGCGCAAACTGGAACTCGCGCGCTTGGTTGGGATGTTGCAGGCCGCCGAGCCGAAACTCGCGCCCCGCTCGGCTGTGTTCGATCTGGCCGACAGCCTTGCCGCCTTGTTCGCGGAAATGCAGGCCGAAGGTGTCGCGTTCACTGCGTTGGACGGGCTGGACCTGAGCGATCATTCCGAACATTGGGCGCAGGCGCAGCGCTTTTTGCGTTTGGCAAAGACCGTGGTTGCGCAAGACACTCCCGATAGTGAGGGACGGTTGCGCGCCCAAATCGAAGCTTTGGCGGCCCGCTGGAAGGCTCAACCACCTTCAGACCCGGTGCTGGTGGTCGGCTCGACAGGGTCGCGTGGGACGACCGCCTTACTAATGCAGGCCGTTGCCCTGCTGCCGCAAGGTGCGCTTGTGCTACCGGGGTTTGATTTCGATATGCCTGTGCGCGCTTGGGCTCATTTAAGCGATGGGGCTGCGGTAGAAGATCACCCCCAATATCGGTATCATGCGCTTTTGCAGGCGTTGGACATCTCGGCGGATCAGGTGGTGCCGTGGCAAGCAGGGGATAGCCTGCCGCGCGGCCCGTTGGTCTCTCTCGCCCTAAGGCCCGCGCCGCAGACCGATCAGTGGTTGCGCGACGGGCCCGCTTTGGGCGATCTGACAGCAGCGACCGAGGGTCTGACACTGATCGAAGCCTCGTCGCCGCGCGCAGAGGCCACAGCCATCGCGCAATGCCTGTTCGATGCGGCACTGAAAGGCCAGCGCGCGGCCCTTGTCACCCCAGACCGCGAATTGACGCGCCGCGTCGCCGCCGCGCTGCAAGCATGGGGCATTACCCCCGATGACAGCGCCGGCCGCCCACTGGGCTTGTCGGCGCCGGGCCGCTTTCTGCGTCAAGTGTCTGAGCTTTTCGTGCGCCGGTTGGATGTGCCCAAGCTGTTGGCGCTGTTGAAGCACCCTTTGGCGCATAGCGGGGCAGGGCGGGGCGCGCACCTGTTGCATACGCGCGATTTGGAGCTGTTCCTGCGGCGCAAATCGGTGCCATTCCCGGATGCTGCCGTGCTGAACGCCTTTGCCCCGGAAGCAGGCCCGCGCCGGGACTGGGCGCTTTGGTTGGGCCGCGTTTTGCCCGCCTTGCCGGACCCAGCGGCGCGCCCTTTGCTCACGCTTGTCGCGGATCATCTGGCCTTGGCAGAGGCCTTGGCGGCAGGCCCAGAGGCCGATGGTGCAGGCGGGCTGTGGGACGAGGCCGCCGGGCAGGAAGCGCGTGCCGCCATGCTGGCGCTGGCCGCAGAGGCAGAGGCGGGCGGCGATTTGACGCCGTTCGACTATGACGCGCTTTTGGCCAACCATTTCGCAGGCCGCGAAGTTCGCGAAAGCGTGGCCGCGCATCCCGACATCATGATCTGGGGCACGCTTGAGGCGCGCGTGCAGGGGGCCGATCTGGTCATCGCGGCAGGGTTGAACGAAGGGGTCTGGCCCAAAGTGCCAGAGCCCGACCCGTGGCTGAACCGTGCCATGCGCGCCCAACTTGGTTTATTGCTGCCCGACCGACAAATCGGCCTGTCGGCGCATGATTTCCAACAGGCAATTTGCGCGCCCCGGGTGGTTCTGTCGCGCGCCATTCGCACGTCAGAGGCGCAGACGGTCCCCTCGCGCTGGCTGAACCGGGTGTGTAACCTGCTGAAAGGCTTGCCAGAGCAAGGCGGCACGGATGCCCTAGAGGCCATGCGCGCGCGCGGCGATATTTGGCTAGCGCAGGCCGAGGGCTTCGAGGCCGATATGCGCAACGTGCCCCATGACCCGCCCGCCCCGCGCCCCGCGCCTGCACCACCTGCGCGACTGTCGCAGCTTTCGGTCACACAGGTCGAAACGCTGATCCGCGACCCTTACGCGATCTATGCGCGTCATATCCTTGGTCTTGAAAAGTTGAAGCCGCTGCTGCCCACGCCCGATGCCATGTTGCGCGGGACCGTGCTGCACAAGGTGCTGGAACGCGCGACAGATGACAAGGCGCGCCCGCTGATGGAATTGGCCGATGCAATCTTGGCTGAAGAGGTTCCCTGGCACACGGCCCGCGCCTTTTGGCTGGCGCGCCTGCGCCGCATTGCCCCAGAGCTAGAAGCGTTCCTTGCCGCGCAACCCGGCGAAATCTCCGTGCGCGAGCAAAAATCGGCTTGGGTTCTGGCCGATCCGCTCTTCACACTCACGGCCAAGCCAGACCGGATCGACCTATGGCCCGATGGCCGGGTGCATATCATTGACTATAAGACCGGCGCGCCCCCCCAGAAAGAAGAGCAAAAGCGGTTTGCCAAGCAACTTTTGTTGCAGGCTCTCATGGTGCATGAAGGGGCCTTCACCGCGCTTGGCCCGCGTGACGTGGCCTGTGTGACCTATCTGGGCATGTCCAGCGACGGGTTGAACACGCTGACAACAGAGATAACCGAAGCCTTGATTGACGAGATGCGCGACGGCTTTGCCGCGCTGATCCGCTGCTACCTTAACCCCCAGCAGGGCTTTGCATCGCGCCGCGCCGTCAAGCGCGAGCGCCGCTCGGCAGATTACGACCATCTGGCGCGCTTCGGGGAATGGACGATGCAAGACCCATCCGTGACATTGCCTGTGGGGTGGGATGATGACTGACGCCGCAACCCTTGCCCAGAATCGTGCGTCAGAGCCGTTTTCGTCCACATGGTTGTCGGCCAATGCCGGGTCGGGCAAGACCAAGGTGCTGACCGACCGCGTGGCGCGGTTGCTGCTGCAAGGTGTTGCGCCGCAGCATATTTTATGCCTGACCTATACCAAAGCCGCCGCCAGCGAGATGCAGAACCGCCTGTTCAAGCTGCTAGGGAAATGGGCCATGCTACCCGATTCCGATTTACGCGCCGAATTGGCCCAGATCGGGGAAGAGGGCGGGTCAGAAGCGCAATTGTCCGAAGCGCGCCGCTTGTTTGCCCGCGCGATAGAGGCACCGGGCGGGCTGAAGATCCAGACCATCCATTCCTTCTGCGCGGCGCTGTTGCGGCGCTTTCCCTTGGAAGCGCACCTCTCGCCCGCCTTCACCGAGATGGACGCCCGCGCGGCGCGTGCTTTGCAGGCCGAGGTGCTGGAAACGCTGGCGGAGCGCTCGGACACGGTTGCTCAGCTGGCGCAGGCCTTCACCGGGCAGGATGTAGAGACGCTGCTGGCCGAAATCTGCGACCATGCGGCGCTGTTCAAAGCACCTGCGCCGGATCATGGCACCTTCGGTTTGCCAGACGGGATGGATGAGGCGCGCCTGTTGTCCGAAGTGTTTTTGGGCAGTGAGGCCGACATGATCGCGCAGATCTTGCCCTTTTTTGATGTGGGCAAGCCAACCGATACCAAAAACGCGGAAAAACTTAGAGCTTTGCAATTTGATCAACCGAACCTGTCGTTTTTGCCGATGTTGGAGGGTATTTTCCTGACAGGCTCCGGGGCCAAGGAACCCTTCACAGCCAAGATCGGTGCAGTCCCGACCAAGGACGTTGGTCTCGCCATGGGCGCTCTGATCGAGCCGTTCAACCAATTCATGCACCGCGTTGAGGCCGCGCGCCCGCTGCGTCTGGGGCTTGCCGCGCTGCGCCGGGCGCAGGCGTTGTATGCCTTCGCCCAGCCCTTTCTGGCCGAATATAGCGCGCAGAAAGAGGCCCGCGCTTGGCTTGATTTCGATGATCTGATTTCGCGCACGGGCGAACTTTTGAGCGAATCCTCGGTGGCGCAATGGGTGCTGTTCAAGCTGGATGGTGGCGTTGACCATATTCTGGTCGACGAGGCGCAGGATACCAGCCCCGCGCAATGGCGGGTCATCGAATTGCTGGCGCAGGAATTCACCGCTGGTGTGGGCGCGCGCGATGTCGAGCGCACGCTGTTCGTGGTGGGTGACAAGAAACAGTCGATCTATTCGTTCCAAGGGGCGGATCTGAAGGTTTTCGACAAGATGCAGGCGGATTTTGCCGAACGTCTGTCCAATGTCGGGTTGCACCTGAACCAAGCCGCGCTCGAGCATTCCTTTCGCTCGTCCGATGCGGTTCTGCGCGCGGTCGATATGACCTTTCAGCCAGAACATGCCGAAGGGCTTGGTGGCGCGCCGACGCATATCGCGTTTTTCGGCGACCGGCCGGGCCGCGTCGATCTTTGGGCGCCGATCCTGCCGGAAAAGGTCGAAGACGAAAGCGCTTGGTTCGAACCTGTCGATGCCGTGTCCGAAGAGCACCACAATCGCAAGCTTGCGAAGCTGATCGCGGAAGAATTGCGCCGGATGATTGATGCGCGCACCCTCGTGCCGCGCAAGGGCGCGGCCCGCGTTATGAACGAGGGCGATGTGCTGATCCTTGTGCGCAAGCGCAGCCCGCTTTTTCATGAGATCATCGCGGAATGCAAATCGCAGCTTTTGGCCATCGCCGGGGCCGACCGATTGCGTCTGGGCGGCGAGATGGCGGTGCGCGACCTGACGGCACTTCTGGCCTTTCTGGCCACGCCAGAAGATGATTTGTCGCTGGCGGCATGTCTGCGCTCGCCGCTTTTCGGCTGGTCGGAAGATGCGCTTTACCGTTTGGCACAGGGGCGCGCGAAAGGGGAATATCTGTGGGCGCGGCTACGCGCGCAGGAGGGCAGCGCTACCTTGGCGGTTTTGCGCGATCTGCGCCGCCAGACCGATTTTTTGCGCCCCTATGACTTGGTCGAACGCATGCTGACCCGTCATGACGGACGCCGCCGCCTGATTGCGCGCCTTGGGGCAGAGGCCGAGGATGGCATCGACGCCTTTCTGGCGCAGGCGCTCAGCTACGAGCGGGCGGACATCCCTTCGCTGACCGGTTTCCTGACATGGCTGGAACGCGACGAAGTGGAACTGAAACGCGAATTGGACAATGCCAGCCCCATGCTGCGTGTGATGACGGTGCACGGGGCGAAAGGGCTGGAAGCGCCCATT
>JAFGVZ010000056.1 GCA_016937725.1 Paracoccaceae bacterium | reverse complement strand
AGATCAGCCTTTCACAGAGCCGGCCATCAGACCGCGCACGAAGAAGCGCCCGGCGACGATGTAGACAAGAAGCGTGGGCAATGCGGCCAAGATCGCGCCTGCGAAATGGACATTGTATTCCCGCACACCGGTGGAAGAGTTAACAAGGTTGTTCAGCGCGACCGTCATCGGCGCGGCATCGCCCGAGGCGAAGGAGGCCCCGAACAGGAAGTCGTTCCAGATATTGGTGAACAGCCAGATCACGCAGACCACCGCAATCGGCCCCGAAGAGGGCAACAGGATGCGGTAGAAAATCTGGAAGAACCCTGCCCCGTCAATCTGCGCCGCGCGCACTAGTTCCGTAGGGAAGGCAGCGTAGTAATTGCGGAAATAAAGCGTCGCAAAGCCGATACCGTAGACCACATGCACCAGCACCAGACCCGTCGTCGTCCCGCTAATGCCCAGCAGCCCAAGAATACGCGCCATCGGGATCAGCACGATCTGGAACGGGATGAAGCAGGAAAACAGCATCAGCCCGAAGATGATCGTATCGCCCCGGAAGCGCCATTTGGTCAGCACGTAGCCGTTCAGCGCGCCCAGAATGGTAGCGATGATCACGGCTGGCACGACCATGCTGATCGAGTTCCAGAAATAGGGCCGCAGCCCTGTGGGTTCTACGCCGATCTGCGCGGTGGACCATGCCGAGAGCCACGGCTGAAATGTCCATTCCTTCGGCAGCGCGATCATGTTGCCGCCCGTGATCTCTCCCAGCGGTTTGACCGAGTTCACCAGCATGATGAAAAAGGGCAAGAGGTAGAACAGCGCGAACAGCAACAACAGCAGGTAGACGAAGGTGCGCCCAACCTTGCCGAAAGACGCGGCGTTGTCTTGCGAGGCAATGGCCATCACTTCTTCTCCCGCAATTCGGCATACAGATAGGGGACCATGATCGCGGCAATCGTCATCAGCATGATAACTGCTGACGCCGCACCGATCCCCATCTGATTGCGCGTGAAGGTGTAGGAATACATGAAGGTCGCGGGCACCGCCGTGGCATTGCCGGGGCCGCCACCCGTGAGCGCGATAACAAGGTCATAAGACTTGATCGCAAGGTGACTTAGAATCACGAAAGCCGACAGGAAGGCGGGCCGCAGAAGCGGAATGATGATACGGCGGTAAAGCTGGAAGCTGGACGCGCCATCCATCTGCGCCGCTTTCAGGATTTCATTGTCGATCCCGCGCAAGCCCGCCAAGAACATGGCCATCACGAAGCCCGATGTCTGCCAGACCGCCGCGATGACGATGGTATAAATCGCCATCTCGCGGTCCTTGATCCAGTTGAACTCGAAACTTTCCCAGCCCCATAGGTGCATGGTGTTTTCAATGCCGATGCCGGGGTCCAGAAACCATTTCCATGCCGTGCCGGTCACGATGAAGGACAGCGCCATCGGATAGAGGAAAATCGGACGCAGCACACCTTCGCCGCGGATTTTCTGGTCAAGGAAGATCGCCAGCATCAAGCCGATCAGCGTGCAGATCACAATGTAGAGCGATGCGAAAATCGCAAGATTGGTGATCGCCACGTCCCATTCGCGGATACGGAACAGGCGCGAATAGTTCTCCCAACCCAGCCAGCCATAGCTTGGCAGCATCCGGCTGTCGGTAAAGCTAAGGTAGATCGTGAAGGCAATGAAACCGTAGACAAAGAGCAGCACGAGCGCGAAGGACGGTGCAAGCACCAGCTTCGGTAAATACTCTTGCATACGGGTGCGAAAATCCACGGAGTTGTCGCGGGGCATTCCCGGCCTCCTTGTCCAGATTGGAAAACGTTGGATATGGGGAGTGGCGCGCGAGGGTTGCCCCCCGCGCGCCAAGGTCAGAGCTTACTGAGCCAGCTCGACAGCCGTAACCATTTCGGCGGCAGCGGTTTCCGCGTCAAACTCGCCGTTGAAATGGGCGGTGATAACGTCATACATGGCGTTCTGCACGGCAGGCGGGTTTGCGTGGCCATGCGCCATCGACCCGAACAGCGTGCCAGATGCAGAGGCTTCGGCCAATTGTGCCATGCCCAGCTTGCCGCAAGCGTCAAACGCTTCGTCGGAAATGTCGGTGCGCGCGGGGACGGACCCTTTGACGGTGTTGAACGCCACTTGGAATTCGGGGCTCATGACCGACGATGCCATCGTCTGCTGTGATGCCATCGCGGCTTCATCCGTGACGTTGAACATGGCGAACTGGTCCGAGTTGAACGTCACGGTGCCTTCAGAGCCCGGAACGCGGAAGCACTGGAATTCGACACCGGCGGTCTGGCCAGCATTGATGAATTCGCCCTTCGCCCAGTCACCCATGATCTGGAAAAGCGCTTCGCCATTGGCGACCATGGCCGAAGCCAGGTTCCAGTCGCGGCCGGAGAAGTTATCATCGACGAAGCCGCGCAGGGTTTCCATGCGCTGGAACGCTTCGACCATCTGGGCACCGCCCAAAGCTTCTGGGTCCAGATCGATAAAGGCGGCCTGGTAGAATTCAGGACCACCGACGCCCATGGCGATCGAGTCGAAAATCGTGGCGTCCTGCCAAGCTTGGCCACCATGCGCGAGCGCGACATAACCAGCCGCTTCGGCCGCTTCCATGGCCGCGACGAATTCTTCCCAGCTTGTCGGCTGTTCAATGCCCAGTTCGGCCATGATCGCTGTGTTGGCCCAGACCCAGTTGGTCGAGTGCACGTTGACAGGTGCCGACACCCAGTTGCCGTCATGCTTCGAGAAGCCCTGAAGCGCTGCGGGCACAACCGCATCCCAACCCTGCTCTGCGGCCAGATCGTTCAGGTTTGCCAAAGCGCCTTCGCCAGCCCAATCCTGAATCGAGAAGCCCAGCATCTGCACGGCGGTCGGCGGGTCGCCTGCGGTCACGCGGGCGCGCAACACGGTCATGGCGTCGGAACCGCCACCGCCAGCGACGGGCATGTCGGTCCAACCGATGCCCTGCGTTTCAAGATCGCCCTTCAGCACGTTCAGCGCAGCCGCTTCACCGCCAGAGGTCCACCAGTGCAGAACTTCCACGCCTTGGGCATGGGCACCGGCAGCGGTCAGCGCCAGAACAGCGACAGACGCTTTGAGTGTAGTGAGAACTTTCATGTCTTCCTCCCTAGAAAATGGTCCATTCGGAGCCATAGCAATTTGAAACGTTATAAACGCCTCACTTGTCAAGCCTCAAAAACAGGCAGAATGATAAAGCCCTGTCTGCAAGAGGTTTCTTCTTGCCGGCAAGGCCAGAGTGACCCTGTCGGCGCGACTCGAAAAAAAGGGTTGCAACGTTTTAAAACGTTCCCATACATTAAAATGGCCGCAGATTCGGAGCCGTCATGCCCGCCAGAGCCATCGCCAGCAGACCAACGCTGCGCACCATAGCCGACGAGACCGGCTTCGCGGTGGCGACGGTATCGCGTGCCTTGGCCAATGATCCCAAGATTGCCGAAAAGACCCGCGAAGCCGTGGCCAATGCGGCGCGGCGGCTGAACTATGTGCCCGACAGGGCCGCACAACGTCTGCGCACCGGGCGCACAAAGGTCATCAGCGTGCTGTTGAACCTTGAGCATGAATTCATCGGCTTTACCGACGAATTTCTGGGCGGAATTCTGGGCGCGGTTTCCGGCACGGAATACGCCATCAGCGTTATCCCCGACATTGACGGGCCGAAGCGGATGGAGATCGTTCGCAAGATCATCCATCACAGGCTGTCGGACGGGGTGATCCTGACGCAAACCGAACCGTTTGACGACCGCGTGCGCGCGCTGGCCGAAGCCCGCTTGCCCTTTGTCACCCATGGCCGGACCGAGTTTACCTTGCCCCATGCCTGGGTCGATTTCGACAACGAAGCCTTTGCGCGCAACGCCGTGCGACGTCTGGTTGAACAGGGCCGCACGCGGCTGTTGATGATTCAGCCTGACGCACGCTTCACCTTCGCGCAGCATTTGCGCTACGGATTTCAAACCGCCGCCCGCGATGCCGGTGTGGGCTTTGAAAGCCCCGAAACGGTCACGCTCAGCTCGCCCTCGGGCCAGATAGAAGCCTTTATTCGCGACCGGCAGCTCTCGGCAGACGCGCCGGACGGGCATATTTGCGTTGGCGAAGTTGTGGCCTTGGCGACACTTGCGGCGTTGGCGGATACGGGCAAGCAGCCGGGTCGGGACGTGTCTGTGCTGGCCAAGAAAGCCTCTCCCATCTTCAAACATGTTCGCCCGCAGATCGAAACCGTGACAGAGGATTTGCGCGCCACCGGATTGCAGCTTGGCCATATGCTGTTGCGCCAGATTAACGGCGCGGCACCCGACAATCTGCACCTGCTGATGACGCCTGACACCAAGTTCAGCATATCGGCGTGACATGGCCATCACCCCTCGGAAACCCATTTTCCACGGCTGCCGCCCCCAACGCGCATGACCACGGATTTGACTTCCAGAAATTCCTCGAACCCGTAGCGCCCGATTTCACGCCCCTGCCCCGATTGCTTCATGCCGCCAAAGGCCACTTCGGGAAAGCCATCCATCCAGGTATTGGTCCAGATGGTTCCGGCCTGCACCTCGCGCGCAAAGGCAAGGCAGGTGTGGATATCATTGCTCCAGACCCCGGCGGACAGACCATAGACGCTGTCATTGGCCAGCGCGATGGCTTCCTCTAGGGTGCGGAAGGTCAGGACTGACAGAACCGGGCCAAACACCTCTTCTTGCACAATGGCCATATCGGGGCGCAGACCTGTCACGATTGTTGGTTGGTAGAATTGCGCGCCCACGCCCGCAACCGTCAGCGCCGCGCCGCCCAGACGAATATCCGCGCCTTCTGCAACAGCACCTTGCACATAGCCGTCGATCTTGGCCTGATGCTCTGCCGTGACTATCGCGCCCACCTGCGTTTTCGGGTTCAGAGGGTTGCCATAGGCCACCTTGCGCGACAGGTCGACCACGCGCGCGGTGAAGGCTTCGGCAATGTCTTCGTGCACGATAATCCGGCTGGAGGAATTACAGCATTGGCCCACGTTGAAATGCACGCCGAAGGCCACCGCATCGGCGGCATCTTCCAGATCGGCATCGGGGAAGATGACTTGCGCGTTCTTCCCGCCCAGTTCCAGCGCGACCTTTTTCAACGTGCCTGCCGCGATTTCGCTGATCTTTTTACCCACGGCGGTGGACCCGGTGAAAGAGATCATATCCACCGCCTTGTGCGAGGTCATGAGGCTGCCCACCGGCAGGCCATAGCCCAGCACGATGTTGCACACGCCTGCGGGCAGGCCTGCCTCTACCAGCAAGTCCGCCAGCAGCGCGGTCGTGGCAGGCGTCATCTCGGACGGTTTGACCACACAGGTGCAGCCCGCGGCCAGCGCGAAGGGCAGTTTTTGGCTGAGTATCCAGAACGGAAAGTTCCATGGCGTGATGATGGAGACAACGCCAATGGGTTCCTTCAGCACCATCGCCACCATGTCGGGGCCAAGCGTGTTGTGGCTGTCGCCATGGATGCTGCGCGCCAAGGACGCTGCATAGCGCCACAGGTCCGCCGCGCCCCCCACTTCGCCCCGCGACTGGCTGATCGGCTTGCCGCTTTCGAGCGTTTCCAGAATGGCCAGCCGTTCGGTATGGTGCTCGATCAGGTCGGCCACTTTCAGCAGCACGGCGGCGCGGTCCTTGCCGGAAATGCGGCTCCATCGCCCATCATCAAAGGCTGTGCGCGCGGCTAGGATCGCGGCTTCGGCCTCTGCTGCGCCACCTTTTGCCGCGCGGCTGACCACAACACCATGCGAGGGCGAGACCCGCTCGGACACAGCGCCATCCGCGCTGTCCACCCAAGTGCCATTGATGAAATGGCGCAGCTCTACAGGTTGCGTGGGCAGCGCGATATCAGCCTCGGTGATGATGTTCAGGTCCAGCATTCAAAGCCCTTCAAAGACAGGTTTGCGTTTTTCTACGAAGGCGGCAACGCCTTCGGCGCGGTCGTCACTGGCGGCAATGGCGGCAGAGCCCAGCGCCTCGATCGACGCGCCCGCATCTTCGCCCACGGCGGCATGGATCATATTCTTCGAAATCTCTGTCGCGCGGGGAGAGAGGGTGGCGACTTCTGCGGCCATCTCTCGTGCCAAGGTCAGCACATCCTCGACCAAGCCAGCCGCAAAGCCACAAGCTGCCGCACGCTCCGCCGAAATGCGCCGCCCGAACAGCGCCATTTCCTTCACCAGCGGTTCCGGTATCAACCGGGTCAGGCGCTGCGTGCCCGACCAACCCGGCACCACGCCCACGCGCGCCTCTGGCAGCGCCAAGGTGGCGCGGGGAGTCATGACCCGCAGATCGCAAGCGGCGG
This sequence comes from Paracoccaceae bacterium, assembly GCA_016937725.1. Taxonomy (GTDB): domain Bacteria; phylum Pseudomonadota; class Alphaproteobacteria; order Rhodobacterales; family Rhodobacteraceae; genus Roseinatronobacter. The sequence continues at coordinate 600 of JAFGVZ010000056.1, read as the reverse complement.
CCAGTTCCAACCCGCCACCGAACGCATGGCCGTTCAGCGCGGCGATGGTAGGTTTGGACAGCCGCGCCAGACGGTCAAACACCCGGTGCCCGTCGCGCACCCAATGGCGCGCGAATTCGGCAGGTGATAGCCCGCCCCATTCGGTGATATCCGCGCCAATGCAAAACGCCTTCTCGCCCTCGCCCGTCAGGATCACCGCGCGAATGGATGTGTCGCGCTCGATAGCGGTCAGGTGGCGGTCCAGATCGTCCAGCATAGCCACGGTCAGGGCGTTCAGCTTGGCGATGTTTTCCAAGCGCAACAGCGCGGTCGGTCCAGTCACCTCTAGAGCGATGCGACTCATTGCGCCCACTCCATCGCGCCACGCGTCAGCAGCGATTTCGGCATGGTGACCGCGTTCACGGCTATTCGGACGCGGCCTTCACTTGCCGCGACAATGTCGCGCGCGGGGTCGATGCCGGGCATGATTTCGGTGGCGACCAGCCCGCCCTCGCCCAGACGCATGACGCAACGCTCGGTGATATACATGATGTCTTGACCAAGCGCGCGGGCGCGGCGGCCCGAAAAGGTCACATGCTCGACCGCCTGCACCATCTTGGT
>JAFGVZ010000055.1 GCA_016937725.1 Paracoccaceae bacterium | reverse complement strand
CTCGGACAGCCAACCGTAATCGGGGCGTGCGCCCAGCAGAAGATCGCGCAGGGCGGCGTCAATTTCCAGATCGACATCCGACACCGGGCCTTGGCCCTGACCCTTGTCCCATGCGCGCGGGGCCTGGCCAAAATGGCGCAGCGCGATTTGGCCTGCCAGTTCTGTTGCCTGCGTGACGAGGGCTAGGTCATCAGTCGCCAGAAAGTCACTCGCCGGCAAGGGTCATCCCCTCGACCAAAAGCGACGGCACAACATGGCTTAGGTGTGGGCGCGCGTCATTGGCCGGGATGATCCGCCCCAACATGTCGCGCAGGTTGCCCGCGATGGTGCATTCGTTGACCGGATAGGCAATCTCGCCGTTTTCCACCCAAAACCCGCTGGCCCCGCGCGAATAATCGCCTGTGTTGGGGTTGATCGTCGACCCGATCAGCGATGTGACCAACAGCCCTGTGCCCATCTGGGCCATCATTTCGTCGCGGCTTTGGTCGCCTTGGGTCAGCGCCCAGTTGGTCGTGCCGGGGCTGGGCAGCGAAGAGGTTCCGCGCATTGCATTTGCCGTGCTCTCCATCCCCAGCTTGCGGGCAGAGGCCAGATCCATCACCCAGCCTTGCAGCACCCCATCCGCCACCAGATCACGCGCGCGGGTTTGCAGACCCTCGGCATCGAAGGGGCGCGAGGCGCTGGTCCGGCGGCGGTGCGGGTTCTCGATCAGCGACAGCCCCTTGGGAAGGACCTGCTCGCCCATGGCACCCCGCAACCAACTAGACCCGCGCGCGATGGAGGCTCCGTTGATCGCCGATACCAAATGTCCGATCAGGCCACTGGCCACGCGCTCGTCGTAAAGCACCGGGTAAGCGCCGGTCTTGGGGCGGCGCGCACCGTGGCGGGCAACCGCGCGTTCGGCGGCGAGTTGGCCGACATATTCGGGGCTGGGCAGATCGGCTTGGTAAACGCGGCCCTCGGCGCACCAGTCCCGTTCCATTGCCGTGCCTTCGCCGCTGATGGCAACGCAACTGATATGGCGCGAGCTTCGGGCATAGCCGCCGCTGAACCCGTTGGTCGCCGCCAGCCAGATCGCCTGCTGGCCATAGGCGGCAGAGGCAGATTGCACTTGCGTCACGCCTGCCACGGCCAGCGCCGCGGCCTCTGCGCGGCGCGCATCCTCTTGCAAGCTGGCCGGGTCTGGTTCTGGCGTCGCGTCGAACAGGTCCAGCCCATCGGCGCTGCGCAGCATGGCCAATTGGCGGCTATCGGCCAAGCCTGCATAAGGGTCCTCGGGGGCTTCGCGGGCCATGGCAACGGCGCGCGTGGCCATCGCGGCCAGCGTTTCGGGCCGCGTGTCGGACGACGAAATGCAGGCTTGCCTTTGGCCCACGAATACCCGCAGCCCGATTTCCACCCCTTCCGAACGTTCCGCCTGCTCCAGCCCGCCCTTGCGAACGTCAATGGACACCGACCGCCCATCCAGCGCGAGCGCGTCGGCGGCATCGGCCCCGGCCTCTTTGGCGGCGCGCAGCATGGCTTGGGCCAACGGGGCAAGCGGGGCGGTCAGATCGGTCGCGGCCATAAGAACATCCTTTTCAACGCTTTCGCTTGATCTAGTGCCATCCGCCCCGAATTGAAATGCCGCACGGGTGCATTTTGCGCAGCTTTCGTGTCGGCACGCGCATGGCGCACAGGCTATGGCTTGGCGTGCACCCCGGATGGACCCATGCCCATGTCAACGCTTACACTGCTGCTGTTCCTGTTTCCGCTGGCCTATAGCCCCGGCCCCGGCAACCTGTTCTTTGCCGCCCTCGGCGCACGGGCGGGCTGGCGTGCGGCATTGCCCGCATTCTGGGGCTATCACGGGGCGACGCTGCTAGCGGCACTGGCCACCGGTGCGGGTTTGATGGTTCTGGCCGGACCAGAGCTAATGCGCGCCCTTGGCCTTGCAGGCAGCGCTTACATGCTTTGGCTGGCGCTGAAACTGTGGCGCGCAGGCGCGGCCAATCCGTCCGCCCCGCCCGCCCGGGCAAGCATGCTGGACGGCGCGGCCCTTCTGGCGCTGAACCCAAAGGCTTGGGCGATCATGGCCGCACTCTTTGCCCATTACCCCGACGCAAACACCTTCAAGATTGCCGAGGTCGCGGCGGTGTTTACCCTCAACAACGCGCTGGCCTTTGCGATCTGGACCTTGGCAGGTTATGCGCTGTTGGCCAAACCAAGCTATGCGCGACTGGCCAACCGGGTGTTCGCACTCATCCTTGCCGCAGTGGCTTTGCACCTTGCGCTTGGCTAATTACCAACGGCGGCAATTGCGCAATTGTTGGTCATACATGACCGCGCGGGTCGCCACGCGGTTGGCGACATCCAAAAGCCACGGCTTTTCGTTATATGTTCCCCGCGCAAAGCCCGTATGCCCGTCGTGATACGCCAAATACAGGTTGCGCGCGTCATTCAGGGCAATGCCGTTGCGTTCGCGCGACTTGTTAGAATACCAGCCGACGAAATCGGTCGCATCACGAATATCCGTGCGGTCAGCGCGGCGATTGCCTGTCTCTCGGCGATACTCGTCCCATGTGCCATCCAGCGCTTGGCTATACCCTGTTGCGGAACTTTGCCGCCCCATCGGGATAACCCCAAGCGCGTAGCGCACAGGGGTGCGCGCATCGCCGATAAAACGGCTTTCAGCATGGATAATCGCGGCCTGAACCGGCACCGGCACGCCCCATTTGCGCTCTGTCGCGCGCATGGCCGCGAAGTAGCGCGGGCGCTCGGATGCCATGGCGCAGGCATCGTCAAGGTTGCGGGGGGCCGAAAATTCTTTGCCGCCGCATGCGGACAACAACACCGCAAGCGCGATGGCTAGAAAAGGTCTGCTCATGTCTGCCTCGAATTTTCTTTTTGAAGCAGTGTAGCGGTTTCGCCCGAAAAAGTAAGCCCCTGCCCCAAAGCCAAGACCCGTCATGGCAAAAACGTGACCATGCCTGCCGGTTTAACCTTCTGTTCAGACCCGGATGATAGCCTTCTTGATGGGTAAAAAGGTGGGTGAACATGGACCGTTCTGACAATGTCAGGCCGATCATCATCAAGCGCAAGAAAGTTGTCGCGGGTGGTGGGCATCATGGTGGGGCCTGGAAAGTGGCCTATGCCGATTTCGTAACCGCCATGATGGCGTTTTTTCTCATGCTCTGGCTGCTGGGGTCAGTGTCAGAGGACGAGCGCAAAGGGATTGCTGATTATTTCACGCCGACCTTTGCCATTGACAGCGCCTCTTCCGGCGGTGATGGCGCGTTTGGCGGCACGTCCATTTCAACCGTCACGTCGGTGACCGATCAGGTGGCAACCGCCGAAGCCTACCAAACCGAAGCTGAAAGCCTGCAAGACGTGGCCGATCAATTTGCCGCGCTCGCTGGGGAAAGCGCCTTCGCGGAACAGCTTTTGCAACATGTGAACATAAAACTGACTGATGAAGGTCTGGTCTTTGAATTGACCGACCTTCCCGGCGCGCCGTTGTTCGACCCAGATTCCGCCCAGCCGCGTCCGGTTCTGGTGCAACTGACCAGCCTGATTGTGGGGGCCATGCGAATGGTCGAAAACCCGCTTGCCATCGGGGTGCATTCGCAATCCTTTCCGGCGGTCTTGCGGGATAATCCGGTCTGGCGGCTCACGGTCAACCGGGCCCAAGCCATGCGCGAATTGGTGGAAAGCGACGGCTTCCCACCCGCAAGGCTGCACCGCGTGACCGGACATGCCGATCGCAGCCTTGCCGATGCGGACAATCCCATGGCTCCAGAAAACAACAGGATCGAACTGGTGCTGTTGCGGACACAGCGGCTTTAGGCCGGGATTAGGGGGAAATTAACATGGCCGCGCGATAGTCAGGAAAGAATCAGCAACGCGACGGAGCGGCCATGAGTATCACGTCATCCCTGAATGCGGGCATTTCCGGCTTGCGCGCCAATGCAACACGTTTGTCGACGATCTCGGACAACATCGCCAATTCTGCAACCTACGGCTATCGCCGGGCGCAAACCTCGTTTCATTCCATGGTTATAGGCAGCGGCCTGTCCGGGCAGGGTGCCTATAGTGCGGGCGGAGTGCGCACATCAACCTTGCGGCTGGCCGATCAGGGCGGCGCGCTGATCGGCACCCAGAACGCGACCGATATCGCGATCAACGGGCGCGGGTTTTTGCCCGTCACGTCGTCGCTCGGGGCACAATTGCAAGACGGCACCGCACCTCTGATGCTGGCGACAACAGGGTCATTTCGCCAAGACGCCGCAGGCTTCTTGCGCAACCCCGCTGGCATGGTGCTGATGGGCTGGCCCGCCGCCGAAGATGGCTCTGTTCCGCCGCAAGTGCGCGACAACACCTCTGGCCTGCGCCCAGTCCAGATCGGGACCAACCAGCAGGCATCCTTCCCGACCAGTTCCATCAACATGGCGGTCAACCTGCCTGCCAGCGAAACATTGCCTTCCGCCGCGGGCGATCCATCGTTTTTATCGGTGGCCTATTTCAACACTTTAGGCCTGCCAAGCACGCTGGATGTAGCGTTTGCACCAAGCGGTGTGCCCAATTCATGGCGGATGAGCCTTGTAGACCAAGGCAGTGGTGTGACGGTCGGTCAGTACGACCTTGTCTTCAGCGATACCCCCGGCAGCGGCGGCACGCTGGCATCCGTCACGCCGGTTGGCACCGCGCCAGCATACGATCCAGCCACCGGCAGCATAGATTTGGCCATCGGCCCGCAGCAAATAAACCTGCAAATCGGGCGCATTGGCGAAAGTGGCGGCCTCTCGCAGCGCGGGTCAACCTTTTCACCCGCCGGTGTGACGCAAGATGGCTTCGGTGCCGGCAATCTTATCGGCCTGACCATCGACGCCGCGGGCAATCTGGACGCGGTCTATGATCAAGGCTTCCGCCGCACGTTGTATCGCATCCCATTGGTGGATGTGCCCAACCCGAATGGTCTGACAACCTTGAACGATCAAACCTTTCAGGTCTCGCGCGATAGCGGTTCCTTCTTCTTGTGGGATGCGGGCGATGGCCCGGCCGGCGAATTCGTCGGCTTCGCACTTCAGGAATCCGCGACAGACGTGGCGGAAGAGCTGACAAACCTGATCCAGACCCAGCGGGCCTATTCATCGAATGCCAAGGTTATCCAAACTGTTGATGAGATGTTCCAAGAAACCAACAATATCAAACGCTGATAGCCCGGTGATGACCAAAGTGAGCGCAAAATGACCCTAGGAGCAGCCAATACCATCGCATTGGGCGGCCTGCGCTTTACCGCGCAGGGCACCCGTGTGGTCGCCGAAAACCTGGCAAATGCCGATATGGCAGGCTACGGATTGCGCAAAACCCTTGCGACCGGCACCATTTCCGGCGCGGCAGGCAACCCTTCCAGATCTGGTATCCTGCGCGATGTCGATCCGGTTCTGCTTGGCGCGGCACGCAGCGCCGATACCGTTCGCCAAGGTGCCCAGACACAGGTCGAAGCGCTGGTTGCACTCGAACAAGCCTTCGGAATTCCCGGTGACCCGGGTGCGCTGAATACATTGGTCACGCAGCTTGACGCCAGCCTGCACCAGGCCGCGACAAGTCCAGATTCGACGGCCGCCCTTCAGAATGTCGCGCAAGACGCCGCCCGCCTCTCTGCCAAATTCAACGCGGTCGGCACCCAGATACAGAACCTGCGCAACCAGGCAGACAGCTCCATTGCGACAGATATATCAGCATTGAACGAAAACCTTGACCGGGTGGCAACACTCAACAAGGACATCCAGCGCCAAACACTTTTGGGCGGTGACCCTTTCGCCCTGATGGATGAACGCGAACGCAGAATTTCCGAAATCGCATCGCTTCTTCCAGTCACAGAAATTCCGCGCGACAACAATCGCATCATGCTTGTGTCGGGTCGCGGCGAAGTTCTGGTCGACCTAGAGGCGGCTGAATTTTCGTTTACCCCCACACCCGGGATCGGCCCGTCAGACACCCGCGCCGCAGGATTGCTCTCGGGAATTGCCTTGAATGGTCGTGATCTTAGCGCCGGGGACCGCACTTTTTCCGAAGGCAGGCTTGGCGCAAATCTAGACCTGCGCGACAACCTCGCACCGCAAGCGCAGGCTGGCCTTGACGATTTGGCGATGGACCTTCTGACCCGCTTTGCAGGCCCCCAAGCCGACAGCACGCTTGCTTCGGGGGAGCTTGGCCTGTTCACGCGCAAAGACGCCACCATGTTACCGACCGATCCAACCGGCTCCGCCCAAAAGGTGCGGCTAAACCCTTTAATCGATCCAAACACGCCCGCCACACTTTGGCGATTGCGCAGCGGACTGAACGCGCCTGCACCCGGCCCCAGCCTAGATCCCGCGAATTTTGCTCGCATGATCGACGCTCTCGCTGGCCCCAGCGCGCTTGGTCCTGACCGCCCAGAGCTGCAATTCTTTGAACATGTAGCCGAGCACGTTTCGGAAATCGCCACGCGACGGCTGGGCGCAGAAACCGGGCTGGCCTATGCGCAATCAAGCTACTCCGCGAAACAAGAAACCCTTGCAGGGCGCGGTGTCGATACCGATGCCCAGATGCAAGACCTACTTCGGTTGGAACGGGCCTACGCCGCCAATGCCCGTGTCCTCTCGACCATAGATGACATGATGCGCCAAGTGCTGGAGATCTGACATGTTCCAATTCGGCACAGCCGATGCAAGCCAATCCATGATGCTGCGGCGCATGGGCGCTCAGCTGAAAAACAACGTATCAAAGCTAACGACAGAGCTGAGTTCTGGGCAGCATCTCGACAAACCCCGCGCGCTGAACGGCGCGCTGGCACATCTGGCGCATATCGAACACGGTCTTCGCCTGTCTGCCCGCCATATCGAGACCGCGAATTTCCTGTCCACGATTGTGTCAGCCCAGCAGGAAGCTCTGGGACGTTTGGGCGAAATCACCCAAACGCTGGCATTGGATTTTCAGATCAGCAAGCAAGGGCCAGACAGCTTGGTCATGTCAGACGCAACCGCGCGCGCGCGCGACGGTTTCGCCGACGTGATCGGGCTTTTGAACACCAAGGTAGCCGGGCGCCACCTGTTTTCCGGCGCCGCGGGGGATCAGCGGCCCTATGCAGACCCAGACGTCATTCTGAATGCGCTGCTGACGTCTTTGCCCGCGACCAGCTCGACAGCAGACATTCGCGACCATGTGCAAGCTTGGTTCGCAGAGGGCGGCGGCTTTGACACGATCGCCTATTTGGGCGGCGCAGAGGCATCAACTGGGATTGATCTGGGCGGGGGTGTTTCTGTTCAGCCCGGCATATCCGGCGCAGACCCGGCCTTGCGCAAAAGCCTTGCCGGGCTGGCGCTTGGTGCGATTGGGGAAGCTCTGACCCCTCGCCTTTCAGCGCCAGAGCGCCGATCGCTTCTGGACATGAGCGCCGAGGCACTCTTTGGTGCAGAAGCATCCCGCATTGCACTTGCCGCGCAGACCGGCGCGATGGAAGCCCGGATAGACGAGGCGAAAACCCGCGCTCAGAGCACAGGTGCGACCCTAGAAATTGCGCGGACCGAATTGCTGGCCGCAGACCCATATCAAACCGCAACCGCGTTGGAGGCTGCGACACAACGGCTGGACGCGCTTTATCTTGTCACAGCGCGTTTATCGCGCCTCTCCCTCACGGAATATATGCGATGAAGCCTGTTCATTTTCTGATCGTCATCCTGTTGTTTATTGCGGCCCCAATAGCGGCCACAGCGAATGTTCGGCTAAAAGACGTGGTCGAATTCGACGGTGTGCGCTCGAACGACCTGCTTGGCTATGGTTTGGTCGTAGGCTTGAACGGCACCGGCGACGGGTTGCGCAACGCGCCCTTCACCGAAGATACGATGTCAAACGTCCTAGAGCGTTTGGGGGTCAATGTGACGGGCGAGCAATTTCGCCCCAAAAATGTCGCTGCCGTAATTGTCACCGCAAGCCTGCCGCCCTTTGCGCGTGCAGGCGGCACGATTGATGTGACAGTTTCGGCCATTGGGGACGCAAGCAGCCTGCTGGGCGGCACCTTGGTGATGACGCCGCTGAACGGGGCGGACGGCACGATCTATGCCGTTGCGCAAGGCAGCATCTTGGCCGGCGGCGCCGTGGCCCGGGGCGAGGCCGCGCGAGAAGTGCGCGGCGTACCGACCGCAGGTATCATTCCGGGGGGGGCGCGCGTGGAGCGCGAGATCGATTTCGCCCTAGACAGCCTGCGCGATGTAAGGATTGCGCTGAAAACTCCGGATTTTTCAACAGCGCTGCAAATTGAACAAGCCATCAATACCGAATTCGCGCGGGCTGTGGCGCGTATGCTGGATCCCGGGACAGTTTTGTTGAACATTGACAGAACGAATGCGCCCTCGACCGCCCATGCCTTGGCGCGGATCGAAAACCTGCGCATTTCGCCAACCAGCCGGGCGCGGGTCGTTGTGGACCAGCGATCCGGGACCATCGTGATGGGGGAAGATGTGCGCATAAGCCGTGTTGCCGTGGCGCAAGGCGGGCTGACATTGCGCGTGGAAGAACAGCCTCTTGTTGTGCAACCCAATCCCTTCGCAGAGGGTGAAACCGTCATCGTACCTCGCACGAATGCCCAGTTGGAAGACGCGCCGCCTGTCGCCTTGGCCGAAGTTTCGGGCGGCACTTCCTTATCCGAGATCGTAGCGGGCCTGAACGCTTTGGGCGTCAGCCCCCGCGATATGATCGATATTTTGAACAGCATTAACGCGGCTGGCGCTTTGCATGCCGAATTGCTGGTGCAATAAACGACCGGGGCGCAGTCAGCACTGTGGTTTCAAGCGCGGTCGGGCTGTCTAAACCCTGCTGCACAGCGCTTCGGGATACTGTCTTTGACACCATTTTGGTGACTGGAGCGGGCAGAAAGCGGGTCTTGCGGGGCGGTAGCAGACAGCGCCAACCCACGGGATGGTAATGACGCCTGAGGCATCTTCTTAAAAGTGGTTCAAGTGTTGGTGCAAACTGACAAGGGATCTAGG
>JAFGVZ010000054.1 GCA_016937725.1 Paracoccaceae bacterium | reverse complement strand
GTCAACAACCTTGCCGATGATGGGGCCAAGCGGCAGGCCCCAATCCGACCGCCCCAGTTCGGGCGCATGCAACCGCGACACGCGCCCGTCGATGTACAAAGCTTGCGGAAGTTCTAGGTGATCGCGGAAGAAGCGGGCGAATTCCCACAGGTTCACAGCGCTGTCCGAAATGACAAATACGGCACGCTGCCCATCGGCTGAGACGCCAACCCCGTTGCGGATCAGCCGAGAATCAGACCCCTCCACGAAGCGCGGGTGATACGCGCCATCAATAACCAGCATTGGCCCCGATTGCGTGGCATAGCGGCAGGCGGGGCGCGCATTGGCAAAAGCACGACTTTCGATAATGGTCAGGCGGGTTTGCTCAACGCAGAACACACCGTTTGGCAACAGCCCGAAATTGCCCGGTCCTTCCGACAGGATCAGCCGCGCCTGTTCTGCACTGTCTTCAACCAGCAGGCCAACAGGCGCGCGGTCGGGATGATACATGCCGCCATTCATGGCGAAGGCCAGTTGCTTGTTCTGGGCGGCAAGCGCGGTATCGACTGCCGCGAAACTGCCATAGGTCAGGCCATCCGCACCCCGCAGAAACAGGCGCAGATCGTCACCTGCTTGCGCGTAGCAAATAGTAAACCGCTGATCCAAATATTCCGTGCGCTCACATTCGGCTTGCGCCGGAAACGCCCAGAAAAGCAGTATCGCGGCTGCGCTAGCGATCCGTGCCATCGGGGTCGGTCCCGCTGACAAGGTCACGCTGCACGGTTTCGTCGCTCAGCAACCGGCGCGTTTCATCCATGCGGTCGAAGGTCTTATCCAGCTTGAAGCGCAGGTCTGGCGCGTATTTCAACGACATCTCGCGGCTGACAAGGTGACGCAGTTCCGCCTTGTTGCGCCTCAAGGCAGCGAGCGCCGTCTCCTGATCGCGCCCGCCCAAAGGCATGACATAAGCAGTCGCGATTTTCAGGTCGGGCGAAGCGCGCACTTCGCTGACAGTTATCGGGATGCGGTTCAGGTCGGGATCATGCACATCGCCGCGTGTCAGCACATCGGCCAAGGTGCGGCGCAGCAATTCGCCCACGCGCAACTGGCGTTGCGAGGGGCCGGTAGACATGGGGAAACGGCGGTTCGACATAGCTTCGGTTTAGGACAAACACCGCGCCCGCGCAACGAGGCTTTGCCAAGTTGGCGGCATTTGGCTATGTCGCTGGCACAAACGTGAGGGAAAGGGTCAGATCATGCGCAAGATCGCGGTTTTCGGTGTGTCGGGTCGTATGGGGCAAATGCTGGTGCGCGAGATCGACGCAGCTTCGGATGCGACCCTGAGTGCAGCGGTCGAGCGCGCCGGGCATGGCTGGGTTGGCCAAGACTTGGGCCAGATGATGGGCGGCGCTGCGCGTGATCTGATCGTGACGGACGACATCGACACAGCACTGGCCGCCAGCGACGTGATCATTGATTTCACCGCGCCGGCCGCGACCGTCGCTCTGGCGCGCCGTGCGGCCGATGCAGGTGTGGGCCATGTGATCGGCACAACCGGCTTTGACGACGATGACCTTGCCGCCTTGGCCGAAATAGGCACGCGTGGCCATATCGTGCGCGCGGGCAACATGAGCCTTGGCGTGAATTTGCTAGTGACGTTGGCGCGGCGGGTCGCAAGCGCCTTGGGCGAGGAATTCGACATAGAGATTGTCGAAGCCCATCATCGTCACAAGGTCGATGCCCCATCCGGGACCGCCCTGATGCTGGGAGAGGCCGTGGCGCAAGGTCGGGGTGTGAACCTGTCCGACATGGCCGACCGGGCCCGCGATGGCATTACCGGCGCGCGGCGCGAAGGAGCTATCGGCTTTCACGCCATTCGGGGCGGCGATTTCATTGGTGAACATGACGTGATCTTTGCCGGGCCGGGCGAACGGGTGACGCTTCGGCATGTGGCCTCTGACCGCGCGCTCTTCGCGCGCGGGGCGCTGCGCGCGGCAATATGGCTGGAGGGACGCGCGCCAGGGGAATATTCCATGCTGGATGTGCTGGGCTTGGGTGAGCGCTAGGCTTAAGGTGGCTGTGCGCTGCTTCTGGCAAATCCTTGCCGATGGCAGATAGAATCTGATATCTAAACGAAACCAATTCGACTTTGCATCCGTATCCCTGTCAGCCACATCACGAGAGGTTGCCATGTCACGTTTCGCATTCGCCGCAATTGCGCTGTTTGCAACAGCAGCACCAGCGCTGGCAGAGTTTCAACCCGTCCGCGAAGAGCGTAACTTCCGCGCGCTTGTCGAAGGGCGCGAACTGACGCGCTTTGGAGTGCGCTTGCAAGTGCTGCCGCAAGGAGAGATTCGCGGGCGCGGCTTTGGTGTGCAGGTCGGCGGGCGCTGGGAATGGCGTAACGGTTATTTCTGCCGCACGCTGGAATTCGGCTCGTCAGGGGACCCCTATAATTGCCAGCTTGTGCTGCGTAATGGCTCTACGCTGCGCTTCGTTTCAGACCAAGGGCAAGGCGATTCCGCCGATCTTCGGCTGCGAAACCCAAGCTAACGGCTTGCCAGCGCGGCTTGGCGCTGGCTATCTGGCGGGGCAGCTTTCAGAAAGGCCCGCCATGACAACGCCGCGCAAACGCATTTGGGGCTGGTGGTCCTTCGATTGGGCGAACCAGCCCTATAACACGCTACTGCTGACCTTCATATTTGCACCCTATTTCGCCTCTGCCGTGGCTCCGGACCCGGTCACGGGGCAGGCCATGTGGGGCTGGATGCTGGCCCTGTCCGGGTTGGTGATCGCGCTCTCTGCGCCGGTAATGGGCGCCATTGCCGATAGTTCGGGCAACCGGCGGTCATGGCTGCTGCTGTGGTCTGCCCTTTACGTTCTTGGCGCGGGAACATTATGGCTTGCGGTGCCAGATGCAACAAACGGCACACTATGGCTGGTGCTGTTGGCGTTTGCCGTTGGTCTGGTCGGGTTGGAATTCGGGATCGTTTTCACCAATGCGGTGTTGCCAGACTTGGGCGCGCGTGACGATCTGGGCAAAATATCCGGCACCGGCTGGGCGCTGGGTTATGTCGGCGGGTTGGTATCCTTGGTGGTGATGCTGCTGTTTTTGGCGGAAAACGACCAAGGAGTGACCCTGATTGGCCTGCCCCCCGCCTTCGGGCTGGATGCCACGGCGCGCGAGGGCACGCGATTTGTCGGGCCGTTCACCGCGCTGTGGTATTTGGTGTGTGTCATTCCGTTTTTCCTGTGGGTGCCAATTCGGTCAACGGGCGCCCGTGCCGCAGGTGCCGTGCAACGCGCTCTGGCCGAATTGGGCCAAAGCCTGCGCGCCTTGCCCAGCCGCAAAAGCCTGTTCTCCTATCTGGGGGCGTCCCTTTTGTATCGGGACGCGCTGAATGGCATTTACGCTTTCGGGGGCATATACGCGGCGGGCGTGTTGGGCTGGTCCATCGTCCAGATTGGCGTTTTCGGCATTCTGGCCGCCGCCGTGGGCGCGGTTGCATGCTGGCTGGTGGGGAAGCTGGACAGCCGCTTTGGGCCGAAACCCGTCATCATCGGCTGCGTTGTATTGCTGCTGCTGGTCTGTATCATCATCGTGGGCACCGACCGTAGCATGGCGGTTTTCGTGCCGGTGGCCGAAGGGTCCAGCCTGCCCGACATCACGTTCTACATTTGCGGCGCACTGATTGGGGCCGGGGGTGGCAGCCTGCAATCGGCCTCGCGCACCATGATGGTGCGCCAAGCCGACCCTGCGCGCATGACCGAGGGCTTCGGCCTCTATGCACTGTCGGGCAAGGCACTGGCCTTCCTTGCGCCGGCATCGGTCGCGCTTGTCACAACCCTGACCGAAAGTCAGCGCATGGGCGTCACCCCGTTGATTGTGCTTTTCCTCGCGGGGTTGGTGCTGCTAACCTTCGTTGACCCAGACGGAGAGCCGGAATTCCGATGCGCCTCATCCTGATCGCTCTTGCGGTGCTGTTGGCCGCGCCTGTCCATGCTCAACAGCTTGCCAACCAGTTGTTCGGCGCGCATGCCTTTGGGTCTTTGCAACCGCCGGAACCCATTGGAAGCTATTCGAACGGCTGTGCAGCCGGGCTTGTGCGCCTGCCGGAAACCGGGCCGACATGGCAGGCCATGCGGCTGTCGCGCAACCGCAACTGGGGCCACCCCACCCTTATGGAATATGTCCAAGACCTAAGCCGCGAGGCCACGCGCCACGGCTGGGCTGGGCTGTATATCGGTGACATAAGCCAACCGCGCGGCGGGCCGATGACCTCTGGCCATGCCAGCCACCAGATAGGGCTGGATGTAGATATCTGGATGCTGCCGCCCACGCGCCTGAACCTGACCGTGTCCGAGCGCGAAAGCCTTAGCTCGATCTCGGTGCGCACGGATGACCAGCGCCGCGTGAACGGCAATTGGTCGCAGGCGCATTACAACATCATGCGTGCGGCGGCGTCTGACCCACGGGTGGATCGCATTTTCGTGGCAGCCGCCGTAAAACTGGAAATGTGCAAGACCGCGCGCTCTGCCGACACGGCATGGCTTCAGAAAATACGTCCGGCTGCGGGCCATAATTACCATTTCCATGTGCGGTTGAAATGCCCGCGCGGGGCACGCAATTGCGAAACCCAGACACCCACGGTGGCAGAGCTGTCCAAGGGCGGAAATGGCTGCGACGAAACGCTGGACTGGTGGGTCACGGACTTCCTGAACCCACCTCCGCGCGACCCGAATGCACCCCCGCCTCAACGCCGGCGCCACCCACGAGAGTTCACGATGGTGGATTTACCGCGCGCTTGTCAGGCAGTTTTGGCCTCGCAGTAACTTCAGTGCGTCAAGGCTATTGCCAAGAGGTGGCGCGCGGTTAAGCTGACCCCAGTTCGATGTCATCAAGTCGTTACAGAAGCTTGGCACGTCGTCTTTTATCCGCCGCCACCTTGCGGCCACCAACGGGGATGCAACCATGAAACAGACCGATATGAACCGTCGCGGCTTTCTTAGCCTTGCCGGGGCCACGCTGGCCCTGACTGGCGCAGGCAGTTTCACCATGCGCAGCGCGCAGGCGCAGTCGGGTTTTTCGCTGACAGTGCTGCACATCAACGACATGCACAGCCGTATCAGCGAGATCAGCCGCTTCAATTCCTCTTGCTCGGACGAGGATTCGGCAGAAGGCAAGTGCTTTGGCGGCTCCGCCCGTCTGGCAACTGCCATCCGCGACCGCCGCGCTGCACATGAAGGCGCGGGTCGCCCTGTCCTGACGCTGGATGCAGGTGACCAGAGCCAAGGCACGCTTTACTACACCACCTATGGCGGCCGCGCCGAGGTGCAGATGATGAACGCGATCGGGTTCGACGCGATGGGCGTGGGCAACCACGAATTCAACCGTGGGCCAGAAAGCTTGGCTTCCATGATCGCAGAGGCGAATTTCCCCGTTGTATCCGGCAACATCACCATCGCCGATGGCAGCCCGCTGGCCGGTCGGATTCAGCCTCGCGTTGTGATCGAGAAAGACGGCGAGCAGATCGGCATTCTGGGCGTGACCACGCCCGATACGGTGTTCCTGTCCTCGCCCGGCCCGGATGTCAGCTTTCAAGATGAAATCGAGTTCCTGACTGGTGCCGTTGCCGAAATGCAGGCCGAAGGCATCACCAAGATCCTGCTCCTCAGCCATGTCGGCTATAATCGTGATCAGGAAATCGCCGCTGCTGTCGATGGCATTTCGGCCATTATTGGCGGGCATAGCCATACCCGCATGTCCAACACCGAAGAAGGCGCGGTCGAATACGCGACCCTCGTCGCCAGCCCATCTGGCCGCGCGGTGCCGATCGTGCAGGCTTTCGCCTTCTCGCGCTATCTGGGCGAATTGCAACTCGACTTTGCCGAGGATGGCGCGGTCGTTTCGGCCTCTGGCGACACCGTGTTGCTGGATGCCAGCTTCGCCCCGGCCGAAGATATTGAAGCGTTGATCGCTCCCTTGGCCGAACCTATCGAACGCCTGGTGCGCGCGCCCGTGGCCGAACTGGCCGCGCCCATCGACGGCGCGCGCGAAAACTGCCGTGCCCGCGAATGCGAGATGGGCAATACCGTGACCGACGCCATGCTTGCCGAAGTGGCGGAGCGCGGCATCACCATCGCGCTGGCCAATGGCGGCGGCTTGCGCGCCTCGATTGGGGCTGGCACGGCCACTTTGGGCGATGTGCTGACGGTGCTGCCGTTCCAGAACACGCTCTACACGCTCGAAATTCCCGGCGCGGCGCTGGTTGCGGCGCTGGAACACGGTGTGAACGACATCGAAAACGGCGCAGGCCGCTTCCCGCAGGTCGCAGGTGTGCGCTTCAAGCTAGACCCATCGGTGGCCCCCGGCGCAGGCCGCGTTTCGGATGTAGAGGTCCGCGCGGGCGACGCATGGCAGCCCATCGACCCCGCCGCTATGTATGGGCTTGTGACCAACAACTTCATGGCTGGTGGCGGTGATGGCTATTCCATGCTGCGCGAGCAGGGTGTGAATGGCTACGACACCGCCATTGATCTGGCAGAGGTTCTGGCGCGCTACCTGTCGGCCAACGAACCTTTCGCACCCCAGCTTGATGGGCGTATCCTGCAATAATGGG
>JAFGVZ010000053.1 GCA_016937725.1 Paracoccaceae bacterium | reverse complement strand
GCGGTCTTGCCGGGTATTGCCGCGCACGTCATGGCCAAGACGCCCCGATCGCAGGCTGCCACGGCACCGAGCTTGCGACACTTTACATCCGCCCCGCGATGCAACGCCATGGCATCGGGCGTGCTTTGCTGTCAAACTTGAAAGCCATCGCCCAAGCCCGAAACAGCCCTGCCCTATGGCTGTGCGTGAATTGTAAAAACCACCGCGCTCAGGCGTTCTATGCCGCGCATGGCTTTGATGTTCTCGGGAAAACTGATTTCGTTCTAGGTGAGAACCGCTACCCGAATTACCTGTTGCGGTGCGACCTGTCGCCTGTTGGATAGCGTCGCCGCATCCGCTGCACCAAAAGCAGCGTCGCCCCCAAGCCAAGGCCCAGTGCAAAGACCAGACCGGACCATTCCGCGACGATCTCTGTCAGCGCTTCCAGCCGCGCGGCAAAGACAAAGCCCAGCCCGACATAGATCGCAACCCAAACCGCTTCGCCCAAGGCACCCCAAAGCGTGAAACGCGCGCGCGACAGGCCTGCCGCCCCCGCGATCAGGTTCACATAAGGCCCAAGCGGCGAAAACAGCCAGCGCGTCAGAAAAACCCCCAAGCTACCATGGCGCTGCACCGACATGCGTGCTTGCAGGATCAGCCGCGCACGAGATGGTTTATGTTGCAGCTTCGCCATCAGGGGGGCACCGCCCGCGCGTCCAAGCTGAAACCCTGTCTGATCGCCAAGGACCGCCGATACCCATGCCACGGCCAAAACCTGCCACAGCACGAAATCGCCCGAAGCGGCGAAAGCCCCCGCGCCCAACATCATGGCAGAGGTCGGGATCGGCAAAGCAAGGCAAGACAAGAAAATTGATGCCGCGATTACCCACAGCCCATAACTGGACACAAGCGCGAACAGCGTATCGGTCACGGTTCAAGCCCTGCGCGATATGTGTCTATAACCGCCTGCAAATGCTCCAGAAGGGCTGGAAGCGGTATGCTTCGCATCTGCGCCACGTCTTGCAGCGTCACACGGCGGCCAGACCCGTCGGGGTCCAGCGGCACAGCCTGCAAGATCACCTCTGGCGGCACGTCCCATGCCAGCGCCACGAAACGCGGTGTCATCCAGCCTGCCAGTTCCGGGTCGGTAGGCAGCGTAACCGAATGCCAAAGCGCAACCCCGAAGCGCAGCGCGAACACAAGTGCCAGCACAAACGCCACAAGCATCGCAACCGTCAGCCAAGGGGCGCGGCGCCAAAGGCGTTTCAGGGTGGCTATACTCTGTATCATGGGGCCTCCGCTGGGCAGGGGTCAGGCCAAGGGTCGGTCTGTAACCCTGCCAAGACTGCGCGCAGCTGCGCCGGCCTTCGTCAATTGCAAAAGCACGGCCTCGGCCTGCGCCGCGGGAACCGCCGCCAAAAGCCCGCCGCAGGTTTGCGGGTCGGCCAGCAGATCGGCCATGGGTCCATCCCATTCGGGGCGCAACGCCGAACGGTTCGCAGGCGCAAGGGTCGAGCGCACCCCCTGCCCCGCAAGCCCGACGGCCCCGTCCAGAACCGGCAACGCGGCATGGTCCAGCTTTGCGCTCAAACCCTCGCCTAGCATTTCGGCCAGATGGCCCGCCAGCCCAAACCCGGTGACATCGCTCATGGCCCGCGCGACAGGGGCAAGGATTGCCGCATCCTGCCCCATGGGCCGCGCCATACTTGCCACGCAAGCCGCCCAGACCGGCCCCAAAAGCCCCGATCTTGGCCGCACATTCTGCATATCAGCAGCGAGGATAATTCCTGTGCCCAAAGGTTTGGTCAGGATCAGCACATCACCGGGCTGCGCGCCCCGTTTTGGCACGGGATGCGCGCAGGTGCCGGTCACGGAAAAGCCGACCGTCAGCTCCGCCCCCATGGTGGTATGGCCACCCGCCAACGCAGCCCCCGCCGGACCGAACACTGATTGCGCGCCGTCAAGGATTTCTGCCAGCATCCGCTCGGCCACGGTTTCCGAGGCCCGCGGCAAGATGATCTGCGCCAGTGCCAGTTGCGGCGCGGCCCCCATGGCCCAGACATCGCCCAAAGCGTGAATGGCCGCCAGTTGCCCCATCAGCCACGGATCGCTGACGAAGGCGCGCAGATGGTCAGTCGAGAGCACCTGCGCGCCCTCTGGCCCGCGCAAGACCGCCGCGTCATCACCCGGCGACAGGTCCGGGCTAGCCCCCGGCAAAACCGCCAGCGCACGGCCCAGCGCGCCCGCTTGCAGCTTTGACCCGCAGCCGCCGCACATGGGCTTCGCCCCCATCACCGCGCCCAGATCCTTGGGTCGCAGCTCGGGCAGTTTGGGTTGCGGCAGGGGCGGAAAGGTGCGGAACTTCTCCATGAAGCGCGCGTCGATATCGTCCTTCAGCCGCCACAGCCATGCGCCGCCGCCGCGCAGTCCGAATTTCTCGGCCAAGGCGCGCTTGTCGCCCAAGGACGCCAGTTTCAGGTAATCGCGCTGCGGCTGGTAGCGGCGCAAGGGCGCGCCCGCCGCCCGCGCGCGCAG
>JAFGVZ010000052.1 GCA_016937725.1 Paracoccaceae bacterium | reverse complement strand
GCCTTGTCGCTGGAGCCGGCACTTGTGATGTGGGCACCCGGACGGTTTTCGCGCCGGTTCGAAATGTTCGAACAAGCGCAGCATTTCGCCATCCACATCATGGCTGATGACCAATTACAGCTTGCACGCCATTTCGCCCGTGATGGCTTCGATTTCAGCTTGCCGGGGATAGAAACCGGCTTGGGCGACACACCGCTTCTACCCGGCTGCCTTGCGCGCTTTGAATGTGCGCGCCACGCGGTCTATCCCGGTGGCGATCACGCGATCGTGGTGGGCAAGGTGCTGCGCGTGGGCGCGCGCACCGGCGCGGGCCTAAGCTTTTTCGGCGGCGCTTACGGATCTATTGGCTGACCCTGAGTGCGTCCCGCCCCGGCCTCCGAGCCGGGGCCTCTGGGTTGGCCCAGCTTGCCGCAAGGCCCCGGCTCGGAGGCCGGGGCGCGGACAAAGGTAACATCAGTCGATATTCATACTGGCAATCTGCGCAGGCCCATGCTGCCAAATCGTGGCCATAATTGCCCTCTATGCTTTGACGAAAGTTATTTAAGCTAGGGGACATAGCATGTCAGACATACCTACCGCGCAACCCTTTGGATGGGCCGCTTTCGGGTCCGGGGCCGCAGCCCTGATTTTGGTGATCGCAATTTTCTGGGCTGGGCCTTTTGCGCCGCAACAGCCTGTCGGCCTCTCTCTGGGGGAAATGGCCGCAGAAATTGCTAAATCCGCCGCCCGCGCCGCAGCCGGGCAAGAAGCGCGTCCGCCGCTGCCCGTATCGCACGACCTGGATGATTACCTGAACGTGGCGACGGGCATTCTGGCAGGTCTGGCCGTGATTTTTGGCTGCCTCTCTTTCGTGCGACACGAAGCAAAACGCGCGGCCCTGTCGGGTATCGCGCTTGGTGGGCTGGCCATCGGGTTTCAACTATTTGCTTGGACCATCATGATGATTGTCGGTGCGCTAATGATCGCGTCTGTTGTCTATGCCATGCGCGATGTCTTCAACGACACGTTCGGCGGTCTTTTCGGAGGATGAACGGCGCAAGATCAGCTTCGCATGAACCGGAATACAGCCGACGCACCCCAACCGAACACGGCGGCCAGAACCAACGCCAACAAACCGTAAAGCGCGGGTTGATCATAGGCGAGAGAATAGAGCCAGCGTTCCAGCACCGCTTTGCGCACCTCTATAAAGGTCTCGAACTCATCCACGACCGCGCCGTCGCGCATCAGAAAAATGCGCGCGGCATAGCTGCCTTCGACAATGTTCTTGGGCAGCGTGATGCGTGTGGTAAACAACGTATCACGCTCCAGCGCGACAGGGGTTTGCCCTTCCTGATACAGCCCTTCGGCCTTGCGAATGCGGATCAGCGCTTCGCTGAAGGCAGCGGGGTCGGCCACATCGCCGCTGGCGCGGGCCTCGAATATCGCCAGCCGGGTCGAGATGCGGTAATCCAGATCCGCCTCTGGCGACAGGATGTCGGTCAAAGGGGCGGTGCTGGCCACGGCATAGAAACTGGGCGCGGCGCGCACTTCGTGAGATTCTGCATTGACCCAGATGCCCGCGCGGCGGGCCTTGCGCCAGATGGTCGCTTCTTGCGGCGGGCCTTCAACCGTCACGATCACGTCCAGCGGGCCATCCGGAATGGCACCATCGCGGCGCACTGCGCCAAAGATCAGAATGTCAGAGCCAACGAAATTGACCGTCAGCGCCACGCTGTTCTGGCTCAGGCCGGCAACAACCTCTTCTTGCGCCTGCGCGGGCGCAGCGCAGAGCAGCAGAACCAGAAATGCCCATAGCCTGCCCATCACGCCCCCCCGGCGACAGAGATGGAATACAGCTCTGCCGGGGGCCACAGCAGATCGAACGCGATCTTGCCGCAGACCGCCAGCACCATCAGCGCCAGCAGGATGCGCAACTGTTCAGCCCCCAGTTTCAGCCCCACGCGCGTGCCGATCTGCGCGCCAATGACGCCGCCGATAATCAGGAACGCCGCCAGCATTACATCCACCGTCTGGTTGGTCAGCGCATGCATGAAAGTGGTGAAGGCCGCCACGAAGGTAACCTGAAACAGCGACGTTCCGATCACCACCTTGGTGGGCATCCCCAACAAGTAGATCATGGCGGGCACAAGGATGAACCCGCCGCCCACACCCATGATTGCGGCCAAAATGCCCACGCCCACGCCCACCAATAAAGGCGGGAAAACCGAGATATAGAGACCAGAGGTGCGGAATTTCATCTTCAGCGGCAGGTTGTGCACCCAAGTATGGGTGTGGCGCTTGCGCTTTGGCGCAGTGCCCGACCGCGTGCGCAAGAGCGCGCGCAGGCTTTCGTTGAACATCATCGCGCCGATGATGCCCAAAAAGATGACATATGAGAGCTGCACGATCAGGTCGATCTGGCCCAAACGGCTCATCAGGTTGAAAAACCAGATGCCAATGACCGATCCGACCATACCGCCTGCCAGCAAGACCCAACCCATAGGCAGGTCCACCGTCTTGCGCTTCAGATGGGCCAGCACGCCGGAAATGGACGAGGCTACGACCTGATTGACCCCGGTCGCCACCGCAACCGCAGGCGGCACCCCGATGAAAAACAAAAGCGGTGTGATCAGGAAACCGCCACCAACCCCGAACATGCCCGACAGAACGCCCACCCCGCCGCCAACCCCCAGCAACGTGAAGGCGTTGACAGAGGTTTCGGCAATCGGCAGGTATATCTGCATGGTCGGCCCCGGCGCTGTGCGCGGCTAGTGTTCTTTCACATAGGGGCTGCCCCCCGCCCGTGGCGGGATTGCGCGCCCCACGAACCCTGCCAGAATGACCACCGTCAGGATATAGGGCAAGGCCTGCATTACTTGAACCGGAAGCGCAAGGCCAAAGAGTTCGATCGACTGGAAGCGATTTGCCACAGCCTCTAACAGGCCGAACAACAGCACCGCGCCCATTGCATGCCAAGGCCGCCATTTGGCAAAGATCATGGCCGCGAGCGCGATATAGCCGCGCCCCGCGCTCATATCTTTCACAAAGCCCGCTGACAGGCCTGTGGACAGATACGCGCCCGCCAGCCCGCAGAGCACGCCGCAAATGGCCACCGCCCCAAAGCGTAAGCCAATGACCGACACGCCCGCCGTGTCCACCGCCGCCGGGTTTTCGCCCACCGCACGCAGGCGCAGGCCGAAGCGAGTGCGAAACAGCAAAAACCATGTCGCTGGCACGCATAGGAAGGCAAGGTAAACCAGAGGAGCATGGCCCGAAAAGATGCCGTAGACCGGGCCGATCACGGGCACGTCGGCCAAAGCCTCTGCGAAGGGCAAATCAATCGTCGGCATACGCGCATCCCCGGTCAACGATGGGGTGCGGCCACCTTGCTGGAACCAGTTTTGCGCAATGACCACGGTCAGCCCAGCCGCAAGGAAGTTGATCGCCACGCCGGAAATGAGCTGGTTGCCCCGGAACGTGATCGAGGCGACCCCATGTATGAGCGACATACAGACCGACACGGCAATCCCGGCCAGCACACCCAGCCAGACATTGCCCGACACGAAGGCAATCGCGGCGGCGAGGAAGGCTGCGGCAAGGATCTTGCCCTCCAGCCCGATATCGAACACGCCCGCACGTTCTGAAATCAGGCCCGCAAGGCAGGCAAACAGCAGGGGCGTGGCCAGCCGCAATGTGCTGTCAAGCACCTGCGCAAGGGTTGCCAGATCCATCAGCCCGCCCTCCGCAGGGAAAAGAGTTTCGCAATCGGAATGCGCACCATGTTGTCCAGCGCGCCGGTGAACAGGATGACCAGCGCTTGAATGACCACGATCAATTCACGCGGAATGCCCGTCCAAAGCGCCAGTTCCGCGCCGCCTTGGTAAAGGAACCCGAAGAGGATCGCCGCCAGAAACACGCCGAACGGGTGGTTGCGGCCCATCAACGCCACGGCAATGCCGATAAACCCTGCCCCTTCGACCGCGTTCAGAACCAACCGTTCCTGTTCACCCATCACGTTGTTCAGCGCCATCATCCCGGCCAGACCGCCAGAGATAAGCATCACGATGATCGTGATCCGCGCGGGGCTGATGCCTGCATATTGCGCGGCGGGTTCGGATTCGCCAAAGGCGCGGATCTGATAGCCCAGCCGGGTGCGCCACAACATCCACCACACGGCAAAACACAGCGCCACAGCGATCAGCAGCGAGATGTTGACCGGCGGAACCTTGGAAAATGGAATGCCGAACAACCCAAGGATTTCATGCAATTTCGGCAAGCTGGTCGCATCGGGAAAACGCGGCGAGGACGGGTCTTGCGACCCTTGCGGGCGCAGGTGGTTAACCAGCATGTAGTTCAGGAACGACGCGGCGATGAAATTGAACATTATCGTGGTAATCACGATATGGCTGCCGCGCTTGGCTTGCAGATATCCGGGGATCAACGCCCAGAGCGCGCCGAACAGGGCCGCGCCTACCGACGCGCCCAGAAGGGCCAATGTCCAATGCGGCCAAGGCAGATACAGGACCACAAGCGCCACGCCAAGCCCGCCAAGCGCCGCCTGCCCCTCGCCGCCAATGTTGAACAGCCGCGCTTGGAACGCCACGGCCACGGCAAGGCCCGTGAACATGAAATTCGTTGCATAATAAAGCGTGTAGCCCCAACCATAGCTGGACCCGAACGCGCCATCGACCATCATTTTAACGGCGGCCCAAGGGGATTCGCCGATGGCCCAAATCAGGATTGCCGAGATGATGAAGGCCAGCACGACCGACACCAGCGGCACCAGCGTGACATCGGCCCATTTGGGAATTGGTTTGCCGTTCATGTCTCGGTCATCCCGGCCATCAGCAAACCCAGTTCCTTGGCATCGGTCGCATCCGCCATCCGCTCGCCCATGATGCGCCCGTCAAACATGACCAAGATGCGGTCCGAGAGCGACAGGATTTCATCCAGTTCCACCGAGACAAGCAAGATCGCAGCACCCGCGTCGCGCAATTCGATCAGGCGTTGGTGGATGAATTCGATTGCGCCAATATCCACCCCGCGCGTGGGTTGGCCCACCAACAGCAAATCCGGCCCGTATTCGATTTCGCGCGCCAGCACGATCTTTTGCTGGTTGCCGCCCGAAAACCCTTCTGCGGGCAATTGCGGGTTCGGTGGGCGCACGTCGAAGCGTTCCATCTTGGCGGCAGTGTCCGCGACCATGGCCGCGCCATCCATGCGCCACGGGCTGGGGTTGTAGCGCGGGTCATTGTGATAGCCGAGTGCGGTGTTTTCCCAAGCGTGGAAGGGCAGAACCAGCCCGCGGCGGTGGCGGTCTTCAGGCACATGGGCAATGCGCATGGCGCGACGCGCCTGCCCGTTGCACTCTGGTCCCGAAAGCGGCAAGGGATTGCCGCGCAGCCAGACTCTGCCCTCGGCCTCTCGCAGGCCCGCGAGCACCTCTAGCAGTTCCGACTGCCCATTTCCGGCCACGCCCGCGATGCCCAAGATCTCACCCGCGCGCAGGCTGAAGCCGATCTTGCGCAAGCGTTCGACGCCTTGCGCATCGACCAGCCGCAGGTCTTCCACGCGCAGCACCTCATCACCCGATTGCGCCTTTGTTTTTTCCACGCGCAACAACACCTTACGGCCCACCATTAATTCAGCCAACTCGGTCGGGCTGGTCTTGGCGGTTTCGCGGGTCGCCACCATTTCGCCGCGCCGCATGACGCTGACCGCATCGGTGACATCCATGATCTCGCGCAGCTTGTGGGTGATCAGGATGATGGTTTTGCCCTGCTCTTTCAGCCCGCGCAGGATGCGGAACAGATGGTCGGCCTCGGAGGGCGTCAGAACGCCCGTGGGTTCGTCCAAAATCAGGATGTCAGCCTCTCGGTAGAGCGCCTTCAAAATCTCGACACGCTGCTGATGGCCGACGGACAGCTCTTCGATCAGCGCGTCGGGGTCTACCTCTAGCTCGAAATCGCTGGCTAGCTGCTTGAGCACCCCCCGCGCGCGCCGCCGCGATGGGCCCAAAAGCGCGCTGTCTTCAGCACCCAAGATGACGTTTTCCAGAACCGTGAAATTCTCGACCAGCTTGAAATGCTGGAACACCATCCCGATACCCGCGCGGATCGCGGCCAGGCTGTCGGGAATGTCGGTGCGCTTGCCGTTAATGAACACCTCACCCGCATCAGCTTTGTAAAAGCCGTAGAGGATGGACATCAGCGTGGACTTTCCAGCACCGTTTTCGCCGACAATGCCGTGGATAGTGCCGCGCTGCACGGTGATCGAGATATTCTTGTTGGCCTGAACCGGGCCAAACGCCTTGGAGATGCCGCGCAATTCAATTGCGGGCGGCACCGAAGACGTTGACGCGGCAGTTTCCTGCCGCGTCGCGTGGTCTGTGACTGCGGTCATACGCCGAACGCTCAGAAGGCCGGGCAGGTGCTGTCGGTGCGGTAATCATGCACCACGGTTTCACCGGCGATGATCGCCATGCGCGCGGCTTCGACGGCTTCCTGCATTTCAGCGGTGATCAGGTCGGCATTATGCTCGTCCAGCGCATAGCCCACACCTGCGGAAGCAAGGTTCATCGTGACCACACCGGTTTCCATGCCGGGGCCATCGGAGAAGGCGGTATAGACAGCTTCGTCCACCAGTTTCAGCATAGAGGTTAGAACCGAGCCGGGATGCAGGTAGTTCTGGTTGCTGTCCACGCCGATGGAATAGACGCCCGCATCTGCCGCCGCTTGCAGAACGCCCAAGCCAGTGCCGCCCGCTGCCGCGAACACAACGTCGGACCCTTGGCTGATCTGGCCGCGGGCGATTTCGCCGCCGCGCACCGGGTCGTTCCATGCCTCTGGCGTGTTGCCGGTATAGTTGACGATCACATTCATGTCGGGGTTCACAGCTTTCGCGCCTTGGGCGTAGCCGCAGGCAAAGGCGCTGATGAGCGGGATTTCCATGCCGCCGACAAAGCTGATCGTGTTGGTTTCCGATGCCATTGCGGCCAGCATGCCGACAAGGTAGCTGCCCTCATGCTCTGCAAAGATGACAGAGCGCACATTGGGCAGGTCTGCGACCGCATCGACCAGAACGAAAGACGTGTCGGGGTAATCTGGCGCAACCTCTTCCAGCGTGGGGGCGTTCTGGAAGCCCAGCACCACGATGGGGTTCGCGCCGGATTCGGCCATGCGGCGCGCAAACTGGACGCGCTGTGCCGCCGATTGCATCTCGATATCGCGGTATTCGCCGCCGGTTTCGGCTTTCCAACGCTCTGCCCCGTTATAGGCAGCCTCGTTGAAGGATTTGTCGAACTTGCCGCCAAGGTCGAAGATCAGCGCGGGGTCTGCCACGGCCATGCCGGTGCCCAGCGCCAGCGCGGATGCGCTCAAGGTCAAGGTCTTGAGGGAATTCATCTTCACTCTCCTGTTGGGTTGCGCGACTTCTGCGCGCTTGAAAGGTGGGAAACACTCGCGGTGCGCCGCGATTGCGGTCGATTAACCCCCTAAGCGGGCGCAGGGTCAACAAGAAAAACCTGCCCACAGAGCGGTTAACTGCGAAGTGACCAAAGGTCAGGCCAGCTTGCGTTCCAACAGCAGCGCATCGATCGCCGTGCGGCCTGAACGCGGGTAATAACCGCGCCGCAAACCCGCCTGCACAAAACCCGCGCGCCGATAAAGCGCGCGCGCGGGATCATTGTCGGCGGCCACCTCCAGAAAGATGCGCCGCACGCCCCGCACCCGCGCTTGCGCCATTGCTTCTTGCAGCAACGCAGTGCCAAGACCCTGCCCTTGCGCGACGGGCGCAACGGCAAATGTCAGGATTTCCGCCTCGTCCAGAACCACGCGCAGAAGGATAAAACCGTCGGGCCGCGCCACCAAAAGCGCGGCCGGGTCGGCGGCAAACGCGGCGAGAGCAGCCGCGGACCAAGGGTCACCGGGAAAGGCCGCCTTGTGGATGGCTGCCAACGCCTCTGGCGTCATGACAGCATGACCGGGCCAAGGTCGTTCGACGGGGCGGCATCTGGCGCGCGCAGATAAAGCGGCGCGGGGCGGGGTTGCGGGGTTGCCAGACGGTTGCCGGCGATCTGGGCGATGGCCACGGCCAAAGGCATAACCGGAGCAAGCGGCAGAGATCCAAGCAGCACCGCGCCTGTGCCTGTCACATGACCAGATATGACCACATCTTCCAGCGCAGACAGGCTTGGGGCGCTGTCCGGCCCGAAACTCTGCACATAGACCATGCCGCGCTTCGCATCCTCGACCACGCTCAGCGGGCGCGGCAGGCCATGGGCGCGTGCGTCGAACACGCTGACGCCAATCGCGGGCACACCGAGGCCCAGCGACAAGCCCCGCGCGGCGGCGACGGAAATCCGAATGCCCGTGAAATTGCCGGGGCCGATGCCCACACCAATCGCGGCCAGATCGGACCACGCTGCCCCGCCCTGTGCCAGGACCTCTTCCAGCAGCGGCATCAGGCGTTCGGCTTGGCCCTTGGCCATGTCTTCCTGAGCCTGCGCCAGAACCCGGTCGCCCGACACCAAAGCGGCCGCGCAATGCGCGGCCGATGTGTCGAAACCCAAGACCAAGGCGTCAGACGGCAACGGGACGCACCTCTGTCACTTCGGGAATGTAATGGCGCAGAAGGTTCTCGATCCCCATTTTAAGCGTCAGGGTGGAAGACGGGCAGCCCGCGCAAGCGCCCTTCATGTGCAGATAGACCACACCGCGCTCGAACCCGTGGAAGGTGATGTCGCCGCCATCTTGCGCGACCGCAGGACGCACGCGGGTGTCCAGCAATTCCTTGATCTGACCGACAATTTCGCTATCCGGCCCGTCATGCGCCATATGGCCCGATTGCGCGGCCCCTTCGATCGCGGGCGCGCCCGACTGGAAATGCTCCATGATCGCGCCCAGAATTTCGGGCTTCAGGTGCTGCCAATCCAGGTCCTCCGCCTTCGTCACGGTGATGAAATCGAGGCCCAGGAACACCCCCGTCACCCCCTGCACGGCGAACAGGCGCGACGCCAAGGGTGACGACCCTGCCGTGTCGGCAGACGGAAAATCCGCCGTGCCCACTTCCATCACGTCCTGACCGGGGATGAATTTCAGCGTGGCCGGGTTCGGGGTGCTTTCGGTCTGGATGAACATGAGTAAACTCCTTGGTGTTAGGTGGCATATGCGCCCTGCCCCCCAACCTGTCAAGGCCGCGACCTTGACAGCGCCCGCGCCCCCGCGCAGCTTGGTGCGACGCTCTGAAAGGCCATTCCATGCACTTCGCTTCCGACAACACATCCGGCGTGCCCGACGCCATTCTGGACGCCTTGCGCGACGCCAATGCGGGCTTTTCGTTGGGCTACGGGGCCGATAGCTACATGGACGCGCTGCGCAACCGCATCCGCATTCTGTTCGAAGCCCCAAAGGCAGAGGTGTTCCTCGTTTCAACAGGCTCTGCCGCCAACGCTCTGGCCTGTGCCAGCCTCTGCCCGCCATGGGGCGCGATCTATTGTCACCGGCTGGCGCATATTGAGGTGGACGAATGCGGTGCGCCGGAATTCTACACCGGCGGGGCGAAACTGACGCATGTCGAAGGAGAGAACGGCAAGATCGACCCGGACGCCTTGGCGCGGGTCTTGGCACAGTCCTGCAAAGGCGTGGTGCATCATGTGCAGCCGGGGATGCTGAGCCTCACCAACCTGACCGAATGCGGCACGCGCTATTCGGTG
>JAFGVZ010000051.1 GCA_016937725.1 Paracoccaceae bacterium | reverse complement strand
GGGGCAAGCGCCGCATCGTTCAGCCGCCCCGCGCCGGAGCCGCTGGCGATCATGCCTTGCAGGCGGATCACGGCCACGCTGGGGGCCGTCTTCATAAAAGGAATAAAACGTTTCATGCTCTCGCAGATAGGCGGGCCATGCAGGGCCAGCAAGAGGGCGAACCAGATTATCCGCTTGCGTGGCGAAATAGGCTCTGCCCATATGTTTTCAGGAGATTGCTTTGATGCTGGACCGCTTGGAAATGTTCATAGCCCTTGCGGCAGAGCGCCATTTCGGCCGCGCGGCCGAAAAATGTGGGATCTCGCAGCCTTCGTTATCCGCCGGGATCAAGCAATTGGAAGGGGAATTGGGGGTTCAACTTGTCTGGCGTGGCAGCCGGTTCGAAGGGCTTACGCCAGAGGGCGCGCGGGTGTTGGATTGGGCGCACCGCATCGTGG
The DNA here is from genome assembly GCA_016937725.1 of Paracoccaceae bacterium. Lineage (GTDB taxonomy): Bacteria > Pseudomonadota > Alphaproteobacteria > Rhodobacterales > Rhodobacteraceae > Roseinatronobacter. The sequence goes on along the minus strand of JAFGVZ010000051.1, from coordinate 16,001 downwards.
GCGATACCCGAAGCCTGAAACAGGAAATGCGCGCTGCGCGTCACGGCTTGTCGGGCAATCTGCGCTTGGGCGTGGTGCCGACCGCTTTGCCCATGGTGGCCGATCTGACCGGCCCGTTCATCGCGCGCCATCCCGGTGTGCAAATCGAAATCCTGTCGCGCAGCTCTGTCGAAATTTTGCAGCAGATCGACAACCTGCAAGTGGATGCCGGGATTAGCTATCTGGATAACGAACCTTTGGGCCGCTTGGTGACAGAGCCGCTTTATACCGAGCGCTACCTGCTTCTAACCGCCAAAAGCCGCCCCTGCGCGCAAAAGACCGAACTTGCATGGGCCGATCTGGCCGGGTTGCCATTATGCCTGCTGACAGAGGACATGCAAAATCGGCGCATCATCAACCATGAACTTGCGCGGGCGGGTGTGCCGATTGCGCCTAGGATCGAGTCGAACTCCATGATTGCACTGGTTGCACATGTGTTGACGGGCGATTGGGTCAGTATTGTGAATGCCGACACGGCGGCGCTGTTTGCTGCCCGCCCGGAGCTTGCGGCGATCCCGTTGCGCGAGGGGCAGGGGGCGAAACAGGTGGGGCTGATCGCACCATGGCGAGAACCGCATACGCCGGTTCTGGCAGCACTTCTGGCGCAGGCACGGCGCTTGTCGAAAGCACGTAAGGAGCTGGCATGAAGGTTCTTCTGGCAGGGGCAACCGGCACGATCGGGCGCGCTGTGCTGGCCCGACTGCTGGCCGATGGGCATGACGTGACCTGCCTTGTGCGCACGAGTAGCGCTTTGCCCGAAGGCGTGGCGCGGCGAGAGGCCGATCTGACCCGTGGCGCGCTCGATACGGATGATTTGGCGGGCATGGATGCCGTGGTGTCTTGCATGGCCTCGCGCTCTGGTGCGCCGAAAGACGCTTGGGCGGTGGACCATGCCGCCAATCTGGCGCTGTTGCGCGCGGCCCAAACGGCGGGTGTGGGGCAATTCGTGCTGCTATCTGCTATCTGTGTGCAAAAACCCCTTTTGGAATTTCAACGCGCCAAACTGGCGTTCGAGGCGGAACTGCAAGCCTCCGGCCTGCGCCACGCCATCGTGCGCCCGACCGCGTTTTTCAAATCACTCTCGGGGCAGGTGGCGCGGGTGCAGACGGGCAAGCCGTTCTTGCTGTTCGGCGATGGGCGGCTGACCGCGTGCAAGCCCATCTCGGACCGCGATCTGGCAGCATATATCGTCGGATGCCTGACCGACCCTGACCGCACAGGCATTCTGCCCATCGGCGGGCCGGGACCGGCGCTTACCCCGCGCGATCAGGCCGAGATGCTGTTCCAGATGACCGACCAGCCCCCCAAGTTCCGCAGCCTGCCCGTGGGCGTGATGGACGCGATTATCGGCGCGCTGTCCCTCGCTGGCCGCGTGGTGCCGTCCCTGCGCACCAAGGCCGATTTCGCCCGCATCGGGCGCTATTATGCGACCGAATCCATGCTTGTCTGGAACGGCGCCCGCTACGACGCCGATGCCACACCGGAATACGGCACCGATACCCTGCGCGACCACTACGTGGCGCTGCTGAGGGGCGAGGTGACGACAGACTTGGGCGAACACGCGGTATTCTAATATGCGCCGCTTACTCTATTCAAAACGCGTGGCGCAGTGTTTTCAACTTGCATAGCGCGTTGCCCCACGCCGCCGTGCATCGACCGGCTTTGACAGCACCACCGCGTTATGTGCGCGCTGATCGCAGCCCACGCGCGGACAGGTGCGGCAGTTGATGCCAATGGGCACGGGCCGTGTTTTGCTGGCGCGCAGGCTTTCGGCATAGCCGATCTGCCCCGCATGGTCGACATCGCAGCCCATGGCCACGGCCAAGCGCACATCGGTCGCGGGCCGCGACAGGCTGGGGCGGTCCACTGTGCGGGCAAAGACAAAGAACTGGCTGCGGTCCGGCATTTCCACGAATTGCGGCACAACCTGCCCCGGGGTGCGAAACGACGTGTGCACATCCAGCCTTGGGCAAGCGCCGCCATATTCGGCCAAGTGAAAATCGGTCGCGTTAAAGCGCTTGGTCACGTTCCCGGCCTTGTCGATGCGCACGAAGAAGAACGGCACCCCCTGCGCGCCCGCGCGCTGCAAGGTGGTGGCACGGTGGCAGGCTTGTTCAAAACTGACGCCAAAGCGCGTGGCCAGATGCGCGAAATCGTATTTCGACCCCAAGGCTTCAGACAGAAAGGCGCTGTAGGGCATCAGCACGGCGGCGGCGAAGTAGTTGGTCAGCTCCACCCGGCAGCGCGCCAGCCCATGCGGGTCGGTGATGCGCGATTGCGACAAGAGTTTGTCCAGAAGCTCTGCGTGTTCGATCAACCCGGCCACATGCACCAATTGAAACACCCGGTTGGGGTGGTCCAGCGCCTCTGACAGCCGCACTTCGCGGGTGGTCTCGTCATATTCGCGCAAGGTGTCGGGCATTTCGGCAATCGTGACCAGCCGCACATGCAGGCCCAGACGGTCGCGCAGCACGGCTTTTAGCGCGCTATAGGTGTCGTCTGCAGCAATCTGCTTGCCGCCCCAGAACTCTGCTGCGGCCGATTCGAGCACGGCGAAATGGTTATGATTGCGCCGAAAGAAGTTGTGCACAGCGGCTTCGGGCGAGCTTGGCAGCACATCGCCCGCATTCGTGCCGCTGGTTGCCAGCGCCATGAGTTGATCTGTCGCAGCCTGATAGGCGCGGTGCAACGTCAGGAACGACGACACCAGATCGGGGCTGTGGATTTGTGCGGCGCGCAGTTGCGGCAAATCGGGGCGGTCAGCGTCAAACAGGTTGTCATGCAGCGCGGCGCGCAGGTCTGTCAGGGTGGCGGTGTCGTCATCCTCGGCAATGTCGCGCCATTCCACGCCATAGGTTTCGAATATCTTCAGCAGCACTGGAACGGAAACCGACCTTTCGTTTTTTTCCAATAGGTTAACGTAGGATGTCGAAATGCCCAAGGCGCGCGCCATCTGCGCTTGGGTCTGCCCATGGTCCTGCCGCAAGCGCCGCAAGCGTGGCCCGATGAAGGTTTTCAGCATGCTATTGTATCCTGTAAAATTCACATATTTACACGAATTGTAACATGTAAATCTTCGCATTTACAGCAGGACCCGGAAAGAATTCACGATTCTGATTTTGTGGCGCATGGTCCCTGCAGAGTGTTTGGGAGGACGCCCGCCATGACCATCGGACAACGCCATCTTTTTTGCCCCGGCCCCACGCCTGTTCCAGAGGTGGTGCGCCGCGCCATGAACGTGCCTGCCGAGGATCATCGCGCCCCCGGTTTTGGTGACCTTGGCCGCGACATTGCGCAGGGCCTTCGCCAGATTATGTGGATGGAGGGCGGGCAGATGTTCGTCTTCCCCGGCTCTGGCACCGCCGCGTGGGAAGCTGCGATCACCAACACGCTGTCGCCCGGTGACCGGGTTCTGATGGCGCGGCATGGCCATTTCTCGGAACTCTGGGCGCAGATGGCAGGTCGCCTTGGGCTGGACGTGGACTTGGTCGACGTTGCTTGGGGCGCGGGTATTCCTGTCAAGGAAATTGAGCGCCGTTTGGGTGCCGACAAGGATGACCGCATCAAGGCTGTTTTCGTCACCCATAACGAAACCGCGACCGGCGTCACCTCTGACGTGGCCGCCGTGCGCCGGGCGCTGGACATGACTTTCCACGACGCGCTCTTGTTCGTGGATGGCGTGTCGTCCATCGGCTCTATCGAGTTTCGGATGGCCGATTGGGGTGTCGATCTGGCCGTGACTGGCAGCCAGAAAGGGCTGATGTGCCCCGCTGGTGTGGGAATTCTGGGCGTGAGTGACAAGGCGATGGAGGCTGCCAAAACCGCCACCATGCGCCGCGCGTATTTCGAATTTACCGACATGGTGCGCCTGCAACAGGATGGCCATTTCCCCTACACGCCGCCCATTCCGCTGCTGCATGGCATGCGCGCCGCGGTCGGTCTGCTTTTGGACGAAGGCATCGACAATGTCATCGCCCGTCACGCCCGCATGGCGGGTGGCGTGCGCGCCGCGGTGCAGGCTTGGGGTCTGGACATGGTTGCCGAGCACCCGACGCTTTATTCCGACACCGTGACGGCCATTCGCACACCCATGCATATCGATGCGCGCGAAGTGATTGCCATTGCGCATGACGAACTTGGCGCATCCTTCGGCGGTGGCCTTGGTCGCTTGGCGGGCCGCGTTTTCCGCATCGGGCATCTGGGCTGGGTGAACGAAGGCACCTTGGCGGGCGCGCTGTCCATGGCCGAAATGGCCATGTGGCGTGCAGGCATGGATATCGAACTTGGCGCGGGGCTGGCGAGCGCTCAACGCTATTGGTCCGACGGGAAGCGTCTTGACCGTCCGCGGGTCGTGGAAAGCACCCCGATCGCGGCTGAATAACCAATCATTGAAAGGGACATAGAATGTCACACACTTTGCACCCGCTTCGGCGGCAACGGCTGCACCGTTCTGAACTGGCGGTTCCGGCCTCGAATATCGATATGGTGGTCAAGGCCGCCGAGAGCGATGCCGACGTAGTTTTCCTCGATCTGGAAGATGCCGTCGCGCCGCCCGAGAAAGAGCAGGCCCGCAAGAATGCCGTCAAGCTGCTGAACGAGATCGACTGGGAAGCCAAGGGCAAGACCGTGTCGGTGCGCATCAACGGGTTGGACACGCATTACATGTATCGGGATGTCGTCGACATCATGGAACAGGCGGGCGACCGGGTGCACACGCTGCTGGTGCCGAAAGTGGGCGTGCCGTCGGACCTCTATATGGTCGAAGCGATGGTGAACCAGATCGAGCAAGGCTGCGGTCTGAAAACCCGTGTGGGGCTTGAGGCACTGATCGAGACCGCTTTGGGCATGGCCAATGTCGAAGCCATCGCGCAATTCGGTGGGCGTCTGGAATGCCTGCACTTTGGCGTGGCCGACTACGCGGCCTCCATGCGCGCGCGCACCACGAATATCGGCGGTCTGAACCCCGATTATCCGGGCGACCAGTGGCATGCGTCGATCACCCGCATGGTCGTGGCCTGCCGCGCCTACGGTCTGCGCGCGGTCGATGGGCCGTTCGGTGATTTTTCCGATCCCGAAGGTTACAAGGCTGGCGCACGTCGCGCGGCCGCACTGGGTTGCGAAGGCAAATGGGCCATTCACCCCAGCCAGATCGCGCTGGCCAACGAAGTGTTCAGCCCGCCCGAATCTGAAGTGACCAAAGCGCACCGCATCATCGAAGAGCTGAAGAAGGCCGAAGCCGCTGGCAAAGGGGCCGCGTCGCTGGATGGCAAGATGATCGATGCGGCATCAGAGAAGATGGCCCGCAACCTGATCGAAGTTGCCGAACAAATCGCAGCCAAGGGCTGAACCCTGAGAGGGAGGAGAAACCATGGATATTCATGAACATCAGGCTAAGGACATTCTGGCCAAATTCGGTGTCCCGGTGCCGCGTGGCGGTCTGGCCTATTCACCCGAGCAAGCGGCGTATCAAGCCCGCGAGATCGGTCTGCCGGTGGTTATCAAGGCGCAAATTCATTCGGGTGGGCGCGGCGAAGCAGGCGGCGTGAAATTCTGCCGCACCGAGGACGAGGTGCGCGAATTCGCGGCGGGCATTCTGGGCCGTCAGCTTGTCACTAAGCAATCTGGCCCGGCGGGCAAAGGCGTTTACCGCCTGTGGGTCGAAGCGGCGACCGATATCGCGCAGGAAATCTACCTGGGCTTCGTGCTGGACCGCAAATCGGAACGCATCATGATCGTCGCGTCGGGTGCTGGCGGGATGGAGATCGAGGAACTGGCCGAGAAAGACCCCGACAGCCTTGTGCGCATGATCGTCGACCCGGCCACGGGCCTGTGCGACTTTGAGGCGCGCGAACTGGCCTTCCGTCTGGGTCTGACCGGCAACCAGATTGGCCAGATGATCAATACGCTGCGCGCCTGCTACCGCGCTTACCGCGATCTGGATGCGACCATGGTCGAAATCAACCCGCTGGCCATTACCGGTTCGGGCGATCTGGTGGCGCTGGATGCCAAGATGAGCTTTGACACCAACGCCATGTTCCGCCGCCCCGAAGTGGCCGCGCTGCGTGACCTGTCCCAGGAAGACCCGCGCGAGGCGATGGCGGCAGGCTCTGGCCTGTCCTACATCGGCCTTGATGGCGATATCGGCTGCATCATCAACGGGGCCGGCCTCGCCATGGCCACGATGGACATGATCAAGCTGGCCGGGGCCGAACCCGCCAACTTCCTCGACATTGGCGGCGGCGCCAGCGCCGAGCGCGTTGTGACCGCGTTCCGCACGGTTCTGACCGACCCGAATGTCAGCGTGATCTTGGTGAACATCTTCGCCGGCATCAACCGCTGCGACTGGATCGCGGCAGGTGTTGTGCAGGCCTATAAGGAAGTGGGCATGACCATCCCGGTTGTCGTTCGCTTGGCGGGCACGAATGTGGACGAAGGCCGCCGCATTCTGGAAAGCGCCGATGTGCCGATCATCACCGCAGGCACCTTGGCAGAGGCCGCCGAGGCCGCCGTCAACGCGCGCCCCAATTCCGCCGCTGCATAAGAAAGGACCACCAGAATGGCTATCCTGATTACTCCAGAAACCAAGATCATCGTGCAGGGCATTTCGGGCCGTATCGGCCAGTTCCATGCGCAGGAAATGATCGAAACCGGCACCAATGTCGTGGGCGGCGTAACGCCGGGTCGCGGCGGCACCACGGTGCTGGGCAAGCCCGTATTCAACACCGTGCGCGAAGCGGTGGAAGCGACCGGTGCCGACGCGTCCCTGATGTTCGTGCCGCCCCCCGTTGCCGCCGATGCGATGATGGAAGCGGCAGATGCGGGCATTCGTGTGGCCGTTAGCGTGGCGGATGGCATTCCCGCGCAAGACATGATGAAGGTCAAACGCTTCCTGCGCCGCTACAAGGCCGACCGCAAGATGCGCCTGATCGGGCCGAACTGCGCGGGCGTCATCAGCCCCGGCATTGGCTTCATGGGCATCATGCCCCCGCATATCTACATGCCGGGCCGTGTGGGTATCGTGGGCCGGTCCGGCACGCTGGGCTACGAGGCTGCCAGCCAGATGAAGGAACTGGGCATTGGCGTGTCCACCTCGGTGGGTATTGGCGGCGACCCGATCAACGGCTCCAGCTTCAAGGACATTCTGGAACTGTTCGAGAATGATCCCGACACCGATGCGGTGATGATGATCGGCGAAATCGGTGGCCCGCAGGAAGCCGAAGCCGCCGAATATATCCGCGATCACATGACCAAACCAGTCGCGGCCTATATCGCCGGTCTCTCCGCCCCCAAGGGCCGGAAGATGGGCCATGCTGGCGCTATCATCTCTGCCTTTGGGGAAAGTGCTCAGGAAAAGGTTGTCATCTTGCAGGAAGCAGGCATCAAGGTCGCGCCGAATCCGTCCTCCATGGGGGTGACGGTGGCAGAGATTCTTGGCAAAAAGGCTGCTGCATAATGCACCCCGAAGGGTATGAAAACAAAGCCGCGGCCGACCCCCAAGCATGGGTCGGCCGCGTGGAAGAACATGACGGCGCGCTGACGCTGAACCTGGCGGGCATGATGGGCGCGACGCTGTCGCATGCATCGGCCCCGCCGCATGATCTGCGCATCGGCGCGCCCCTGCCGCCCTTATGGCACTGGATCGCGTTCCCCGAATTCGTGCCGCTTGCTGAACTCGGCACCGATGGCCACCCGGCGCTTGGGGGCTTTCTGCCGCCCTTGCCCTATCCGCGCCGCATGTGGGCGGGGGGCAAGCTGGAATGGACGGGCGCGCTGGAAGTGGGCGAAACCCTGCATCGGCGCTCTGAAATTCTGGCCGTGACCGAAAAGCAGGGCACCACAGGGTCCATGTTCTTCGTCCGCGTGGGCCATTATTTGCACGGCAAGAACGGGTCCATCCGCGAAGAACAGGACATCGTCTATCTGGACATGCCCGACGAATTTCGCCCGCCCCGCGCCATTCCCGCGCCCGACGCCCCCGATTTCCGAGAGGTCGTGCCGATGAATGAAGCGCGGCTCTTCCGCTTTTCCGCCGTGACCTTCAACGCGCACCGCATCCATTACGACATGCCCTATGCGCGCGAGGTCGAGAAATACCCCGCCCTGATCGTGCATGGGCCCATGCAGGCCTGCCTGCTGATGGAAGCTGCCTGCCGCCATACCGGGCAGACACCCAAACGCTTCCGCTTCAAAGGAGTGCACCCGATGTTCCACACAGAGGACACCGCCCTTGTCGGCCAGTTGGACAAGGACGCCCCGGCGGTCGACCTGTTCAGCGTGGCTGGCACATCGAACCATCAATGCATGCAGGCCCGGATGGAGTGGTCCGCATGAGCGGCATCCTGAAAGGTATGCGCGTGGTCGAAGGCTCGGCCTTCGTGGCTGTGCCGCTCGCGGGCATGACGCTGGCGCAGATGGGCGCGGATGTGATCCGCTTCGACCGTATCGAAGGGGGGTTGGACGCAGGGCGCTGGCCCGTCGCCAAATCCGGCGCCAGCATGTTCTGGGCTGGCATGAACAAGGGCAAACGCTCCATCGCCATCGACATGAAACACCCGCGCGGGCGCGAGATCATCTCCGAACTCATTTGCGCGCCGGGGGATGATGCGGGCCTTTTCATCACCAACCTGCGCGTGAAGGGCTGGATGGATTATGAAACCCTCTCCGCCCGCCGCCCCGACCTGTGCATGGTCACGCTCACCGGCGACCGCGCGGGCCGCCCGGCGGTGGATTACACCGTCAACCCCGCGCTTGGCTTTCCCATGGCGACCGGGCCAGAGGGGTCGACAGATCCCGTCGCCCACGCGCTGCCCGCCTGGGATTGCATTGCGGGCAACATGGTTGTCTCGGCCCTCTTGGCAGCGGAACGCAAACGCCTGCGCCACGGTCACGGCTCTGCGGTCGATCTGGCGCTCAAGGACGTCGCCGCCGCCATGCTTGGCCATCTCGGCGTGATCGGCGAAGTAGAGGTCAACGGCATCTCGCGCCCCAAATCCGGCAACGCGCTTTACGGCGCTTACGGGCAAGATTTTATATGCGCGGATGGCAAGCGCGTCATGGTCATCGGCCTGACCGACAACCAATGGCGCGGCTTGCAAAAGGTCACCGGCACGACAGAAGCCATCGCCGCGCTCGAAGCGCAGCTTGGCACCTCGCTGAAAGGGGAGGGCGCGCGCTGGGAGCATCGCCATGCGATCACCGAAGTGCTGCGCCCCTTCTTCGCCACCCGCAAAGTCGCCGACTTCGCCGAAGCCTTCGAGAAAGCGGGCGTGACATGGTCGCAATTCCGCGACTTCAAACAGGCCGTGGCAGAAGACGAGGACATGTCCCTCGACAATCCCATCTTCTCTATGCTTGACCAACCCGGCATCGGCCGCTACCGCGTCCCCGGCACGCCCATGTCCTTCAGCCACGACCCGCGCCAAGCGCCGGTGCGCGCGCCCATCCTCGGTGAACATACCGAAGCGATCTTGGGCGACGTGATCGGCCTGCCCGACAGCGAAATCGCGTCGCTCTTCGACGAAGGCGTGGTCAAACAGGGCAAAGCCTAGCCCTTTCATCCTTGCCCAAATATCCTGGGGGAGTCTGACCCCGCAAGGGGTCGGACGGGGGCAAAGCCCCCAAACCAAAACAGGGGGCAAAGCCCCCTGAAATCATAGACTTGGGCGAAGCCCGCTATTTGGTCAGAATCAGTAATTCCGCCGTGACCAGAACCGCGTTCACGCCCTTTGCCAGCCGCCCCTCGATCATCCGGCCATCCAGCCCGATGCTGGCGGCTTCCAGCACTACGCCCTCCGGGCCGACATGGCCCCCGGTCAGCAATATCTCGGTCGCATAGCTCTCCAATGCCGCGCCGCCCTCCATCTGCGTGCCGATCAAGCTGCCCAAGCCCATGACACGGCCCGCCAGCCCTAGCCCGGAAAGCGCCGCGTCCATATCCTGATTGGGCCGCAGCGTGACCAGATGCGCGGGCTGGCCGCCGCCGCTTTCCGGGCGCTGTTCCGGCCGAAACAGGGTGAACGCCGTTTCCGGGTCCGGTCGCGCCACTAGGCAGCCGCCTGTCAGCCCCCAGCCCGTAACGGTGCAATCGCGCGCGACGACCGCTTGATCAGGCAGGATATGCCCCATATGCCGCGCGCCGCTGTCCTCCGCCCAAATACCATGCGTATGCGTGAACCGCGCGCCGTCGCGCCAGCCCAGATGGGTGCACCCTTGCACGATCCGAGCGCCCGCGCCCATCTGGTGCGTGGCGCTATACCACGCGGCATGGCCGTTCTGCGCCGGGCCGGGGATGACATAGGCGAGCGGGTCCATCGCTACGTCGCGCAGGTCGAGAAACCCGCCCTCGAACGCGGCCAAAGCCTCTGCCACGGCATCCCCGAAGGCCAGACCGCCGCGCAGAACCACCTCGACCGGATGCGCCTGCACCGGCAGTGCGGTTGCGCGCGGGGCAAGTGCCGGGCCGGGGTGGACCACGCTACGGATCATGGCAATTGCCCGCGCGCGTCCAGCTCCTCGCGGATCATCTTTTTCGTGATCTTGCCATAGGCCGATTTCGGCAATGCGTCCCAGAACACCACATGGCGGGGCAGCTTGTAGCGGGCGATTTTGCCAGCCAGCCAGTCCAGCAGGTCGGCGGGCGGTTCGCCTGTGCAGACGCAGACTGCCATGCCCACCTCGCCCCAGACCGGGTCGGGCACGCCCAGCACCGCGACCTCGGAGATCGCGGGGTGCATGAGCAGCTTTTCCTCTATCTCGCGCGGGTAGATGTTCGACCCGCCAGAGATATACATGTCGGACGCGCGCCCTGTCAGGTAGACGAAGCCCTCGGCATCCATGTGGCCCAAGTCCCCGGTCAGGAACCAGCCATTGCGGAAGGATTTGGCATTGGCGTCGGGATTATTGAAATAGCCCGCGAACACGGCGGGGCCGATCACGGCAATCTCGCCCGTCTCATTCGCCGCCACCTCGCGCCCTTCGGCATCCTGTATCTGCACCTGCATGCCCGTGCGCGCAAAACCGCAAGTGCCGATGCGCATTGTGTTGTCGTCGATGTGATGATGGGCGGGCGGCAGAACGGTGATGTTCCCCGTCACCTCGCCCAGCCCAAAATACTGCACCAGCACCGGCCCCAGCTTTGCCAGCGCGCGCACCTGGTCGGCGCGATACATGGGCGCGCCTGCGTAAACGACATAGCGCAAGCTGGAATGGTCGTGCATGTCCACGCTTGGATGTTCGACCAGCAGCTTCACGATGGTCGGCACGGTGAACATGTTGGTCACGCGCCATTTTGCGACCAAGCCCCACAATTCGTTCGGGTCGAATTTCGTGCCCGTGGGCAGGATGGTTTTCACGCCATGCGCGACTTGGGACAGTTGGTGCACGCCTGCGCCATGCGACAAGGGGGCCACGACCAAGGATGCGTCTTCCGGCCCCGTCGCAGGCATCAGGTCGCATAGGTGGTTGGTGATGACGAAGGCCATTTGCCCATGGGTCAAGACCGCCGCCTTGGGCCGCCCGGTCGTGCCAGAGGTGAAGAAAAACCAGCACGGGTCGTCGCGGTAGACCACTGCCACGGGCTGCTTCTGGCCGATATGGGGGGCAATCAAAGCCTCGTAGTCCGGGCCGAAATCCGCCGCGCCGATGGCGATGGTGGGCAGGTCGCAGGCGCTTGCGTGATCCGCGAATTCCGCCCCGCAGAGCAGCACCTTCGCGCCAGACGATTGCGCAAGGAAGGCCACATCCTCGGGCGATTGGCGGTAATTGGCGGGCACCCAGACGGCCCCCGCGCGCCAGCAGCCGAACACGGCCTCGAACATCTGGTTGCAATTGGCCGATTGCACCAGCACGCGGTCGCCCTTTTGCACACCGTAATCCTGAACCAGAACGCGGGCAAAGGCGGTGGCGCGCGCCTCCAGCTCGGCCCATGTCCAAACTTGATCGCCCCAGACCAGCCCGATGTCATCCGGCGCGCGCCGGGCGCTTTCCGTCAGCAGATGCGACAGGTTCATCACGCGGGTCGAAACCGGCACCATGCCTTGCGACAGGTCCATGCTCATTTCACCCGTTCTAGGATCGACACATAATTGGTCACTGCCGCGCCGCCCATGTTGAACACGCCTGCCATGGTCGCACCGGGGATTTGCATGTCGCCTGCGTCATTTGTCAGTTGTTGCGCGGCCATAACATGCATCGACACGCCCGTCGCGCCAATGGGGTGGCCCTTGGATTTCAGCCCGCCAGAGGGGTTGACCGGCAAGCGCCCGTCCTTCGCCGTTAATCCCTCTCGGATGACGCGGCCGCCTTGGCCCGGTTCTGCCAGCCCCATCGCCTCGTATTCCAGCAGTTCGGCAATGGTGAAGCAGTCATGCGTTTCCACCAGCGACAGGTCGTCGAGCGTGACGCCCGCCTGTTCCAGCGCCTTGGCCCAAGCCAACCGCGCGCCCTTGAAGTCCAGCACGTCGCGGCGCGACAGCGCCATGATGTCATTAGCATGAGTGCGCGCGCGGAACGCTATCGCGCGGCTCAGCCCCGCCGCCGTTTCTGAATCTGCCAGCACCAGCACCGCCGCGCCATCGCTGACCAGCGAGCAATCGGTGCGCCGCAGAGGCCCCGCCACGCGCGGGTTCTTGTCCGAGACCGTGTTGCAGAACGTCACGTCGAAAGGCTTGCGCATATGGGCGATGGGGTTGGCCATGCCGTTGGCGTGGTTCTTGGCCGCGATCATGGCCAGTTCTTCCGACTTGTCGCCATAGCGCTGGAAATAGCTGGCGGCGATCTGGCCGAACAGGCCCGCGAAACCGCCATCAACCTCGGCTTCCTCGGCGCGGTAGCTCGCGCCCAGCAGGATATCGCCCACTTCGGCAATCGGGGTGGCGGTCATCTTTTCTGCACCCACGACCAAAGCGATCCGCCCGCGCCCGGATTCGATGAAATCCATCGCGCCATGCAGGGCCGCCGACCCTGTGGCGCAGGCATTTTCATACCTTGTGGCCGGGGTGTGGGCGAAGCGCGGATCGGCCATGGCCACCAGCGCGCCTTGAAAATCCTGCCGCGAGAATCCGTTATTGTAGACGCCCACGAAAATGCCATCGACATCTTCGGCCTCGATGCCTGCATGTTCCAAAGCAGGGGCAAGGGCTTGGGCCATCAGGGCCTCGGTTGTCTCTGCCTCGGATTTGCCGAAAGGGGTGTGGGACCAGCCCACGATCTGCGCTTGTGCCATGTCGTTTCCTCCCGTTTGACCCAGAGGTTAGACCGCGACCCGTGCCTTGGCCAGAGCCCGCAGGCATAGAAACGCACATAGAAAAAGGCGGGCCGCCTGAAGCGCGCCCGCCTTTGAAAACCGGTCCCAGCCCTTAGCTGTTGACGGCGTCTTTCAGAGCCTTGGCGATCGTCACCTTTACGGCGCGGTCGGCTTCTTTCGTCATCGTCTCGCCCGTGGCGGGGTTGCGCACTTGGCGCTCGGGGCGCGCGCGGCACATGACCTTGCCAATTCCGGGCAGCGTGACAGCACCACCGGCCGCGACCTCGCGCATGACCAGCGCGGCAATGGCGTCCAGCGCGGCGTTTGCGGTTTTCTTGTCGGCGTCCATCTCTTCGGCCAGGGCGGCGACAAGCTGGGTCTTGGTCATCGGTTTCGCGGTCATTCGTCTCTCCTCGTAGGGTTTGGCGGCCTTACTCGCGCCGCTGTGAACTTGTGTGCGAAGCGCATCTAGCCTTGTTTTCCTACAGGTGACAATTCCCACACGCGCAGAAAAGGGGTATTTTCTGGGGAAAACACACCAAAAAACGCAGGCCGATGCCCTGTGCCGTTACGGAAAGGCGCGAAAGTTACAAGAAGGCGGTTTCGCTGAAGCTGCGCAGTTTCCGACTATGGATTCGCTCCAACGGCATGTCGCGCAGCAACTCCATCGCGCGAATGCCAATCTGCAAATGCCGCGCGACCTGTGTTTTGTAAAAGCTAGAGGCCATGCCGGGCAGCTTCAACTCGCCATGCAAGGGCTTGTCCGACACGCACAGAAGCGTGCCATAAGGCACCCGAAAGCGGAACCCGTTGGCGGCAATCGTGGCGCTTTCCATGTCCAGCGCGATGGCGCGCGACTGGCTTAGGCGCTGCACCGGGCCGGATTGGTCGCGCAATTCCCAGTTGCGGTTGTCGATGGTGGCGACCGTGCCGGTGCGCATGATCTGCTTCAGCGCGTAGCCGTCCAGCTTGGTCACTTGCGCCACGGCATCTTGCAGCGCGATTTGGATCTCGGCCAAGGCCGGGATCGGCACCCAGACCGGCAGATCAGCATCCAGCACGTTATCTTCGCGCAAGTAAGCATGGGCCAGCACGAAATCGCCCAGCGCCTGCGAATTGCGCAGCCCCGCGCAATGCCCGACCATCAGCCACGCATGCGGGCGCAGCACGGCGATATGGTCGGTCGCGGTTTTTGCATTCGACGGACCAACCCCGATATTGACCAGCGTAATCCCCGCACCCTTGGCGCGCTTCAGGTGATAGGTCGGCATCTGCGGCAGGCGGGGCAGGGGCGGGATGTTGCCATCCGGGTCGGTGATGACCGCGTCACCCGGCGCGACAAAGGCGGTATAACCGCTGTCGGGGTCGCGCAGCATCTCGCGGGCGAAGGCCTCGAATTCATCGACATAGAACTGGTAGTTGGTGAACAGGATATGGTTCTGGAAATGCTCTGGCGTGGTGGCGGTGTAATGCGCCAGCCGTGCGAGTGAATAATCGACACGTTGCGCCGTGAACAAGGCAAGCGGCAGCGACCCATCGGCGTTGCGCACCCGGTCGCCATTGACGATGTCGTCGTTCGTTGTGTCCAGATCGGGCACGTCGAACACGTCGCGCAAAGACAGCGCCATCTCGCCGCCCTCGGGCAAGGCCACGTCGCCGCGCCCGGCCATGGCGAAATGCAGCGGAATGGGTGTGGAAGATGGCCCTATGCTGACCGGGGTTCCGTGGTTCTCCATCAGCAGGGCGATCTGCTGGCGCAGGTATTGGCGGAACAGGTCGGGGCGCGTGACGGTGGTGGCGTATTCGCCCGGCTCGGCCACATGGCCAAAGCTCAGGCGCGAATCCACTTTGTCAAACCGGGTGCTGACAAAACGGATTTCGGGGTAGAATGACCTGTAGCGCCCTTTTGGCAGCCCACCCTTGGCCAGATCGTTAAAGGCCACGATCAGGAATTGCGTGGCATCTTTGTAAAGTTCTTCCAGCCGCGCCACGGCCGCATCGGGATCGGTAAAGGTGCTGTGCGGCATATCTGGGGGTGTCAGGATATCGGCAAAGTTCATGGCATGTCCAATTCGCGCTTTGGCGCAGCTTGCCCCAAGCCCGCGCCCGCGACAAGCTGTGCGAAGGGTCAAATTGCACTTCCCCCCTGAACGCCAATCGACTAGCGTTCTGCCATGACAACAGCATTCTACACCCATGCCGATGGCGAGGCGCACCAGACCCCGCCCGGACACCCCGAATCCCCCGCGCGGCTGGCCGCGATTGCCAATGCTTTGGCCGCGCCAGACTTTGCCGCGCTGGACCGCCATTCCGCGCCCATCGCCAATGAAGAGCGCGTGCTTCTGTGCCACCCCCAAGCCTATATCGACCGCATTCGCCGCGCGCTGCCTGCGGCGGGCATCTACCAGCTGGATGCCGATACACATGTGTCGAACATGTCCATGCAGGCCGCGTTGCGCGCCGTGGGCGGGGCGTGTGCAGCCGTCGACCGCCTGATGGGCGGGCAGGCTGGCAACGCCTTTGTCGCCATGCGCCCGCCGGGGCACCATGCGGAAACCGAAAAACCGATGGGCTTTTGCCTGTTCGGCACGGTGGCAATTGCCGCCAAATACGCCATGCAAATGTATGGGCTGACCCGTGTCGCGGTGGTGGATTTTGACGTGCACCACGGCAATGGCACGCAAGACCTGCTGTGGGATGAAAGCCGCGCGCTGTTCAT
>JAFGVZ010000050.1 GCA_016937725.1 Paracoccaceae bacterium | reverse complement strand
GTAATCCGACCAGCCGCCCGCATAGGCGGTCACGCGCCCCTCACCTTCGAACACCAGCGTCGTCGTCGCCAGCCGGTCGATGAAATCACGGTCGTGGCTGACCAGCAGCACGGTCCCGTCAAAGCTGCCCAGCAGGTCTTGCAGCAGGTCCAGCGTTTCGACGTCCAGATCGTTCGTCGGCTCATCGAGCACCAGCAGGTTCGCCGGTTGCGCCATGATCCGCGCCAGCAAAAGCCGCGCCTTCTCGCCGCCAGACAGCGACCGCACCGGCGCGCGGGCTTGGGATTCGTCGAACAGGAATTCCTTGAGATACCCCACCACATGCCGGGGTGTGCCGCGCACCATGACCTGATCGGCCTGCCCCGACACCGCCATCAGCGGATCGCCCGTCAGGTTTTCCCACAAGGACGAATTGGGGTCGAGCTGCGCGCGCGTCTGGTCGAACACGGCCGTTTGCAGGTTGGTGCCAAGGCGGATGCGGCCTTCGTCGGCCTCTTCCTGCCCGGTCATCAGGCGCAGCAGCGTGGTCTTGCCGACGCCATTGGGGCCGATCATGGCCACGCATTCGCCGCGCATCACCCGCAGCGAGAAATCTTGCAGGATGGGGCGGTCGCCATAGGATTTGGACACATTCTCCAACTCTGCCACCAGCTTGCCCGAGGGGGCGGCGCTGTCAAACGCCATGGCCGCCGTGCCCTGCCGCTTGATCTGGCCCGCGCGTTCGGCGCGCAATTCGGCCAGTGCGCGCACCCGGCCTTGGTTGCGTTTGCGGCGGGCGGAAATCCCCTCGACCGCCCAGCGCGCTTCGGCCTTGATCTTGCGGTTCAGCTTGTGGCGGGCGTCGTCTTCCTCGGCCCAGATCTTGTCGCGCCACTCTTCGAACCCGTCGAACCCGGCCTCGCGGCGGCGCACTTGGCCCCGGTCTACCCACAGGGTTGCGCGGGTCAGCGCGCGCAAAAAGGCGCGGTCGTGGCTGATCAGCACGAAAGCCGCGCGGGTTTCGCGCAGGCGCTCTTCCAGCCAATGAATGGCGGTGATGTCCAGATGGTTCGTCGGCTCGTCCAACAGCATCAGGTCGGGCGCTTCGGCCAGAAGCCGCGCTAAAGCCGCGCGCCTGCGTTCCCCGCCAGAGGCTTGGGCCGGGTCCAGATCGGGATTGAATTCCAGCCCCTCGGCGGCGATGTCCACGCGCCATTGCTCGGACGCATCCAAGCTTTGCATGGCATATTCGCCCAAGGTCGCAAAGCCCGCGAAATCCGGGTCTTGTTCCATATAGCCCACGGACATGCCCGGTGGCAGGGTGCGGGTGCCGGCATCTGGTTCGACCAGCCCCGCCATGATCTTCATCAGGGTCGATTTGCCCGACCCATTGCGCCCCACCAGCGCCACGCGGTCGCCGGGTTGCACGTTCATATCCAGCCCTTCCAGCAGCGGGTTGCCGCCAAAGCCGAGGCCGATTCCAGAGAGTTGTAACAGAGGTGCTTGTGCCATGCGGCGCATATAGGCCGCGCAACGCGAAGGGGGAAGCGTTAAAGCAAAAGGCCCGGATTGTCGCCCATATCCAGCCCCGGAAAAACCGTTCGGGTCAGGTCCGACGCGCGCAGCCCATACATGTCGCGCAAGGCCCAAGCCGCGTAAGCACGCACGTCGCTGAGGGGCATAAGATCGCGCCTGTCATAGAGCGCCGCGTCCGACAGCCCCGGCCAACCGCCCAGCATGCGCCCGCCCTTTAGCGCGCCACCGGCCAGCAGCATCGCGCCGCCGGTGCCATGATCGGTGCCGCGCGTGCCGTTTTCGCGCGCGGTGCGACCAAATTCGGTCATGGCCACTAGGGTTGTGCGCGCCCATAACGGCCCCAATTCCGCGCGCAGGGTTAGAATGGTGGTTTGCAGGTTGCGCAAGGCAGGGCGCAGCCTGTTAGCCTGCTGTTGGTGCGTGTCAAAGCCCGATAGCGACAGGCTGGCGATCCGGGTCTCGCCGCGCATCTGGTCTGCCAGATAGCGCGCCAGAACCTCTCCGGGTGCGCCGCGCGGCGCGTCATCCATCCCGTCGGCATTCCCCATTTCAAGCGCGGTCAGCCCGGCTTCGGTAAAGAGCGGGTCTTGCGTGAAAAGGTGTTCCAACAACAGCTGCGCCTGCGGCCCAAGCGCCAGATCGGTGCCGGGGGCCCAATGCGTCATCGGGGCGGCTCCGTCCAGAATACGCATACGTTCGCCGCTGAGCGCAAAGGCCGTGCGCGCGGTGACCCCTGGCATCAACGTCAGTGCACGGTTCAACCATCCATCGCGCAGGGCGGGGCCAGTTCCGGGCGTGCCCGCTTCCAGCACGTCTTGCCCGTCGAAATGGCTGCGCTTGTCACGGTATGGGGTAGAGGTGGCCGGAACGAAGGCCAATTCGCCCGCTTGCCACAGTGGCAGAAGGTCGGACAATACCGGGTGCAGCGCGAAAAACCCAGTGTCCAAGGCCACCCCGCCGTCAGACAGGTTGGGGCGCAAAGCCGCAAAATCTGGGTCACCCAGCGGTCGCAGCGCATCCAGCCCGTCCAGCGCGCCACGCAGGATAATGACAACCAGCCGGTTTTCACCCGGCGTACTGGCCATGGCGATGGGGGTCAGCAACGGGCTGGCGGCAACAGAACAGCCCAGCGCGGCGGCATGGGTCAGAAACCTACGGCGGGTCGGATCGTGGCGCATGATTTTCCCCTAGCAGCGGTTGAAATCGGGCGAGGACAAGATGATCCCCACTGCTTGCGCCCGCGTCTCTGCCCCGCGCACGACGCGCAACAACGCGGGGCTGGCCATGTCGCCCATGGCGGTCGTCACGAAGTCGGACGGGTCCGGCGTTCGCGGCAGCCTGCCAGCCAAGCCCATTGCCCAAGACATACGCGCCGCCAATGCCTGCGCCGTGATCCATGCGCGCGCGCTGTCATCATACCCTGCGGGCGAGGGCACGGTTTCCCAGGCCGCACCCATGGCTTGCAAGGGGCGGCGCAGCAAACGCTGTGTATCGCGGCCTGACAGGGCGAGGATGTCATCGGGCGCAGTGCCGGTCGCGCGCAGGCTGGCCGCCATCCATGCAATCGGCGCGCGCGTTTTCCGCAGCGGAGGCTGCCACATCATGGGGTGTTCCAGCATCGCCGCATGAAGCGCGCGCAGGTTGCCCCCGGTTTCAAGATATCTGGCCTGCATATGCGCGACCAGCCCGGCATCCGGATCATCCGCCAGAAAGTGCCGCGCCAGTTTGCCCGCCAGATGCGCCGCGGTCTCTGGCCGAAGGGCCAGATCATCCAGCGCCTCGAAAACGTGCCGCTCCATCACGGGCCGCCCGCCGTAGCGCTTGCCGAAAATCTCGATCAAGCCCGGCTCTGCGATGCGGGCATCGAAAAAATATCCTTGCTCCAGATCGAAGGTGATCCCGGTCAACAAGCGCGCCATCTGGGTCACATCCGCTTGGGAATAGCCCGCTTGTGCGCCCAGCGTGTGCAACTCTAACAGTTCCCGAGCCAGATTTTCATTCAGCCCCCGGCCAGTGCGACGGCCCAGAAGACTGAACGGTCCGACCGAGACATTCTGGTTCAGATAGCCCTGCATCACCGGATGCGTGACCGCCGCGCGCAATAGCGTGGCGAAATCGGTGGCGATATGAGGGCGGATCGCGTCTTCGACATAACTGGCGCGGGCAAAGCGAAAATGGCCGCCACGGCTGTCGGCAGCGAAGTGATTGGCCCAAAATGCGACCAACCGCTCGCGGAACCCGACCGGCGCCGCCACCATCCGGGCAAGCTGCGCACGCAGGTCGGCTTGGCTGTCGCGAACTTCTGCCCGGTTGATCGCCTCGCGCTCGGCTAGGGTGTCAGCCATCGCACCCGAGCGCTGTGCGCGGCGCAACTCCGCCCGCGCGGCGGCGCGCTCCAATCTGACTGCGAAGGGGGTGATATTGGCCGCTGGGTCCGGGCGGTCCAGATCCGCGATCAGCGCCGCCGCATCCAAAGCGGGCGCATGACCGGGGCGCGGCCCCAAGCCGAAGCGGATTTGTCCAAGGCTGGAAGCGCGTGCCATATTTGCCCCATACATGCACAGCAAAGGTGAGGCTATCCTGCGGGGCTGTCAATTCACCTGCTTGTCAGGCGGCGCGGCGCAGCACCATCACCGCGTTCAAGCCGCCAAACGCGAATGCATTGCTCATCACGGCATCGACATGGGCCTCTCGCGCGTGGTTTGGCACCACGTCGAGCGGGCAATCCGGGTCGGCTTCGGTATAATTGACGGTCGGGGCAAGCACCCCGTCCTGCAACGCCATCAGGCAGGCCAGCAATTCCACGGCACTTGTGCCGCCAATCAGATGACCATGCATGGCCTTGGTGGACGAGACCGGGCAATCGGGCAGATGCGCGCCCATAATCTCTGCCAAGGCTTGCGCTTCGGTGCGGTCATTGGCCGCCGTGCCGGTGCCATGGGCGTTCACATAGCCGATGGTATCGGGCGACAACCCCGCATCGGCCAACGCCATGCGCATGGCGCGCACCGGGCCGTCGCGGTCGGGCATGACAATGTCGCTGGCGTCTGAGCTCAGACCAAAGCCCACCACCTCGGCCAGGATCGTCGCACCGCGCGCCATGGCACGTTCGCGTTCCTCGAACACGAACACCGCCCCACCCTCGCCCTGCACCATGCCGGTGCGGTCGCGGGAGAACGGGCGGCAGGTGTCGCGGCTCATAACGCGCAAGCCTTCCCACGCCTTGATCCCGCCAAAGCCCAGCATCGCCTCTGACCCGCCGGTCAGCATTATATCGGCCATGCCAGAGCGAATGAGCATCAGGGCTTGCCCCATCGCATGATTGGCAGAGGCGCAGGCGGTCGAGACCGTGAAGCCCGGCCCTTTCAGCCCAAATTCCATAGAAAGGTGCGACGCGGCGGCATTGTGCATCAAACGTGGCACAACAAAGGGGTGAACGCGGTTCTTTCCCTCTTGGTAGACCGTGCGGAAATTGTCATCGACCGTCAGATTACCGCCTCCCGCCGTGCCCAGCACGACGCCCGCGCGGAATTGCTCTTCTTCGGTCAGGTTCAGCCCCGCCTGCGCAACCGCTTCGCGCGCGCTGACAAGGGCGATCTGCGTAAACCGATCCAGAAGCGGTATACTGTTGCGGGGGAAATGGGCGTCCGGGTCCAAATCCTTGATCTCTGCCCCGATTTGCACGGTCAGACGGTCCACGTCGCGGCAAGTCAAAGGACCGATGGCACAGACCCCGGCCTTCATCGCCGCAAAAGTTGCGGGCACATTCGCCCCAAGCGGGTTCAGACTGCCCGCTCCGGTTATGACAACGCGCCTCATGCCGCCTGTTTGGCGATCAGGCCCTCGACCTGACGAATGATCGCGCCGACCGACGAAATGTCGAAGCCGCTCTCGTCGGGGTTATTCGCGTTGAAGGGAATGGCCACATCAAAGGCTTCTTCAATACCGAAGATGCATTCCACAAGCCCAAGGCTGTCCAGTTCCAGATCGGCCAGCGTCATATCTTCGCGGACCTCGGAAGGTTCTACGAGCGCTTGCTCGGCGATGATCTCTTTGACGCGTTGCGCGATCAGGTTTTCGTTCAACATGAAGTCCAGTCCCATCGGGCAATCTCCTTGGCAAGAGGGATAAGCCCCATATCGTGACAGAATGTAACAGCTTCATGACGCCCGACAACTCTTAATCAGGTCACATCAGCGTAAGGTTGCGCAATCAAAACGCCCCGCCGAACGGGCGGGGCGCACTAAGTGGTATATGGGGCGGGCAATTAGCTTGCGGGGTTCACCGCGCCCGCTGCCACCAAGGCGCGGTAGATCATCGCATCACGCCCATACATATCGTTGCGGAAATTCAACTCGCCACGGACATTTGTAAAGGCCGTGCGATAGACCAGATGCACCGGAACCGGGTCATCCAGATAAAGCCGCGTCTGCTGGCCAGTGTTCAGGATGGAATGATACAGGTCCTTCGGCGTCTCGGACTGGCGCGACAGCAATTCATAGGCAAAATCGCGTGGGTCATCCAGACGCACGCAGCCCGACGAATGTGTCCGCACCGTGGTGTTGAACAAATGCTGATCCGGCGTGTCATGCAAATAGATGGCATAGGGGTTCGGGAACATGAACTTCACTTCGCCCAACGCGTTCGACGGCCCCGGGGGCTGGCGCACATTGAACGGGAATGTCGCGGGTGTGTAGCGGCCCCAGTTGATTGCACTGCGCGGAACCACGCGCCCGCTGGCATCAACGATCTGAAGATATTGCGCCCCACCCGAAGCAAGCGTGCCCCAATAGGACCGCGCGATGATGGACCGCGGCAAGGTCCAGTCCGGGTTGATTTCCAGATATTTCATCGTCTCAGAGAATTCCGGCGTGTGCTTGTTGTCGCCATTCGCGCCAACGATCGCCTTGGTTTCAAAAGTGACAATGTCATTATCGACAATGCGCGCGTAAAAATCTGTCAGGTTCACCCAGATATGGCGGTCGCCGCGCGGAATGTTCATCCAGCGCTCGCGCTCCATGGCCACGATCACCGATTGCAGGCGCTCTTGCGGGCTGACATTCAGCGCGCGGATGGTGGAGGCTCCGGCAATCCCGTCGGGGTCAATTCCGTGGTTGACCTGAAAGCGCTGCACAGCCGTTTGCAACACGCTATCGTAGCTGGCAACGGCAGAACGCTCCAGATAGCTCATGGCAATCAGGCGGTTTCGCAGCGCCACGACCGCATCGCCCGACGTGCCGGGGGCAAAGCGCGCCTGCGGCACCTGCGGACCCCAACCGCCATTGGCAATTGCCAATTCCAGATCGCGCTTTGCACGGAACAGGCGCGCATATTCCGGCGCTGTGGGCGCAAGGTTGCGAATAAAGCCCGCCGCCGGGGCGGTTGCAAACTCTGTCAGCAGTTTTTCGGGGTCCGGGCGCGGCAACTTGCGGACAATGTCAGAATCCAGCCGCGACGGCTCCAGCACACCGCTGTGCAAATCGGTGGCGAAGCGCAGGAAAGTTAGCGTCATCTGCGCTTCCAACGCGCCCCGGTCACGTTCGCTTGTGACGGTGTCGAACGCGGCCATCAGGCCGGGCAGGTCATACCGCTCCAGCGGCAAACCATGATCCGAGGCGCGGCTGAGCGCGGTAATAAAAGCCTGACGGCGCGCGGCATCATCTGCCCCCGTCCATAAATCGGCGTAGTCATGGGTGCGGTAAAAGGCTGACAGGCCTTCGTTCTGGGCGACTCCTTCGGCAACAGCCTGCTGGAACGCGGGAAATTGTTGGGCCGTCGCAGGCAGGGCAACTGACACCGACATCGCAATGGTTACGGCTCCAAGCCGCAGGCGCGACGACGCCTTCTTGAAAATACGCATAAAAATCCCCCAACAGGTCTGGCAGAACCAAGTTGGCAAATTATTGCCGATCGCGTCTATTCACAAGCCCGTCAGCATCGAATCCGGCTGGTAAGGGGAATTTAACTGTCACAGGCGACACTGACAGGATGAAGCGACAGCCTTTGCCCTTTGATCGGGTCGCCAAAGACCCTACCCACGGACCGAACATTGGCGAAATCTTGCCAATCGCGCAGGCAAGCGCCAGCGCGGCACGGCTCGGCACTTGGTCGGGGCAATTTTTTGTGGCAAGCGGGTTGTAGTCTTAAGTGCCCCCCGGCCCGCTTGCGACCAGAAGGGGCATCGGCCCGCACGGATTGAGGAATACAGGTCAAGATGCTTAACACCGGCACGAATGTCTCTCGCCGCGCCCTGCTTGGTGCCTTCGCCGCAACCGCGATCAGCGCAGCGCCCTTCTTTCCCGGCGTCACCGCCTATGCCCGTGGGTCGGGCGACATTCGCAAACTGAACTTCTATTCGGGCCGAACGGGCGAAAAGATCGACCTGATCTATTGGATCGACGGAAAGTATATCCCGGAATCGATGGCCGAGATTAACCGCTTCTTCCGCGATTGGCGCAACAACAAGGTCCACAAGATAGACCCGCGCACGATCGATATTCTGGCCGCTGCCCATAACCTGCTTCGAGTTGACGAACCTTACATGCTGCTATCGGGCTACCGGTCGCCCGAAACCAACGCCATGCTGCGCGCCCGGTCTAAGGGTGTGGCCCGCAATTCACTTCACATGCAGGGCGAAGCGGCGGATGTGCGCCTGCGCTCGCGCTCCGTGGCGCAAATCGCGCAGGCCGCGGCGTCTTGCAAGGCCGGCGGCGTCGGGCGCTACTCGGGGTCGAACTTCGTGCATATGGATTGCGGCGTCGTGCGCAGCTGGGGCCGCTGAGCGCGGCACCACCCGGCGCCAGAATTGCCCGCTTATCCAGCGCTTGTGACTGGCTTATATCCTATTTTTGCCGCATTCTGTTGATACCTCAGAAACAGTCTAGCTGTGTTTAACCCATGGCTGGCACGTTAAGCCAAGGCATTTCCCTTGGCACCTGAGCAAGAAACGCAGGCGGGGACGCGACCGAAGATGTTGGATTTCGTCAATGTTAGCAAAAGCTTCTGGACGGGAACCCAGCGCAAGGTAATCCTTGAAGGGGCGACCTTCAGCATCCGTCAGGGCATGAACCTTGGCGTATTGGCAAAAAACGGGTCGGGCAAGACCACGGTCATCAACATGATGGCCGGTCTGGAACGGCCTGACGATGGTGCCATTCATCGCACGTGCAGTGTGTCTTTCCCGCTTGGCTTTATGGGCGGGCTGGTCAGCAAGCACACCGCAACAGAGAATGTGCGCTACATCGCCAGTATTTATGGGCTGGATGCCGATTATGTCGAAGCTTTCTGCCGCTGGCTGTGCGACATTGGCGAATATTTCGACATGCCGATCGGCACTTATAGCAGCGGGATGCGCGCACGCCTGTCGCTGGCATTGATGCTGGCCATGAATTTCGATCTATACCTTATCGACGAAGGCATGCCGACCACGACCGATGTGGCCTTCAACAAGCGCGCGGGCGCGGTCATGCGCGAACGCTTCGAACAATCGTCGCTGATTATCGTGTCACACGATCACAAAATTCTCGAGAAGTTCTGCAACTCTGCCGCCGTGTTGCGCGATGGCAAGCTGTTCTTCTTCGATACGCTGGAAGAGGCAAAAGAGCTTTATGACTACGCCGGTTAAATCCAAACGTTTCCGCCTGCGCCGGACCGACGACACCGGGCAACGGGCAACAACCGCGCCGGCCCCGATGGCTGCACCAGCCGCGCCGGCCACGCCAGCCCCGGTGGCCGAAGAATTGACGCCCCGCGCGGTCGAGACGCCGCAACATCGGATCGTGCTGAAAAAGCGCGCGCGGGTCGAGTCTGCCTCCCCCAACGTGCGCCCTGAAGCCCAACCATCACGCCCGACGGCAGCGCCGAGAGAACCTACGCAACGCGCAGAGCAGCCCAGCCGCGACGACCTGTCCACACACGGCGATTCGGAACTCGACATCATCCGTCAGGAAGGTCTGACCGCGCGGCAATTGCGCATGGCCATGCGCGTGGCCCAAAAGCATGGAATTCGCGCCACCTCTGCTTATGAAGCCGTGCTCATGCTGCGCAAACAGGGGATCGACCCGTTTTCGCGCGCCACCATGATGGAACTGGTCCGCAGCGACGAATCCGAAGACACAAGCCGCGCCCTGACCACCGCGCCGCAAACCAGTCCCGCCCGCACAGGCGACAGCGTGTCCGCTGCGCAAGAGCGCATGGCCAAGATTGCCGCGGACCGTGACCGCGAATTACAAAAGATGCAGCAGCAGATCGTGAAGCGCCGCCGCAAGCGCCTGTTGTTACTGGGCGCGCGCATTCTGGCCTTCGTGACCTTCCCGACCTTTCTGGCGACCTATTATTTTTACATGATCGCCACACCCATGTTTGCGACCGAAGCCGAATTCGTCATTCAACAGGCCGATTCCGGCGGGTCCATGGCCGGGGATCTGGGGTCGATGTTACCCTCTGCCGCCGGTATGGGCATGGGTGGCCAGCAAGAAGCCGCCTCGGTCCAAAGCTTCCTGCAATCGCGCGGGGCCATGTTACGGCTGGACCGCGAACAGGGCTTCCGCGCGCATTTCAGCCAGCCAGACCTGGATATCTGGCGCCGCTTGCCGCCCGATGCCTCCTCGGAAGAGGCATTCAAGACCTATGGCCGCCATGTTCGCATCAGCTATGACCCAACCGAAGGTGTGGTCGGGATGGAAGTGGTCGCCGCCACGCCCGAGGACAGCGAACGGTTTGCCCGCGCGCTGCTGACCTATGCCGAAGAGCATGTGGACATGATGACCCAGCGCTTGCGTGACAGCCAGATGCGCGAAGCCCGCCAAAGCCTGGAAGAAGCACAGGCCGCCCTGATCACCGCGCGCCAAGATATCGTTGCGCTGCAAGAGCAATCCTCGGTCCTGTCGGGCGAGGTGGAGGTGCAGCTTATCTCGCAGCAAATCGTGGCGCTGGAAACCGAACTGACACAGACACAATTAACCATTCAGGAAATGCGCACCAATGCGCGCCCCAACCCCGCACGGCTCATGCCTTTGGAACGGCGTGCGCAGGCGTTGCAAGACCAGATCAACGGATTGCGGTCATCCATGACCCAAGGCTCTGGCGGCGATGCGTCGCTTGCCTCCATCCAGAGTCAGCTCATCATGGCAGAGGCAGAGGTCCAGACCCGCGAGATGATGCGCGCGCAGGCCATGCAATCGCTCGAAGCTGCCCGGATGGAAGTAAGCCGCCAAGTGCGCTATCTGGCACTCACGGTGGAGCCCATCGCCTCGGACGAGGCGGTCTATCCGCGCAAACTGGCCAATTCTTCGCTGGCGTTTCTGCTGTTTGCAGGCATCTACCTGTTTGCGTCCATGACCGGGTCGGTGCTGCGCGAACAGGTGTCTGGCTAACCCGCGCGGGCAGGTCACACGGCCTGCCCCGCCGCCCAGCCAGACGACCACGCCCATTGAAAATTATAGCCGCCGAGCCAGCCGGTGACATCCACAACCTCACCGATAAAATGCAGCCCCGGCACGTCGCGGGCTTCCATGCTGCGCGCGTCCAGATCGCGGGTATCCACGCCGCCCAACGTGACTTCGGCGGTGCGATACCCCTCGCTGCCCACAGGGCGGATGCGCCAATCCTGCACCTCGGCGGCCAAACGGTCCAGTGCGCGGCCCGTCTGGTCGGCCAAGCGCCCCGACAGCCCCGCCCGCGCCACCACCGCGCGGGCCAAGCGTTCGGGCAGGTGACGGGCCAGCGCGGTCTGCACCTCTACGCGTCCGGCCTGCGCCTTCTGCTCGGATAGCCCGGCCGCAATCGCGCCCCCCGGAGCCAGATCAACCGCGATCTCGTCGCCCTCGCGCCAATAACTGGAAATCTGCAAGATCGACGGGCCAGACAAACCACGATGCGTGAACAAAAGCCCTTCCTCGAAAACGGTTTTGTCATGCCGAACCGTGGCTGGCACCGCCAAGCCTGCCAGCGCGCGCGTCTCGTCCAGCATCTCGCCCGAGAAGGTCAGTGGCACCAATCCTGGCCGCGTCTCGACCAACCCCAGCCCGAATTGCCGCGCCAGAGCATAGCCCAACCCCGTCGCGCCCATTTTCGGAATGGATTTGCCACCCGTGGACACGACCAGCCGCGGCGCGCTGAACGCGCCCGCGCTGCTGGCGACCTCAAAACCCTGCCCCTGCGTGACCGCGCCAATCTCTGCGCCCAGAACCAGCGTGACGCCCGCGGCGTCCATATCCGCGCGCAACATGGCAATGATCTCGCGCGCAGAGCCGTCGCAGAACAATTGCCCCAAGGTCTTTTCATGCCACGCGATCCCGGCATTCGACACGCGCTCGATAAAATCCCACTGCGTGTAACGCTTTAACGCCGAAAGCGCGAAGCGCGGATTGTCCGACAGAAACCGCTCCGGCGCGATATGCAGATTGGTGAAATTACACCGCCCCCCGCCAGAAATACGAATCTTCTCGCCCGGTGCTGTCGCATGGTCCAGAAGCGCCACACGCCGTCCGCGTCGTCCAGCCTCAATCGCGCAAAACATACCGGCGGCCCCGGCCCCCAGGATGATAACATCGAACTGGCTCATGGCTTCATCTTGCCCAAAATACTCACGACACAACCGGCACGCCCACCGCGCGCGCCATGCAATGTGGCACCGCCCGGAACGGGCAGGCGCGGCCAGCGCGCCCCCGCCCTTGCGGGGGCCGTTGGACGCGCCTTTCCCCTTGCGGGGTCAAGTTCGGGGTCAGGCAATGTCGGCCTCGGCACTTTGGCGCGCCCACATAGCGGCATAGCGCCCGCCCTTGGCCAGCAAGGCGTCATGCGTGCCCTCTTCCACGATTTCACCCGCCTCCAGCACCACGATCCGGTCTGCTTCGACCACAGTCGAGAGCCGATGTGCAATCATCAAGACCGTGCGCCCCTGCCCCACGCGGCGCAGGCTTTCTTGAATATCCTGTTCGGTCTGGGTATCGAGCGCGCTCGTCGCCTCGTCCAAAAGCAGGATCGGCGGGTCTTTCAGCAATGTGCGCGCAATGCCCACGCGCTGCTTTTCGCCGCCTGACAGTTTCAACCCGCGCTCGCCCACAGCCGTGTCATAGCCTTCGGGCAAGGATTGAATAAAGTCGTGGATGCGCGCAGCCTTGGCCGCCGCTTCCACCTCTGCGCGGGTGGCGCCTTCGCGACCATAGGCGATGTTGTAAGCGATGGTGTCGTTGAAGAGAACCGTGTCCTGCGGCACGACACCAATCGCGCCATGCAGGCTGTCTTGCGTTACATCGCGCACATCCTGCCCGTCAATGCGCAGGGCCCCGTCTGTCACGTCATAAAAGCGGAACAACAGCCGCCCGATGGTTGATTTGCCCGACCCGGACGGCCCGACGATGGCCACGCTTTGCCCCGGCGGCACACGCAACGACACACCTTTCAGGATCGGGCGCGCCGGGTCATAGGCAAAGCGCACATTGTCCAGAACCACTTCACCGCCCCGCACATCCAAGGGCCGCGCGCCGGGTTTGTCTTGCACATCCGTGGGCTGGTCCAGCAATTCGAACATGTCGCCCATATCGACCAAAGCCTGCCGGATTTCGCGGTAGACCGTGCCCAGAAAGTTCAACGGCATGGTAATCTGGATCATATAGGCATTGACCATCACGAAATCTCCGACAGTCAGATCACCCGATTGCACCCCCATCGCGGCAAGAACCATCACGATAACCAGTCCGGTTGTGATCAGGAACGCCTGACCGAAATTCAGGAAGGCCAGCGAATAGTTGGTCTGGACCGCCGCCACTTCGTATTTCTGCATGGCCATATCATAGCGGCGGGCTTCCATGCCCTCGGCGTTGAAATACTTGACGGTTTCAAAATTCAGCAGGCTGTCGATGGCCTTTTGGTTCGCATCCATATCCTGATTGTTCATCTCGCGGCGCTGCTTGACGCGCCATTCGGTCACACGGAAGGTGAACCAGACGTAAAGCGCGATCGTCACGACCACGGTCGCCAGATAGCGCCAGTCGAACAGCCAGAAAAACACCACCGAGATCATCACGAGTTGCAAGATCAGCGGAATGATCGAGAAGAGCAAAAAGCGCAGCAGGAAATCGACGCCTTTCACGCCGCGTTCGACGAT
>JAFGVZ010000049.1 GCA_016937725.1 Paracoccaceae bacterium | reverse complement strand
GCTTGGGCTTGCTCCATCCAGAATGCGTTCGGGTCTTGCAATGATGCGCGGTGCAGGTCGGCATAGGCCATGGTCATCCTCCTCAGAATGCATTTGGCTTAGCCGAGCGCGGGCGCGCTACGCAATGGGTGTTACCGGGAACATAAGGACAGGGGGTGCGGAAAGTTTGCAATTTTGCGAGGAAAGTTTGCAAATACTGGTTGGCTTGCGTTACTTCCTCCGACCAATCCCACAATTTGCAAATTAGCGATGGTGGAGCGCCAGCGGCGGGCCGGGGACTGCCGAACTGCCCGACGATCTGCCGCGCTTTATGGCTGCCATGGCCGTCGTCCGTCAGATCTGTGCACTTGCGGCAACAAATCGGCAGGCCGCGGGACGGCCCGCCGATGGCGCGGCGGGCTTCGCCCTTGTTCCGCGCCCGCAACGTTACCCTACCCGTATTGCGCCACCGGCGTGCCTGCCAGTGCGGTCATGTTCAGCAAGCCTCGCGCTGTGATAGAGGGCGTCACGATATGCGCGGTGTTGCCCATGCCCATCAGGATCGGCCCCACTTCCAACGCGCCCGCGCGGGTTTTCAGAATGTTGCGCACGCCGCTTGCAGCATCGGTATTGGCAAAGATCAGCACATTCGCCGGGCCGCTGAACCGCGCATCCGGCAAAAGCCGCGCGCGCAAATCGGTGTCGAGCGCTGCATCGACATGCATTTCGCCCTCATAGTCGAAATCCAGACCTGCCGCGTCCATGATTTCTATCGCCGCGCGCATGTTGCGCCCGGATGGCGTATCCAGATTGCCGAATTGGCTGTGCGAGCAGAGCGCCACTTTCGGGTCCAGCCCGAAGCGGCGCACATGCCGCGCGGCCCCGATGGCGGTTTCGACAATTTGCTCAGGCGTGGGGTTCGGGTGGACCTGAGTGTCGGCCACGAACAGGTTGCCCTCTTGCTGGATCAGCAAAGACAGCGCGCCCACGGCATGCCGCTCTGGCCCACCCAGAATTTGCGTGACATAATTCAGGTGCCACAGATATTGCCCGAATGTGCCGCAGATCAGGCTGTCGGCATCGCCCCGGTGCACCATGATCGCACCGATGGCGGTGGTGTTGGTGCGCAGGATGGCGCGGGCCAGATCGGGGGTCACGCCGCGGCGCTGCATGATCTGGTGGTAGCTTTGCCAATAGTCGCGGTAGCGCGGGTCGTCCTGCGGGTTGACCAGTTCGAAATCGGTGCCCGGCTTGATCGACAATCCCGCACGCTCCAGCCGGCTGGCGATGACCTCAGGCCGGCCGATCAGGATCGGCACTTCGGTGGTTTCTTCCAGCATGGCGCTTGCGGCGCGCAGCACGCGCTCATCCTCGCCCTCGGCAAAGACGATGCGGCGCGAGGCATGGCGCGCGGCCTCGAAGACCGGGCGCATGATCATGGAGGACCGGAAGACCGAAGCATCCAAGCCCTGCTTATAGGCGTGGAGATCGGGCAGGGGGCGTTTGGCCACGCCCGATTCCATGGCCGCTTGCGCGACCGAACTGGCGACAATGCCCATCAGGCGCGGATCAAAAGGTTTGGGGATCAGGTAATCGGGGCCGAAGGACAGTTGCTCGCCTTTATAGGCCGCCGCCGCCTCGGCACTGGTGGTTGCGCGGGCCAAAGCCGCAATCCCCTCGACACAGCCGATCTGCATCGCGTCGTTAATCTCTGTCGCGCCCACATCCAGCGCGCCCCGGAAGATGAACGGAAAACACAACACGTTGTTGACCTGATTGGGATAATCGCTGCGCCCCGTGGCGATCAGCGCGTCGGGTGCCACAGCGCGCACCTCTTCGGGAGAGATTTCCGGCGTCGGGTTGGCCAGCGCGAAGATGATCGGGCGTTTGGCCATGCGCGCGACATGCGCCTGCGTCAAGGCCCCGGGGCCGGACAGACCCAGAAACAGGTCCGCGCCGTCGATCACATCCTCCAGCTTGCGCCCGTCACTGACTTGCGCGAAGGCGGCTTTCTGCGGGTTCATGTCCAACTCGCGGCCCGCATAGACCAGCCCATGAATGTCGCACAGCCAGATATTTTCGCGCTTCACGCCCAGCTTGACCAGCATGTTCAAGCAGGCAATGCCCGCCGCCCCGCCGCCGGTGCTGACGATCTTGATATCCTCGAACCGCTTGCCCGCCACGCGCAGCGCATTGGTTGCCGCAGCGCCTACGACGATCGCGGTGCCGTGCTGGTCGTCATGGAACACCGGAATGCCCATCCGCTCGCGGCAGATTTTTTCCACGATGAAACAATCGGGGGCCTTGATGTCTTCAAGGTTGATCGCCCCGAAAGTGGGTTCCAGCGCACAAACGATTTCGGCCAATTTCACCGGGTCGGGTTCGTTCAGTTCAATGTCGAAACAGTCGATATTGGCGAATTTCTTGAACAGAACCGCCTTGCCTTCCATGACGGGTTTCGAGGCCAGCGCGCCGATATTGCCCAAGCCCAGCACCGCCGTGCCATTGGTGACAACGGCCACAAGATTGCCCCGCGTGGTGTAGCGGGCGGCGTTTTCGGGGTCTGCCTTGATCTCCAGACAGGCTTCGGCAACGCCGGGCGAATAGGCGCGCGACAGGTCATAGCCGTTGGCCAAGGGCTTGGTGGCGCGGATTTCCAGCTTACCGGGGCGCGGATATTCATGATAGAGCAGGGCAGGGTGGCGGTTGTCGTCATGGGTCTGCTCGGTCATCTGTCCCTCCTGCCGAAAAGTAATTCACCCTTAAACTATTGTCGGTTCGCTGCAAGGGTCGGTAGCGCTAAAGCTGTTTTGGGCAGGCATCTTGCATCGGGCTGCGCGGCGGCGCAAAGTTG
>JAFGVZ010000048.1 GCA_016937725.1 Paracoccaceae bacterium | reverse complement strand
GCAGCCGCGGGTTTCGCGTTGATCAGGTCTTGCGGCATGACCGTGTCAATCTCGACCGAGGACATGCGCTCGCGGATCGCGCGCTCCATGCGCAATAGGCCGACGCGATACTGGTTTTCCATCAACTCGCCCACGGACCGCACCCGGCGGTTGCCAAGGTGGTCGATATCGTCCACCTCACCCTTGCCGTCGCGCAGTTCCACCAGACCGCGCACACAGGCGACAACGTCTTCGGGGCGCAGCGTGCGCAGCGTATCGGGGGCGTCCAGTTGCAGGCGCATGTTCATCTTCACGCGGCCCACAGCGGACAGGTCATACCGCTCGGAATCGAAGAACAACTGGTCGAACATGGCCGACGCGGTGTCGTAGGTCGGCGGCTCGCCCGGACGCATGACGCGGTAAATGTCATGCAGCGCGGTTTCGCGGTTCCAGTTCTTATCGGCGGCCATTGTGTTGCGGATATACGGACCAACATTGACACCGTCGATATCGAGCACCTCGATCTCGGTGATGTCGTTGTCCAGCAGGGTCTTGAGCGTGCCGCCCTTGACCTCGCCATCCTTGTCCAGATCCCAGGTCAACTCGTCCCCGGCTTCGACATAGATCGCGCCGGTTTCCTCGTTGATGATGTCATTGGCCACGTAACGCCCGAGGATATGATCGAACGGCACCAACAGTTCTTTCACGTCGCCCGCGTCGATCAACTTCTTGACCATGCGCGGCGTCATCTTGTCGCCGGCCTTGCAGATCACTTCGCCGGTGGCAGCGTCGATCAGGTCCATGGTCGGACGGGTGCCGCGCACACGTTCCGGGAAGAACTTGGTGACCCAACCCTTGTTCTTCTCAAGGCGGAACGTCACCTTGTCGTAATACGCATCCATGATCGCGTTCTGATCCATGCCCAGCGCATACAGCAGGCTGGTCACAGGCAATTTGCGGCGGCGGTCAATGCGCGCGAACACAAGGTCTTTGGCGTCGAATTCGAAATCAAGCCAAGAGCCGCGATAGGGAATGATGCGGCAGGTGAACAGCAGCTTGCCCGAGCTGTGCGTCTTGCCTTGGTCATGGTCGAAAAACACACCGGGCGAACGGTGCATCTGGCTGACCACCACGCGCTCTGTGCCATTCACGATAAACGTGCCGTTATTGGTCATAAGCGGCATATCGCCCATGAACACGTCTTGTTCCTTGATGTCCTTCACCGACTTGGCGCCGGTTTCTTCAGAGATATCGAACACGATCAGGCGCAGCGTGACCTTCAGCGGCGCGGCATAGGTCATGTCGCGCTGCATGCATTCTTCGGTGTCGTATTTCGGCTTTTCCAGCTCGTATTTCACGAATTCCAGCGTTGCGGTTTCGTTGAAATCCTTGATCGGAAAGACCGACTGGAACACGCCCATGATGCCTTCGCCATCCAGCGGCTTGTCGGAATCACCCGAGCGCAGGAACAGGTCATAAGACGATTTCTGAATCTCGATCAGGTTCGGCATTTCCAGCACTTCGCGGATTTTACCGAACATCTTGCGGATGCGTTTTTGGCCAATATGGGTTTGCGCCATAAGCGTGGTCACCTTCTTTGTCTTCGCGGGCGGGCTGGCTGTGGGGCCTCAGCCGCCGGCCGCTTGCGAAATGGGTCAGAGGCTCTATTCCTGCGAACCCTCCCACAGGTTCGCTCCCGAGCCGATCACTTTCCCTGGACAACTCTCTCGGCCATTAAGCCATTGAAAGGGCTGTCCAGAAACAGCGACAAACTGGGGCCAGATGCGCTCTGGCCCCAGTTTCAATTTTGTGTGGTCGAGATGCCGTGCATCCCGCCCAATTACTTAAGCTCGACTTTCGCGCCAGCTTCTTCAAGCTTCTTCTTGATTTCTTCGGCTTCCTCTTTCGGAGCGCCTTCTTTCACAGCCTTGCCACCGGCTTCGACCAGGTCCTTGGCTTCTTTCAGGCCAAGACCGGTGATGCCGCGGACTTCTTTGATGACCGCGATCTTATTGGCGCCGGCTTCAACGAGGATGACGTCGAATTCGGTCTTTTCTTCGGCGGCAGGCGCTGCATCGCCAGCCGGGCCTGCCATCATCACAGCGCCGCCAGCAGCGGGCTCGATGCCGTATTCATCCTTCAGGATGGTTTTCAGTTCTTGTGCTTCCAGCAGCGTGAGGTTCACGATTTGCTCTGCAAGTGCTTTCAGGTCAGCCATTGTTCTGTTCCGTTCTGTTCAGGTTTGTTTGTCCAACGCGGGCGATGTTTACGCCACGCAGGCCATGGGTTGCTTATGCCGCTTCGCGCTCTTCCAGCGTCGAAAGGATACCGGCAATATTGGAAGCAGGCGCGCCAATCGCACCGGCGATGTTGGAAGCAGGGGCACCGATGCAACCCACGACCGAAGCAATAAGCTCTTCGCGCGAGGGCATGGAGGCCACGGCCTTAACACCATCCGGGTTCAGTGCCGAACTGCCCATTGCACCACCAAGAACCACCAATTTGGGGTTTTCCTTGGTGTAGTCCTGAACCACCTTCGCTGCTGCGACGGGGTCTTCGGAATAGGCAAGCACGGTCATTCCTGTCAGAAGGCCGGAAATGCTCTCGCAGGGCTTTCCTTCCAGGGCGATCTTGGCGAGCTTGTTCTTGGCGACGCGCACAGCCCCACCCGCTTCGCTCATGCGGGCGCGCAGGACTTGCATCTCAGCAACCGTGAGGCCAGCGTAATGTGCTACCACAACCACGCCAGAGCTTTCGAAGATCTGGCCGAGTTCCTCGACCACTTTCTCTTTTTGGGCTCTATCCACAGGGTCTCTCCAATTTTCGAGGGGTTGCCCCCCCGGCTCGTTGCGCCGGGCTGTTAAACCCGGCAAGAGGTCCGAACGGGCACTCTCCAATTTCGCCCGAGGATGTCCCCGGTCAAAAAATTGTTCCTGTCCCGCCTCAGGCAGGATTTATGATGCAGCGCATCACCCACCGTCTCGGACGAATCATCAAAGGCAATGTCTTGCAACACTCCCCTCAACGCAGGGGTGCTTAGTCGCATTGCGCGGCATTGCCAAGAGCGAAATTGCCGATGGGCAATGAGGTAAGGCTAATCGCTGCGCGCCTGAAGCTGGTCGCGGTAGTAATCCGTCTCGCGCCGTGCTTCGCGCAAACCGTCCATAGCCGCGCTGACCTCGGCCTCTAATTGCTTGATACGGGCCGTCAGGTCGCGCTCTCGAGTCTCGACGTAATTGATCGCCTGATCGCGGATTTCCTCGGCCTCGTGCAGGGCTTGGGCCATTTTGTCCAACTCGCCCAGGTCTTGCTGGCGCACCCGCGTAAACCGATGGATCAGCCAATTTGCGAACCAGCCAAGGGCAAATGCAACGAACAGAACAAAGGCAGTCGCCAAGACAAATTGCATACGGTTCATATTTTCGTGTCCTATGCTCTACTCGGCTGCGTCATCTGACCGCGTGCGCGGGCGGAGTGTATCTTCCGTTGCCTCTGTCACGCGAATAGCAAGCTGGGATTCGTCAGGCATTTCCGCAACGGAGCCCTCTTCTGCTGCCGTCGTATCCTCTGGGCCCGCGCGCTCCGCCAAGGCTGCGTCAAGCGATGCGCCGATCAGCGAGAATTCGATGCGGCGGTTCGCTTCGCGTCCCGCTTCGGTGCCGTTATCGGCTATGGGAAATTCGGGACCATAGCCTTTTGCCACGAACTCGCTGACCAAGGCACCACGGGCAAGCAAGCCAGCCACCACCGCTTCAGCACGTTGCTGGCTTAGCCGCATGTTAGAGTCCAGACTGCCCTGGCTATCGGTATGGCCGCCGACTTCCATGCTCATGCGCCCACACCCGCGCAGAACTTCGGCAATCTCATCCAATATCTGTGCCGATTCGCCCGTGACAGTGGTCGACCCTGCGTCAAAGGTAATCTTGCGCTGCGCCAGAATCTCGTTGATCCAATCCTTGCACCGCGCAGGCGTCGGCATTTGCGCGATCGGGTCAAAGGCCTCGTCATAGCGCACATCAAGCGAGAACACGGCGCGCTGACCAAGTTTATCGGCCAGCAAGCGCGAAATCTGCTCAGAAGCATCTTGCATCCCCGACACGCCAGATACCTCTACCCGGTCGGGCTGCACCCGCACCGTGCCATCGTTCAAATAGCTCAGCACATCTACCGCCAAAAGCGCACGGAGAGGCCAGCCGCCGGGCAAATCAGGGTCCAGCCGCGCCGACATGGTCACCGCATTGGGGCCAAAATTAGCCTGCGCCACGCTTTGAACGGCATCGCGCGTGCGCTCATCGGTCAAACGCCCCGACAAGGTGACTGCGCCTTGGGGGGTCAGGCGTGCCATAAACAGCGCTGCTGCTTCGCTTTCTGCCAATTGCGCACCGGTCGGTGGCAAGCGCTGCGCATTCACAGAGAAGACGTCAGGCAGGAGTGTCTCTAACGCGCCGACTTCGCGGTCGAAATTTTCCGGCGCGACGGTCGACGGAACGACTAACGACACATCGGTGTCTGAAAATGTGACAGTGCCTGCGCCCAGACGCGCCAAGGTTTCGATCGCGGCAACAACGCCCTCTTCCCAGCGCGGGGTCGGGGCCCCAAGGCCAACAACGCAATCCAGCCGACCGCTTGCACCTGCCGCGCGGGCCGAAGCTAGAATTGCAGTTCTTGCTCCTTCGGTATCGGCTGAGCATGCATCAAAGCGTGCACCGCCTTCATCCAGCGCAAAGCGCAAGGTGAAGGGGGTGATCGCGGGGCGCGGGGCGGATATATCTAGCGATGCAATCACATCGCGCGGGCGCTCACGCGCCAATTCTGTGCGCTTGCGGTCACGCTCTTCTTCCGACCCCGTCAAGCCCACCACCTCAACTCGCCCGGCCATGACCGAAATCTTGGCGGCGTCCAGCATGCTGAGCGCTGTCAGCGCGAAATCGGTCGAACTGGCCCATGCGAAGGGCACAGGATGATTGGCCACCTCGAGCATATTCTCGACCGAAAGCTCGGCATCCACCGCTTCTATGCGGTTGATGAACACCTCTGTGTCGAACTCCCATGGCACAAGCCCGACCATCTGAATGTCCAGCCCATTGCGCAAAATTTCCATAGAGAAGTCGGGCGCGGCCAGATCGGTGGAGGGGGTGACGGTGATCTCGTCCAAAATCCGCTCGGCAGAGACGATGTGGTTAGCTGCCCGAATGGCGCGGAAGCGGTCAGCTTCGTTCGGGGCCTCTCCCGACAGGCGCAGCAACAAGCCATCGGTGTCAGCACTTGCCCAAGTCAAACCCTCGGCGGCGAAGGCCTTGGCGGTTTCCTGCGCAACCACGTTTTCGATAACGCGCGCGCTTAGCTGCGCTGCGCCGAATGACAAAACACCCGCAACCACAAAGGCCACCGCCGTCAGGGCGTGCCATTTATAGTCTTTCAGGTCCGGCTTTGCGATGCCGGGAAGCAAGGTCAGAAATCGTTTCATGCCTGTCCCCTAGCGCCTTCGCTCAAACTGCGCAATCAAACGAAAAGTGTTGCGGCAAGAAACAGCGCAGGCAGCAGCCCTGCATCGCGGTTCGCGCGGAACAGCTTCAGGCAAATCGCGCCATCATCGATATCCAATTGGCCAAGTTGCCATTGCATGTGCCACCCCATCGCCCATGCCCCGGCCAGCCCGATGGACATGGCCAAGGGGTCCGCCAATGGCGCAAGCGCAAAAATAATGCCCAACGACATCAGCACCACGGTCGCCACCAGAAACCCGCGCAACCATTTGTCGGTATTCTCTCCAAATAGCCGCGCGGTGGATTTCACGCCGATCAGCGCGTCATCCTCGCGGTCTTGGTGGGCATAGATCGTGTCGTAAAACAGCGTCCAGCTAATGCCCGCCAGATACAGGAAAATCGCGGGCAGGCCCAAGCTGCCGGTTTGCGCGGTCCAAGCCAGCACCGCGCCCCAGTTGAACGCCAGCCCCAAAAACACCTGCGGCCACCATGTGAAGCGTTTGGCGAAAGGGTAGATGGCAACCAGTGCCAGCGACAGCACCCCCAGCCCGATGGCGGCCCAGTTGAAGGTGAACAGGATCAGCGCCGCCACACCGGTTTGCGCCCCCATCCAGATCAGCGCCTGCCGGGTCGTGACCTGCCCTGCCGGAATGGGGCGCGAACGGGTGCGCGCGACCTTGTCGTCTATGTCGCGGTCGGTCACGTCGTTCCATGTGCAGCCCGCGCCGCGCATCAGCACGGCGCCGATGCCGCAGCCAATCACTATCCAGACCGTCAGCCAACCCGCCGCATCGGGGGCAGAGGCCGCGCCCAAAAACGCCCCCCACCAGCAGGGCAGCAGCAACAGCCATGTGCCAATAGGCCGGTCCACCCGCGACAAGCGTAAATAGGGGCGCATGGCGGGCGGTGCGTAGCGGTCCACCCAGTTTTGCGCATAGGCATCGGCCACGGGTGTGTCCGTGCCCTCTGGCCTTTGCGGGTCATTGTCCATAAATTCGGCCCCATGTCTGGCGAAGCGATCAAGATACGGCTCTATCTAGAGCAGCCCTTGGGGGCGGGGCAAGGGTTGGACCTGTCCCGCGACCACGCGCATTACCTGTTCAACGTCATGCGGCTGGGACCGGGGGCTTTGGTCGCGGTATTCAATGGGCGCGATGGAGCTTGGCTGGCCGAAGTGGCAGAGGCGGGCAAGCGGGGCGGAACGCTGGTCTGCCACCACCAGATCGCCCCGCAGCGCGACCCGCCGGACATGTGGCTGATCTTTGCGCCGATCAAGAAGGCGCGCACCGATTTCATCGTGGAAAAGGCCGCCGAAATGGGGGCCGCGCGCATTCTGCCGGTGCAGACCGATTTCACCAATTCCGACCGTATCCGGCAGGATCGGCTGCAAGCCCATGCGGTCGAGGCCGCAGAGCAATGCGGCGGCACATTCGTGCCGGTGGTGGATGACCTGCAACCCCTTTCGCGCCTGCTGGCCGCTTGGCCTGAAGGACGCGCGCTGATCTGGGCGGATGAGGGGCTGGCCGATACCGGCGCCCCTGCCCCCCTGCCCCCTGCCCCTGCCGCGCTGCTGATCGGCCCCGAAGGCGGCTTTTCCCCGGCAGAACGCGACCGGCTGCGCGCACTGCCCATGGTGCACCCTATCGCGCTTGGCCCCCGCATTTTGCGGGCCGATACAGCTGCCGTGGCGGCGCTGACCCTGTGGCAATCCACCGTGGGAGATTGGACATGATCCGCAAGGCAGGCCCGAAGGACCAAGAGGCGCTTGGCGCTTTTCTGGAAGACCACATCGAAAGTTCGATGTTCTTGCTGGGCAATCTGGATGCTTACGGCACCCAGAACACCGACCACCCCCATGGCACGACATTTTTCCTGCAAGAAACCGGCGACGGGATTATCGGCGTGTTCGGGGCCACGAATGGCGGGCTGCTGATGTGCCAGATTCCGCGCCTGACCGCGCTGGAAGCGCAGACTTATACCCATCTTCTGAAGGGATACACTCTGCGCGGCATGACTGGGGCATCCGAACAGGTGGCGCTGATCCTTAAGGCATTGCCGCTTGGGGCTGCCGTTTGGCAAATCAACCATGACGAACCGCTCTACACGCTGGAACTTGCCGCGCTGACGCCCCCAGACGCGACCCTGCGCGCGCCGGACCAGACGGACCGCGACCTGTTGGCGCGTTGGTTCGACGCCTACATGACCGAAACCCGCACCCATCCCGGTGGTGACGCGGCACAGCACAGAGCAGCAAGCGCGATCACATCCGACCGCGTGCGCCTGCTGGTAGAGGACGGGCAGATCACCGCCATGACCGGACTGAACAGCGCCGCGCGCGGCGTGGTGCAAATTGGCGGCGTGTATGTGCCGCCCGAATTGCGGGGGCAAGGCCGCGCCGGGCGGGTTGTCGCCGGGCATCTGGCGGAATTGCGCGAACGCGGCGCGCACCGCGCGATCCTGTTCGCCAATTCCGCCCATGCCGCGCGCGCCTATGAGCGCATCGGGTTTGAGCGCATCGGCAGCTACCGCGTGGCCCTGCTGCAAGACCCGATCACCTTGGGCAACCCGGCATGAGGCTGATCCGCCCTGAATTGTCCGCCAATTTGCGGCGGTGGTCAGAGGTTCTGGCCAGTCTGGGCCTGTCAGGCTTCGGACTTTGGACGCTGCAAAGCCATGACCGCTTCATTCAAATTCTGGGCGGAGCGATCATCGCCACGGGCTTGGGCTTGGCGCTGGTCGCTTGGAGGCGGATGCGCTTTCACCGCGACACCGCCGCGCCCGGAATTGTGCAGGTCGTTGAAGGGCAGATCAGCTATTTCGGGCCAGAAACCGGCGGCTTTGTCGGGATCGGGCAAATGGTCGAATTGCACCTTGTGGACCACGGTCAGACATGGCGTCTGGTAACACCGGAAGAGGCGCTGCATATCCCCGTCACGGCGCAAGGCAGCGACGCATTGTTCGATGCCTTCGCGCAGCTAAACGGCCTGCGCATGGCCGATGTTCTGCATGCGCTTGACCACCCGCAAGCCACGCGCGTGCTTTGGTTGCATCCCAGCCGACGGCCCGTCCGACTTGCCAAGGCTTGACTTGGCGGCATACCCGGCCCAAGTCTGCCCGCAACACGAACAAGGAAATGCCAGATGTCCATTCCTCAAAGCGGCGGCGGGCCGATCGAAAGCAAGGCCCAATTGGCCGAATACCTGGCCGCGGGCTGCAAGCCCAAGGACCAGTGGCGCATCGGCACCGAGCACGAGAAATTCGGCTATTGCCGCGATACGCTGAACCCGCTGCCCTATGATGGCCCGCGCTCTATCCGCGCGGTGCTGGAAGGGCTGCGCGACCGCTATGGTTGGACGCCGGTTCTGGAAGCGGGTCATATCATCGGGCTGGAAAAGAACGGCGCGAATGTCAGCCTTGAACCCGGCGGTCAGTTGGAATTGTCCGGCGCGCCCTTGGAAAACATTCACCAAACCTGCGACGAAGTGAATGAACACCTGCGCGAAGTGCGCTCGGTGGCTGAAGGCATCGGGGTAGAGTTCATCGGGCTTGGCGCCGCGCCGATCTGGAGCCATGAGCAGATGCCGGTCATGCCCAAGGGCCGCTACAAGCTGATGACCGATTACATGGACCGCGTCGGCACCATGGGCAAAACCATGATGTATCGGACCTGCACGGTTCAGGTAAACCTCGATTTCGGGTCCGAAGCTGACATGGTGCAGAAGCTGCGCGTGGCGCTTGCGCTGCAACCCGTGGCCACGGCGTTGTTTGCCAATTCGCCATTTCTGGACGGCAAACCCAACGGCCATAAAAGCTGGCGGGCGCGGGTCTGGCGCGATCTGGATGCAGCGCGCACCGGCATGTTGCCTTTCGTCTTTGACGACGGATTCGGGTTCGAGGCTTGGGTCGATTACGCGCTCGATGTGCCGATGTATTTCGTTTACCGCGAAGGCAAATATATCGACGCGCTGGGCCAATCCTTCCGCGATTTCATGCGCGGCGAATTGCCAGCGTTGCCCGGTGAGATCCCGACGCTGTCGGACTGGGCGGACCATCTGACCACCATCTTCCCCGAAGCACGGCTGAAGAAATTCATCGAAATGCGCGGGGCAGATGGCGGCCCTTGGCGCAGGCTTTGCGCCCTGCCCGCATTGTGGGTAGGCCTGCTTTACGACCAGACCGCGCTGGATGCGGCTTGGGATATTGCCAAAGGCTTGGATGCGGAAACGCGCGATGGGCTGCGCATTGCGGCATCTGTTCACGGGTTACAGGGCGAAGTTGGCGGCGTAAAACTGCACGACCTTGCCCGTCAGGTGGTCGAGATTGCGGAAGCTGGGCTAAAGGCTCGCGCCTGCGAAGGTGCCGGCGGCATGCTGCCGGATGAAACCCATTTCCTGAACGCGCTGAAGGAAACGCTCGAGAGCGGTCAAACCCCCGCCGACGAATTGCTGGCCCGCTACCACGGCGATTGGCAGGGCGACCTGACACGCATCTACGAAGATTACAAATACTGATGACCAAAAAGGCGCGGATAGCCTTGCGCCACCGCCTGCAAGATTGGCTGGCGGGCGCGCTTCTGGAAGGGTTACGGCCTCTGCCCTATCGGCTGCGCATTCCTTTATTGGGCTGGCTTGGGGCGCATCTGGTCGGACCGGTCGCCGGGTTGCGCCACCGTGTGCGTACGAATCTTGACCTAGTTGCGCCAAACCTGCCCAAGACAGAACGTAGCCGTGTGGCGCGAGGCGTGCCCGGCAACATGGCCCGCACCATAGGAGAAATATTTTCAGGCGCCGAATTCATCGCGCGCGCCACACGCTCTGATGTCGAAGGCACCGGGCTTGCGGCCCTGCACGAAGCCCATGCCAAGGGGCAACCCGTCATTCTTGTGACAGGGCATCTCGGCAATTACGACGCGGCGCGTGCACTGCTTTTGGCACAGGGCTTCAAGGTCGCCGGGTTTTACATGCCTATGAGCAATCCCGCCTTCAACGCGCGCTATGTCGCCGCCATTTCACGCATTGGCACGCCGGTTTTCGCGCGCGGGCGCGATGGGCTTGTGGGAATGCTGCGTTTCTTGCGCGAAGGTGGCATGGTCGGGCTGGTCGCCGACCATTACATGGAGCATGGTGAACTACTCGACTTCATGGGCCAACCGGCGCGAACAGCCTTATCGGCAGCAGAAATGGCTTTGAAATACAATGCTCTGCTAGTGCCAGTCTACGGCATTCGCAAACCAGACGGGCTAGACTTCAGAGTGCTTATAGAAGACCCCGTTCCCCATAGTGACCCGGTTACAATGACCAAGGCCTTGAACGCGTCTTTGGAAGCGCTGGTGCGAGAAAACATGGATCAGTGGATGTGGACCCATCGCCGCTGGAAACACAATCAGATCGCTTGATCAG
Organism: Paracoccaceae bacterium; assembly: GCA_016937725.1. Lineage (GTDB taxonomy): Bacteria > Pseudomonadota > Alphaproteobacteria > Rhodobacterales > Rhodobacteraceae > Roseinatronobacter. The sequence goes on along the minus strand of JAFGVZ010000048.1, from coordinate 18,295 downwards.
GTCTGCTTGTTTTCTGGCGCGACAGGTTTCGGTTTGTCGTCGTATTGGTCGGTCAGAATGCGTTGGCTGTCGCCATCCGGGTCATCATACATGCCCTTGCGCAAAGTCCAGATGAACGCCCCCAGACCCAACAGACCAAGGATTAGCGACACCGGGATCAAAATGGTCAGAACTTCCATATCCGCCTTTACTTCAACCGCAGCGCGTTCAGCGTGACCGAGATGGACGACACTGACATGATCGCCGCCGCAATCAGCGGGGTTGCAACACCTACCAGCGCTATGGGCACGAAGATGGCATTATAAATACCCGATTGCCAGAAATTCTCGCGTATGCGGCGCTTGGCTTGCACCGACATGCTCAGCGCATCGGCGATCGGGCCAATGTCACGACCCAGCATGACCATGTCGGACGCGGCGCGGGCGGCATCCAGCGCGCTGGCGGGCGAGATAGAGACATGCGCGGCACTTAACGCCACCGTGTCATTCAGTCCGTCGCCCACCATAAGCACCTTGGCGCCAGTCTCTTGCAAGGCGGCGACCTTAGCCGCTTTTTCCTGCGGCAGGGCTTCCGCTTGCCAATGTTCAATGTCCAGACGTTGCGCCAAGGCCTGCACGGCGCCCCTCACATCGCCCGAGATCAGCCAGACTTTCTTGCCCTGCTGGTGCAGGGCGCGCACGACCTCTTCCGCGCCGGGGCGCAACTGGTCGGTGAAGGTGAAAGCGTGGGTTATACCGTCTAGAGACAGATAAGCGGCCGTGGTTTCAACCGCCTCTGCGCCCACCCAAGCCGGTCGGCCCAAGCGCACGCGTGTGCCATGCCACTGGCCTTCAACACCGTAGCCCGGCACTTCTGCCAGATCTGACACGGGCGCGGGGCGCACGCCCAGATCGCGTAGGGCCTTGGCAAGCGACGCAGCCAGCGGATGGCTGGACGCTTCGGCCAAGGCCAGCGTCACACGGCGCGCATTGTCCGGGGCAGTATCCAGATTCGTGGGCACCGGTGTGCCCATGGTCAGCGTGCCGGTCTTGTCGAAGACCACCGTGTCGACATCGGCCAAACGCTCCAGCGCGGTGCCGTCTTTGATCAGCAACCCCTTCCGGAACAGCTTGCCGCTGGCCGCTGTCACCACGGCGGGCACGGCCAGACCCAGCGCGCAAGGGCAGGTGATGATCAGCGTCGTGACCGCTACATTGATGGCCACGCGAATGTCGCCGCCGGTCAGATAAATCCAGACGAAGAACGCCCCAAGCGCGAGGATCGGGATGCTGGGCGCATAGGCCCGCGCGGCGCGTTCAGCCAAGGTGGTGTATTTGGTGCGCGCGGATTCGGCATTGGCTACAAGGTCCGCCATGCGGTGCAGCGAACTATCTTTGCCCGCCGCCGTTACGCGCACGGTCAGAGGGCCGGTCAAGTTCACCTCACCCGCGCTGACAATGGTGCCTTCGCCCGCGAATACAGGCAAGGTTTCCCCTGTCAGAAGGGCGCGGTCCAGTTCGGACTGGCCCGAAACGACCACGCCATCCACAGGCATGCGGCCACCGGGGCGCACCAGAACCAGATCGCCCACGACCAGTTCCGCCACGCCCACAATGCTTTCCACACCATCCACCAGCCGGATCGCGCGCGGCACTTCGAGTGCAGCCAATTCCTGCGCAGCAGAGCGCGCAACAGCGCGCGCGCGGAAATCCAGATAGCGGCCCGCCAACAGGAAGAAGATCAGCATGACGACCGAATCGAAATAGGCATGCGCGCCCGATTGCAACGTCTCGAATATTGACAGGCCCAGCGTAAGCAGGATGGCGAAACTGATCGGCGCGTCCATGTCCATCCGGCCTGCACGCAAAGCTTTCCACGCATTGCGGAAAAACGGCTGGCCCGCGAAGGCCACGGTCGGAATGGCGATTACGGCTGATATAAGATGGAACAGGTCGCGCGTCGGTCCCTCTGCCCCGGACCAGACCGCGACCGACAGAAGCATGATGTTCATCATCGCGAACCCGGCCACGCCGAGCCGCATCAGCAATTCGCGGCCCTGGCGTTCGGTTTCGGTCATGGACAGCGTGCCCGCGTCCAGTTCATGCGCCTCGTAGCCCAGCGCATCCAGCCGGGCGATCACGTCTTCGGGGCGGATACCCGCCTCTGCATCCACGCTCAGCCGCTTCAGCGTCAGATTCAAGCGCGAGGAATTTATCCCCGGCATCCTCGCCAAATCGCGCTCGATAGTCGAGATACAGGCCGCGCAATGCACCTCTGGCACAGACAACAGCACACGCGCCTTGGGCAACTCCGCGCGCGCCAAGTCCTCGGCGGCGGGGGCTGCGGCACAAGCCGGACAAGCAGACGCGCGCAATGTGCTCATGTATTACCCTTCGATATGCAGCACAACGCGCTGCTGAAACAGCGTGCCATCGGCGGCCGTAGCGCGCAGGCGGATATTCCAGTTTCCGGGCGCAATGTCGACCGGCGCACGGAAGGCGCCGTTCAGGAACACGAAATCCGGGCGCTGGTCGTCGCGCACATGGGTAGCAGCACCCAGAAGCGCGTCCAGAGTGGCAACCTGCGCCGGATAACCGTCGCGGCCCGTGATCTTAAGGACCAACTCATCCCCGACAACATCCGCTGTCACCTGCCACCCCAGCGCTTCCTGCGCGGCCAGTTCTTCGTTGAAGTTCTGGCTGGCAACGTAGGAATTCTGCACCTCCAGCCCGGGAAAGGTGCTGACCGCAGACCACGCCAAGGTCAGGTTCACCGCAATCACCGTTCCGAAAGCGGCCAGCGTGATTGCCAGCACTTTCGGCCCCGTCATGCGAAAGCCCTTGGCGTTGTTGTCTTTGGTCATTGACCTCTCCCATTGAACACAGTTTCAGAGTAAACGCGGTCTTGGCTTCCCGCAATGGTGGACCAGATCCGCACATTGCTGCGCGGGGCAGCGGCCGCGTCTGTGCCGTTCGGCGCTTCCAGATAGACACGGACCTGCGCCATCTCGTCGGGGTTCAATGTGATCGTGGTGGCATCTTCACCCTCGACCGACAGACGTAGATCGGGATTGTCGGTAATCGACAGCACGAAGTCACGTTCCTCGTTCGCCATATTGCGCAAGCGCACGTCATAGACGTTCCGCACCGTGCCATCGGACAGGACAATATGCGTGGGGTTGCGGACGGGCGAGACGCTCATATCCAGATCAGAGCGGATGAACAGCGCCACGATCAGGCCAATCCCAACTGCCGACCAGATGGTAGTATAGACCAAGGTGCGCGGGCGGAACACATGTTTCCAGACCGATTTCGGCGCCTTTCCCGCACGCTCGCTTTCATGGTCCGACAGCGCCATGTAGCCAATCAGGCCACGGGGCTTGCCGATCCGGTCCATGACCTCGTCGCAAGCGTCAATGCACAGACCACAGGTGATGCATGCCATCTGTTGTCCGTCGCGGATGTCGATCCCCATGGGGCAGACGTTGACGCAGGCCATACAATCGATGCAATCACCCAAAGCCTCGGCGCCCTCGGCCTTGCGGTGCTTGCCGCGCGGTTCACCGCGCCAGTCGCGGTAGTCTATGGTCAGCGTGTCTTCATCCATCATCGCGGCCTGAATCCGCGGCCATGGGCAAGCATAGATGCAAATCTGCTCGCGGAAGAAACCGCCGAACAAGAAGGTCGTCATGGTCAGGATCAGGACGGTCACATAGGCGACCATTGGGGCCTGGCCCGTGAACAGGTTGACCAGCAATGTGGGCGCATCGGCAAAGTAGAACACCCATGCGCCGCCGGTGGCCATGCCGATCAGGAACCACAAGGCCCATTTCAGCCCATATTTGCGGACTTTTTCAAAATCCCATTTCTTATGATGCAAGCGCAGGCGCGCGTTGCGGTCGCCTTCGACCCAACGTTCCACCAGAATGAACAGGTCGGTCCAGACGGTTTGGGGGCAGGCATAACCACACCACACCCGGCCCAAGGCAGAGGTGAACAGGAACAACCCGATACCGGCCATGATCAGCAAGCCCGCCACGAAGTAAAATTCGTGCGGCCAGATTTCGATCATGAAGAAAAAGAACCGGCGGCCTTGCAGGTCCAAAAGCACGGCTTGGTCGGGCATTTCTGGCCCGCGGTCCCAGCGAATCCACGGCAGGATGTAATACAACCCCAACATACCGGCCAGCAGCCACCATTTCATGGTGCGGAAATTGCCCTTTACACGGCGCGGGAAAATCGGCTCGCGCTTGGCATAGAGCGACGGGGGGCTTTGATCTGACGAACTCACGCTTGGCTCCTGACTGTGGCTTGCCGCGGTTGTTTCACGCGGCGCGCCGAGCGTCCTTGACCTGCCTCAAAAACCGCATGGCGCATTCAAGTTTTCGCAACTGACGGAAAGAGGTGCAAGGCATGACAGCGCCGGTCTCCGGTAACACGCGCGAACAGGAAAACAGAGACCGGCGCGGTTCTGGCCTTGCAGAACGCCTCTCTGATAACGCACCCCGCGCAGCTTGCGTTGATCCAGATCAAATCCTTCTGCGCTATCGGGGGCATATGGCAAACTGTCGCAACAACGCAAACAGGCCCCGGATCGGGGCCTGCTCACAAGGTCTTGACCAAGGTTGTTACTCGCCGCCACCAAGCTGGTGGACGTAGGCCGCAACAGCGCGGATCTCAGCTTCACGCAGACGATCGGTGAACCCCGGCATGACGCCGAAGCGCGAATTGTAGATCGTCTGATATACGGTCTCTTCTGACCCGCCATACAGCCAGATCTGGTCGTTCAACGCCGGTGCACCCAAGAAATTGTCGCCTTCGCCACCTGCCCCGTGGCAGGATGAACAATTGTAATCGAACACTTCAGCGCCAGCCGAAGCCAGTTGCGCATCATGATCCGATCCAGATAGCGACAAGACGAAATGCGTCGCTTGCTGAATTTCCTCTTCGCTCAGCAATTCGTCACGCCCGAAGGCGGGCATTTGCGAATAGCGGGCGTCAAGGTAATCCTCGTTGCGGATACCGTAGGTCACGGTTTGCACGATGTCATCCTTGGTGCCACCCCAAAGCCAGTCATCGTCCAGCAGGTTCGGGAAGCCCCCGGCCTGAACCCCGGCACCGCCAGCGCCGTGGCATTGCGAACACTGGGCCGCGAAGACAGAAGCACCTGCATTCACCGCGAAGCGATGCAGCTCTTCATTATTGGCCAGTTCGCTTGGCTCGGTTTCCAAGATCTGCGCGAACAGCACATCATGGCGCTCTTCAAAGGCCGCGATCTCTTCCACGACCTGCGCCCGAGAGGCGTAGCCCAATACACCGCTGGTCGCCTTGTTCATACCCGGCCATGCCGGGAAGAACACCCAGTAGCCAACCGCCCAGATCACGCAGAGGATGAAGATCCAGACCCACCAACGCGGCATGGGGTTGTCGAATTCTTCGATCCCGTCCCAGCTATGCCCGGTCGTGTTCGGATCGCCTTTTAGGTGGTTGGCGCTTGTTTTCGAATTGTCAGCCATCACTTGGCCTCTCTCAGATCGGCGTGACCCGCTTGCCGCTTGCGGTTGTCCTCTGCGGCAGGCTTGTCATCGTTGCGGAAAATCATGTTCGCCGTGTCCTCGTGGACCTTCTTCCCACCGGGGCGCAGGATGTAGACAAACACCCCGATGAAGAAGCAGAACATGAACAGCAGGTGCCAACTGTCGGCGAAGGCACGCAGCAGGGAATAGGTTTCCATTGCGTCCTCCTGTTGTTAGCGTGAAGCGTCGGGAACGAAGGTGTCGAAATCGACCAGCGTGCCCAGCATTTGCAAATAAGCGATCACCGCATCCATTTCGGTGACAGCTTCCTGCCCGTCGAAATTGCGCTGCTGCGCACCCGGATAGCGGTCAGCAACCGGATCACCGAACGGATCGACCTGTGCGAAGAAATCGGTCATCGCCACGTCCATCATCTCATCCGTGTAGGGATGACCCAGCATACGGTAGATACCCATGATGTCGATCACCTCTTCCGCGTCTTTGCGGGTCAGTTCCCGGTTCATCATGAAGCCGTAAGATGGCATGATCGATTCCGGCACAACGCTTTGCGGCTTGATCATGTGCTGCACGTGCCAATCGTCCGAATAGCGGCCACCGACACGGGCCAGATCCGGCCCGGTGCGCTTGGACCCCCACTGGAACGGATGATCATACATCGATTCTGCCGCCAGCGAGTAATGGCCGTAGCGCTCGACTTCGTCGCGCATCGGGCGCACCATCTGGCTGTGGCAGACATAGCAGCCCTCGCGCCGATAGATCTCGCGGCCTGCGATTTCCAGCGGCGAATAGGGGCGCATGCCCTCTACCTTCTCGATGGTGTTATCGAGGTAGAACAACGGCACAATCTGCACGATGCCCCCGATAGACACCACGAGGAAGCTGAGAACCAGCAACAACGTGGCATGGCGTTCGATCTTGCCGTGATGGTCAAGAAGTCCCATTTTCGTGCCCTTTCGTTATTCAGCGGGCACTGCGGAGCCAACACTGGCAGGCTTGCGCTCTGCCGTGCTGGTCACAGTTTTCCACAGGTTGTAGCACATGATGATCGCACCGGTCAGGAACATGACCCCGCCAATACCGCGCACCACATACATCGGGAATTTCGCGGCAACCGTGTCTGCGAAAGAGTTCACGAGGAAGCCCTGCGCATCCACTTCGCGCCACATCAGGCCTTCCATGATGCCGGTCACCCACATGGATGCCGCGTAAAGCACGATCCCGATCGTCGCCAACCAAAAATGCCAGCTGACCAGACGCAGGCTATAAAGCCCTTCGCGCTGCCACAGCTTTGGCACCAGATAGTAAAGCGCGCCGAAGGTGATCATGCCGTTCCAGCCAAGCGCGCCGGAATGGACGTGACCGATCGTCCAGTCGGTGTAGTGCGACAGGCTGTTGACGGCCTTGATGGACATCATCGGGCCTTCGAATGTGGCCATACCGTAGAAGCCCACGGCCACCACCATCATGCGGATGATCGGGTCGGTGCGCAGCTTGTCCCATGCGCCCGAGAGCGTCATCAGACCGTTGATCATGCCGCCCCAGCTTGGCATCCACAACATGATCGAGAAGGTCATGCCCAGTGTCTGCGCCCAGTCGGGCAGTGCTGTGTAGTGCAGGTGGTGCGGACCAGCCCAGATATACAGGAAGATCAGCGCCCAGAAGTGCATGATCGACAGCTTGTAGCTGTAGACCGGGCGCTCAGCCTGCTTGGGGATGAAGTAATACATCATGCCAAGGAAGCCCGCCGTCAGGAAGAAGCCCACCGCGTTGTGGCCATACCACCACTGGATCATGGCTGACTGAACGCCCGACCACACCGGAATAGAGGCCGAACCCAGGAACGACACCGGGATCTGCACATTGTTGATCAGGTGCAGCATGGCAACCGTCACGATGAACGCAAGGTAGAACCAGTTGGCCACATAGATATGCGGCTCGCGGCGCTTAATCAGTGTGCCCATGTAGATGGCAAGGAACGCGACCCAGACAATCGTCAGCCACAGATCCGCCAACCATTCGGGTTCGGCATATTCCTGGCTTTGCGTGGAACCGGTCACATAGCCGGTCGCGGCCAGAAGGATGAACACCTGATAGCCCCAGAACACGAACCATGCGAGGCTTCCGCCCCACAGGCGCGCCGCAGAGGTGCGCTGCACAACGTAAAAGGCTGTTGAGATCAGCGCATTACCGCCAAATGCAAAAATCACCGCAGACGTATGCAGCGGACGCAGACGACCGAAATTCATGAACCCTTGGGCCCATTCGAAATTCAGCCACGGGAAAGCAAGCTGAAAGGCGATGACCACGCCTACAAGAAAGCCCACAACGCCCCAAAAGGCAGTTGCGATCACGCCGAAGCGGACAGGCCCGTCCATGTAGGTGTTCGGGTCGACCACAGGAGCAGGTTCGCTCACACGACGGATCAACCAGATGAATGCGATTGCTGCCGATACCATGAAGATCAAAGCGTGGATCTGGTATGACAGGTCGCGTGCCAATCCTGCGGCCACGGCGGCGACGACCACCGCAAAGCCCAGAATGGCGAGCTTTATGTATCCCAACATAATCTGCTTCCCTTTTCTGTTCGCGCGCCCGGTCTAACGCCGGGAAACACATTTTTGTATGATGCCTTTTGTCACGGGCCTATGTCCGACACCTTGACCTAGGTCAAAAGAATCGTCGCCAGACCGTGCGAAGGATCAAGGCAAGCCCGTGTTTTTTGCGTGATTATAGGCGCGAAAGAACAGGAGCGCATATCATGGCCTACAAATCCCTTCTCAGCTTTGTCACATCAGAGACCGGGATAGAAAACGTTCTGGATGGCGCAATCAGCATGGCCAAGCGCAGCGATGCCCATCTGGAAGTCTGCTGCCTTGCGGTCGATACGACTCAGGCGGTCGCTTTCGTCGGCGGCGCACCGGCGGTAATTTACTCGGATTCCCTTGAACTTTTGCAAAAACGGGCAGAAACTCTGCGTGAACTGGTGCGGGCACGGTTGAACGGCGAAGCAATCCGCTGGAGCACCGATAATGCCGTCGTCGCAATGGGCGGGATCGGGTCTTATGCCGGGCTTCGGGCACGCTATTGCGACCTTGTGGTTCTGCCCAGCCCCTATGGCGACGGGCGCGGCCCGCAAGACGAGCTTGTGATCGAGGCTGCTCTTTTCGACGGCGATGCGCCTGTCTTAGTGCTGCCACCATCCGTGACCGACTTGCCAGAGTTCAAGCGCATTGTTCTTGCCTGGAACCAAAGCGACGAAGCCCTGCACGCAGCGCGCGCCGCTCTGCCGCTGCTGAAAGCTGCCGATCTGGTCAATGTGCTTGTTATTGACCCGCCGTCACACGGGCAAGAACGCTCTGACCCCGGTGGTCTGCTGACCACGATGATGGCGCGCCATGGGGTCAAGGCCGAAGTCTCGGTCATTGCCAGCGCAGGCATCGGCATTCCCAGCACGTTGCAACGCCATATGCGGGACAAAGCGGGGGATTTGTTGGTCATGGGGGCCTATAGCCATTCGCGGCTGCGCCAAGCCATTCTTGGCGGCACCACGCGCAGCTTGCTGACAGAGGCCGGATCGCCGATTTTTATGATGCACTAGCCGCGCGGCGGGACAGTTCGACGCTCAGCAAGCGTTGCGCATCGTGCAAGAAGGGCCGCATGGCGGGGTCTGCCTTTGCTATATCCTCGGCCACTCGTGCAGCGTAGGCGCTCAACGTCGGCATATCAGCCGCGCGTAGCCCGCGCAGAAAGGATCGGGCCTGCGCTTCGTCATAAGTCAGCAAGCCGTCCGGCAAGGCCGCGCTGTCCATGGCGGGCGCAATCACATTCAGGATCGCGGTCGGCATGGTAGACGCTCCCCGAAATTGCGAGAGCATGTCTTTTTCATAGGCAAGACCGACCAAAAAGGTAAGGCCAAGCGCGAATAGGCCAAGCTTTCTGGGGAGCACGGGACGCTGCCGCACCTCATCGGACTCTACTCTTGGTTGCGGTCCGCTAGGAACCAGAAGACCTTCTTGATCTTCATCCCAATCGAATCCGGCCCGAGCCGTGCCATTGCTCATGCTGCCACCCATTGAAAACCTGAGCAGTCAGAAAGTCACCGAAATGCGCCGCCAATATGGCACCGACAAGTCAAGTTTACGGCAGGTCAGACCAAGAAGCCGCCATCCGAATCATCCCCTGTCTCTTCTAACAGACGATCAAAATCCGGGATCGTGATATGGCGCTTGCCCTCGGTCACGATCAACCCTTCCTTGCGCAGGGTCGACATCTGGCGGCTGACGGTTTCCAAAGTCAGGCCCAGATATTCAGACATCGCTTCGCGGGTCAGCGGCAGATCAAAACTCAACTCGCCATCCGCTGCGCTTAATTGCAAAGACGCATCGCGGCGGGCAATGATTGTCAGCAGGCTGGCAATTTTTTCGCGCGCGGTCTTGCGGCCCAAAAGCAGCATCCATTCGCGCGCGGCATCCAGTTCGTCCAGCGTCATCTCTAGCAACCGCTGACCGATGTGAGGAGTCTTCAACATCATGTCTTCAAAGGGTTTTTTGCGGAAACAGCACATGACAGTATCGGTCGCAGCCGTTACATCATAAGCCGAAGTGGCGCGCCCGGGACGGCCGATAAAATCCGACGGAAGCAAAAGCCCGACCATCTGGCGGCGCCCGTCTTCCATGGTTTGCGACAGCGTCGCTATGCCTGTCACGACAGAGGCGACGAAATCCATGCTGTCACCCGCCCAAACAACGGTCTGACCAGCTTCAAAACTGCGGTAATACTTGATCTGTTCAAGGCGTTCCAACTCGTCTGATTCGCATCGTGCGCAGACAGCGCGGTGACGAATTGGACAATCCGAGCAATCCTGATTGTAAGTTTTGATAGAGGTTGTCGCACGTGTCATCAGGATTGATCTACATCAAGGATTTCTAGCGTATGTCTTTTATTCTAGACACATGAAACATGTTTCGCAACTTTCAAAGCTTGGTCTGTTTGACGCACGTGTGCCACGGTATACGAGCTATCCAACAGCACCTCAGTTCGGCGCAGGTCTAACGGGCGAGACATTCGCCGACTGGATTGCGCGGATCGAGCCAAATTCTCAAATCTCGCTCTACCTGCATGTGCCGTTCTGTCGACGGTTGTGTTGGTTCTGCGCCTGCCGCACGCAAGGCACCAGTTCGGATGCGCCAGTCATCGCCTATGCGCAGACCTTGAAGGAAGAGCTGGAAATGCTGCGCCGCGCTCTGCCCGAAGGCGTAGAACTGTCGCGGTTGCACTGGGGTGGCGGCACGCCCACCATGCTACCACCCGATGAAATGCGCGCCATCGCGGCCTTGGTGTTCGACATTGCGCCACTTGCCAAAGATGGCGAGTTCTCGGTCGAGATTGACCCAAACGAGATAGACGATGCCCGGCTGGATGCGTTAGCCGAAGCGGGTATGAACCGCGCCTCCATAGGTGTGCAGGATTTCGACGGCGAAATTCAGGCCGTGATCGGCCGGGACCAAAGCTTCGAAATTACCAAGACCGCAGTTGATGCAATCCGCGCCCGCGGGATCAGCAGCCTGAACGCCGATATATTGTATGGCTTGCCCCATCAAACCCCGAAGCGCATTGCCGATTCGGTGCAGAAGCTGCTGACCCTGAACCCCGACCGTGTGGCGCTTTATGGCTATGCGCATGTGCCATGGATGGCGCGGCGCCAGCAGATGATCCCGTCAGACACCCTGCCCCGCCCGGAAAAGCGGCTGGACCTGTTCGATACCGCGCGCCGCCTGTTCATGTGGGACGGCTATGATGAAATCGGCATCGACCATTTCGCGCGTTCGCATGACGGCATGGCAAAAGCTGCGAAGGCAGGCACGTTGCGCCGCAATTTCCAAGGTTACACAGACGACCAATCGCCCGTCTTGATCGGGCTGGGAGCGTCATCCATCTCGCGCTTCCCGCAGGGCTACGCGCAGAACGCCCCTGCGACCGCCAACTGGAAAAAAGCGGTGCAAGCGGGCGAATTTGCAACCGTGCGCGGTCACGCATTCACGTCCGAAGACCTTTGGCGCGGTCGCGCGATCGAGGCGCTGATGTGTGACTTCCGCGTATCGGCCCGCGAATTGACCGAAAGCTATGGCGCGCCACAGGCCGCGGTAGAGGCTTTGTTCGCTGCAACTTGCGCCAAGTTCGGCGAGTTCGTCGCGCGCGAGGGTGATGCCTTGGTCATTCCGCAAGCAGGCCGTCCCCTGACGCGGATGATTGCGACCGCTTTCGACGCTTATGCGATGGAAAAGGCCGGGCACAGCTCTGCTGTATAGGGCAAGTGTCAGAATGACCTGCCTGCACCCATTTGTGGTGCGGGCGCGTATGTCTTGATCGCTTCCAGCAAAATGGCCTTTCGCAAGGGCTTCGTCAGCGTGGCGTTCATTCCAGCCGCCATGATCTTGGTGACCTCTTCCTGAAGCGCATGGGCGGTCAAGGCCAATATGGGAACATGTCCGCCTTCGGGCACTGCGCGAATGCGCCGCGCAGCTTCGCGCCCGTCCATCTCTGGCATAGAAATATCCATGAAGACTAGATCGAAGGGCTTTGCCTGAAAGGCATCCACCGCTTCGCGCCCGTTTTCGGCCAAGGTCAGTTCCAATGGGAGATCCTTGACCATCTTGCTGAACACAAGGCGGTTGGTCGCATTATCCTCTGCATAGAGAACCCGCAGCGGGCGCGCGGGGGAGGCTGGCGGCGGCGTTGCAGCTTCGATTGGGGTGCTGGGTTTTGCAGCGCAATCCCCCGTGATCCGCCACGCTGCCGCACACAGATCGCGCCACAAAAGCGGCTTGCACAACACCGTCAGGCAGCGGTCCCGCTCCAACAGTTGCGCTGCATCTTGCGCTGCCGCGCTCAAGACAATCACCGGGCAGGCAGGCAAAACCGCGCGCAGCTTCTCCAGCACGGCAACAGGGTCCGCCTCTGACAATTCATTATCCAATATAACAAGGTCAGGAGCCGCCTGTCGCGCCAGTTTCGCCGCCGCATCCGCCTGTGTTGCCGTCGTGATCTTGACATGTGCCGATTGCAACTGCCGCTCGACTATCCCGCGGCTGATCAGGTGATCACTGACCAGAAGCACTTTGCGAATGACCGCTGGCAAATCATGGGCAGGTGCGGGGTCTGGTGTTTTCGCCTCTGGAAAGGCCAGAGACATGCCAAAGCAGGACCCGACCCCAAGCTCTGATTCCAGCCACATCTTGCCGCCCATCAGGTCCAGAATGCGCCGGGTGATGGCCAAGCCAAGCCCGGTGCCTTCAAAGCGGCGATTGGCGGTTTCCTCGACCTGCTGGAACTCTCCGAAAACATGTTCTTGGTTCTCGGGCGCGATGCCAATGCCCGTATCCTCGACCGTCAGGTGCACCAGATGGCCACCATCGCATATGCCGACCCCTACGGCGCGCACAAGCACATAGCCCTTGTCGGTAAACTTGACTGCGTTGCCCACAAGGTTGGTCAGAACCTGACGCAACCGCCCCGGATCGGCCACAAGGTTGCGGGTCAGGAACATGTCATAGTCCAGGATAAGTTCGATGCCCTTCGCGCGAGCTGAAGGCGCTAAAAGCGTCAACACCTCATGGATGGTTTTTTCCAAGTCAAACGGTTCGGGATGCAGTTCCATACGGCCCGCATCCATTTTCGAGAAGTCGAGAATGTCATTGATGATCGTAACCAACGCCTGCCCGCTAGAGCGGATCGTATCCGTGAACATGCGCTGCTCGCTGTCCAGATCTGTTTCGGACAGCAGATCGGCCATGCCAACAACGCCATTCATAGGCGTGCGAATCTCATGGCTCATATTGGCAAGGAAAGCGGATTTGGCCTGCGCCGCAGCTTCGGCGCGTTCCTGCGCTTCTATCAATTCCGCTTGGTAACGCAGGGTCTCCGTGATGTTGCGCACCAAGGACACGTAATCGCCATTCGGGGCGCGACGATCCATCAGGCGCACGCTCATTCCACTGGCAAAATGCAATTCCACAGGTTTGATATGTTCCTGCGACCAACGTCGCAGCATTGTGTCGACCCAAGTCGCGGGGCTTTCATCTTGCAAGCGCACCAAGCCTTCATAGGCACAAATTTCCAGAATACGCGCATAGCGGATGCCTTGCGCCACCTCTGGGAAAGCGTTGAATACCCCTAGGAAGGCTTGGTTGGCCATGACCAGCGATTGCAACGGGTCGAACACGGCAAAACCGTCGGGCATGGTTTCGATCGCTTCGCGCAAGCGCAGATTGGCAAGGTCGACTTCGGAATGCGCCACTTGCAGGTCTTGCGCGACCTGCGAATTCACATCGCGCAACGCGACCGCCTGTTGGCGCACCAACTGCAATTCCTGCCGTTGCACGATGATCTGTTGGGACAGAGAAAAGGCATGCCCTTTCAGCTTTTCATTTGCCGATTTCAACTCATCCCGCGCCTGCTCATACAGGCGTTCTGCGCGCAGCCTAGCGCGACGCTCTTTACTAAGCAGATCTGTAAACCGAACAGGGGCTGTCATAACTTGGCATGAATGTCATTACGCCGGCACAGTATTCCTGCCCAGTCGTGAATAACGGCTTAATCCGGGTCAAGCACAGGCGGAAATTGACCACTGCGCAGCATGATGCCAACAGGTCAATCGGTCCAGAACGCTCCCGGGGGAGAGATTGCTGCGATCGGCTCCTCCACGCGGAGCGCTCGTAGCGCATCAAGGTCCTGACGCACCCAATGCAGCAATTCCTTGCGCGCTATGTCCGGGTCACCACTGGCAATGGCCCTGCGCAAACCCGCCAAGGCACGGGTGATCTGAAACTCTGACAGCCCCGACTCTTTGGCCACGAATATCTTGGGATGGTCAGTCGAAGATTGTTCATTGGTGATCGACAGCTCTTCATACAGCTTCTCGCCGGGTCGCAGCTTGGTGACCATGATTTCAATATCACCATCTGGGTTGCGGGCGTCGCGCACTGTCAGACCAGCCGATTCGACCATCATTTTAGCGAGATCAGCAATCCGAACCGGTTTGCCCATATCAAGCACGAAAGCATCGCCACCCGTGGCCATCGCCCCGGCACGCAACACAAGTTGTGTTGCTTCTTGGATAGTCATGAAAAAGCGTTGAATATCCGGGTGAGTCAGTGTGATCGGACCACCCGTGGCGATCTGTTCCTGAAACCGCGGAATGACCGAGCCGGAAGAGCCCAACACATTGCCAAAGCGCACCATGCAAAAAACCGTGCCGCGGTTGTCTCCGTCAAGTCTTTGGCGGCGCGCACAATCTGCGACGACCAGTTCGGCCATGCGCTTCGTGGCCCCCATCACTCCCTTGGGCCGCACCGCTTTGTCGGTCGAGACGAGAACGAATCTCTCGACCCCCGCATCAGCCGCTTCGCGCGCAAGGATGGCAGTTCCAAAAATATTGTTCACGATACCAGCAAGTACGTTGGCCTCGACCATAGGAACGTGCTTGTAGGCTGCCGCGTGAAGGACAACTTGCACATCATGCGTAACCAGCGCGATTTGCACCAAGCGGCGCTCTGTCACGGTGCCAAGGATCGGAACGATTTCGCAATCGGATTTCTGACCAAGTTCGATCAATTCGTCATTGATCTGGTAGAGGGCATGCTCGTTCGATTCCAACAGCACCAACCGACGCGGTTTGCACAACAAGAGCTGGCGGCAGAGTTCCGAGCCGATCGACCCGCCCGCCCCCGACACCATGACCGATTTACCTTCGTAGACACCACAGGCACCCAACATATTGGCGTCCACGGCCTCACGGCTCAGGAAAGAATCCGGAAGCGCCTGTTTCAACGCATCTACCAAGGTTTCCACGCCGACAAGCTGGGCGAAAGATGGCAGGCTTTGCACCTCGAACCCCATATCGGTCAACCTGCGGGCGATTCGCGTGAGCTTGGGCTGCGAAACTGACGGCATGGCAAGCAACACGCGCGAAACGCCGTGCAAGGACGCAACCTTGCTGATCTGGGTTGGCTGGTGAACCGTCAGGCCAGCCACACTTAAGCCATTCATAGCCGAGTTATCGTCCAGGAACCCCACAACGCGCATGCTGTCAGAGGCGCGCAGCGCCAAGGCAAGTTGCATACCTGTCATCCCGGCACCGTAGATCAGAACTTTCGTAACAGGACCGCCATAGCTGTAAAGCTGCCGCACGATTTGCAGCAGCATGAAACGCGCAAGCACCGAACCAATAACGAAAAGTGTTGTCAGCAAAACGATCGCAGAACCGGAAAAAAGCGGGGTCAGAATAAAATTCGCGATCCAGGCCATGAATCCGATGATACCCCCAAGTATCGCACTTCGCGCCATGCCGCGCGCCTCGTAGGATTTCAATTGAACCTTGTGCAAACCCAACAGGCCAGATCCAACAGCCGCCGAACATGTCAACAGGGTCAAAACCCCAAGCTGCTCCAGCGTTGGCTGCCAAACTCGCCCCACGGTCGGGTCTAAAAACAAGACGACACCGAATGCCATGAAAACCACGATGACATCGATTAAAAGCAGCAGGACTTGTTTATGCTCGCGCCGCATGTCGCGCAGCGCACCCAAAAGAGCCGGAAGGTCTTTTTTGTAAATCAAAGACAAGTCGAACGCCATGTCACGCACCCTTTTCGAACCGAGAGAAAGCGTCTTTCAGGGACGATGCTGCATCAGACGATTGCATCATACTTCTCAGCGAGTCTCAGTTTCAATGCCGCACTGCGGCAACAAACCCGGCACAAGAATAAAGATTGCTTTAAAATTAGGCGTTCCGGACTAAAGTATAGCATGCCATACTTTCGTGATACCATTGTGACACGTAGAATCGCAATGCCGAAAATTATGCAGCTCGCAAGCATCTGCCGAAGCATCCGGCTTTTAACTTGTGGATTTTGGGCTTATCCGTGTAGGTAAGGTGCGCCACGCCACAGAAAATTTGCACTACAGGATAAGAAAATGCCCAGAATTTCCAAGGCGGTCTTCCCTGTTGCTGGATTGGGAACACGATTCCTGCCCGCGACCAAGGCCATGCCGAAAGAACTGTTGCCGATCATCGACAAGCCAATCGTTCAATATGCCGTAGAAGAAGCAATTGCGGCGGGAATCACTGAACTGGTGTTTGTGACCGGCCGCAACAAACGTGCCGTTGGCGACCATTTTGACGCCAATCTTGAACTAGAGGCGCAACTTGTCGCAAAGGGCAAGACCGATATCCGCGACATGGTCCGCAATATCGTGCCCGAAGGCGTATCGTGCATTTTCGTCCGTCAGCCAGAGCCGCTTGGGTTGGGTCATGCGGTGCTTTGCGCGGCCCCTGCTATTGGCGACAACCCGTTCGTCGTGCTGCTGGCCGACGACCTTATGCAAGGCGATCTGCTGCCCACCAAAGCGCTCGTGGACGCTTATCAGAAGAAACCCCAATCCGTTCTGTCTGTGTCAGAAGTGGATTATGCCGATGTTTCAAAATATGGCATCCTGCTACCGGGCGAAACCGATGACAGCGGCCTGATTGCGGTACATGGGATTATCGAGAAACCCACCCGCGCCGATGCTCCGTCGAACCTGGCCTCTTTCGGGCGTTACGTTTTCTCGCCAGAGATTTTCGGCATTCTGCGTGGGTTGAAACCTGGCGCAGGTGGCGAAATTCAACTTGCTGATGCGATTGACCAATTGGCACGACAAGGCAAAGTCGCCGCGATCAAGAACCCGTCACGGCGCTACGATTGTGGCGACAAGTTCGGCTATCTAACCGCGATTGTCGACGTGGCGCTGGCAAACCCAGAATACCACGACAAATTCCTTGCGTTGATACGCGACCGCGTTGCAAAGGACGCCGGATAAAGCAAGGCAACCGGTGGCATACGGCATGACGGATAGTATAAATCGCAGGGTCGTTCTTGTGACCGGTGGCGCAGGCTATATCGGCTCCCATGCGTGTAAATTGCTCTCGCGGCAGGGCTTCACCCCTGTTGTGTATGACAGCCTGACAACGGGCTGGGCGCAAGCGGTAAAGTTCGGCCCACTGGTCCAAGCAGACCTTCTGGACCGCCCAGCGCTGGACGCGGCTTTCGCCGAACACAAGCCTTGCGCCGTGATGCATTTCGCAGCCCTAAGCCAAGTGGGCGAAGCCACACGCGACCCCGGCCTGTATTGGCGCAATAATGTCAGTGGGTCGCTGAACCTTGTCGAAGCGATGCTGGACGCGGGCTGCACCAACATGGTGTTTTCGTCCACCTGCGCGACCTATGGCGACCAAGACGGCGTCGTTCTGGACGAGGAGAGCGCTCAACGCCCGCTGAATGCCTATGGCGCGTCCAAGCTGGCAGTCGAAGGCATCTTGCGGGATTTCGGGGTCAGCCATGGGCTAAACTCGGTCATTTTCCGGTATTTCAACGTGGCCGGAGCGGACCCAGAGGCAGAGGTCGGCGAATGGCACCAGCCGGAAACGCACCTTATCCCCGTCATGATTGAAGCGGTCGCCGGCGCGCGCGAAGCGCTGGTCATTCATGGCAATGACTACCCAACCCATGATGGCACCTGCATCCGCGATTATGTGCATGTCATGGACCTTGCCCAAGCGCATGTATTGGGGCTGGAATGGTTGCTGGCCGGGCGCGGCAGCCGCGTGTTCAACCTTGGGACGGGTGTTGGCTTCTCGGTGGCCGAAGTGATAGCGCAATGCCGTGCTGGCACCGGGCACCGCGTGCCCCACAGTTTTGGGCCGCGCCGCGCGGGCGATGCCACAGCACTTGTGTCGGGCAGCCG
>JAFGVZ010000006.1 GCA_016937725.1 Paracoccaceae bacterium | reverse complement strand
GTCGCTGTCCAGCGACAGGGCCAGCATCCGGTTCGATTCGGCATTCGCTTGCGCGATGGCGCGAATGGCATCGGCCTTGCGCTGCGCCTCGTAGAGTTCGGCATCGGCGTTCAGCTCGGTTGCGCGGCGCTCACCCTCTGCGCGGGTGATGGCGGCGCGGCGCTCGCGCTCGGCGGCCAGCACTTCGGCCATGGCGGTTTGCGTGACCGCGTTCAGCGTTACATCGGTAATTTCCGACCGCGAGATGCGAATGCCGTAGGTCTTGCCCGCATCTTCCAGCGCGGTCAGCAGCGCCACGTTCAACGACCCGCGATCCGATTGCACCGCGTCCAGTTCCACCTTGCCCAGTTCCGAACGCACCAAGGATTGCACCAGCCCGATGACCAATTCGTCGATCTTGTTCACGCGGAACACGGCGGCTTCGGCGTTTTCAATGCGGTAGACGACCAGGAGTTTCGCGCCGAAAACCACGTTATCGGCAGAGACCACTTCAAGGTTGATGTCGTTCAGGACCTGATCATTGACCGGCACTTTGGCGTGCACCTTGTCCAGAAACGGCACGATCACGTTCACACCCGCATCCAGCGTGCGGTGATAGGCGCCCAGCCGCGTGATGACGAAATTCTGCGCCTGCGGCACGATTTTCAGGCCCATCAACACGATCAGAACGATCAAAACGGCCAGTGCGAGGATCAATTCCATTCCCAATTTCCTTGCTTGGCGGCGCGGGCCGCGAAATGACTGGAAATAGCGTAGTGCAGGCCGCGCGCCGCTGCCAGCGGAAGCGACCTGAGACACAACCAAATCTGGTCGCTTAGTTCAGCCTTAGCCCCGCGATCGTTGCGTCAATGGCGCTGCCCGTGTCGTCGCTATCGGCAGAGACCGCAACGCCAACAAGCTGGCTGTCGGCCATCGCGCCAAAAGCGCGGCGCAGGTCGGCTTGCAGGTCAACCCGTTCATTGAAACTGCCGGTGCCCGCTTGGCGCAAAACCACGGTCTTGCCGCGCGCGCCCAGATAAGGCGAGGGCAGAACGCTGCCGCGTGCTGCCTGACCGCCCCAGACATACATCAACACGCGCGCCTCTTCGGCTTCCAGCAGGCGGCGGATGCTGCTGTTTTCCAACTCTGCAACCTTCTGCGCGGGCAGGAACACGAAATACAAGGACAGGTTCCGGTCATCCCCGCCCTTGCGGTCAAGTGCCGTGGGCGGCACGCTTTGCGCCACAGACCATTGCCAGCTTGCGCCGGTGCTGCCCCGCTCTGACGGGGCCAGCCGTGTCCAGAGCAGCGACACGGTCCCGCGCGAGGTTACACCCAGCGCGTTGCCCGCTTGCTGATAGGTATTGCTGGAAAACATCGAGAAACGTTGTTCCGTCCAGCCCGAAAACTCTAACGCGAGCGTGGGGGTTGCGGTCAGGCAAGCAAGACATGCGGCTTTAAGGGGCAGGATGGCGCGGCGCATGGTGATCCTCCGTTTTTTGGGAAGGTCTCTCAGCCCGCAACATCGCGCAAGCCACGCTTGCGTGAGCCGCCTTGCGCGGATCACTCCGCCGCGACCTCTGGGGCCAGTCTGCGCGCCCAAAGCATCAATGCCAGCGCCGTGCAGGCACATAGAGCCATGCCGGTGATCAGCGGCATGGGCGTGCCGTTATAGGCCAGCGAGATGGGCACCGCCACCATCACCGACCCGATGGTCGAGAGCGACTGGATGACCGATGCCCCGATCCCCGCGATATGCCCCAAAGGCTGCAAGGCCAGCGCGTTGAGATTGCCAAAGGTCAGCCCGATGGAAAAGAACGCCGAGCACATGAAGGCAAAGAAAAACGCGAAGTCCCATGGTGCAGGCAGGTCGATCTGGAGCAGCGCCAGAAAGAACAGCGACACGGCGGCCTGAAAGCTGAAGGCCAGCGTGGCGATCCGCTTCATGCCAAGCCGCATGACCAGTTTCGCGTTGACCACGCTGGCGCTGCCCGCAACCAGCGCCGTTACGCCGAACCAGATCGGGAAGCTCGCTTCGCGGTTATAGACATCGGCAAAGATCATCGGCAGGTTCGACAGCCACGCGAACAAGGGCGCGAAGGCAAAGACCAGCGTGACGACATAAATCATCACGGCAGGGGTGGTGACAATCTCGCGCGTGGCATCCCATATATTGTGCAGCGACAGCGGGCGTCGTCGGTCTGGCGGCAAGGATTCTGGCTGGCGCAGCATCAGCCAAGCCGCGCCGACCACGCCAAACGCCACGAAGGCCAAAAACACCGCGCGCCAATCGGCCAGCCAGATGATGACCGCACCGATGGAAGGTGCCAGCGCCGGCACAAGTATGAACAGCGTCATGATTATGCTCATGACCCGCGCCATGGCGCGCCCTTCATACATGTCGCGCACCATGGCGGTGGCGATCACGCGCGGGGCGGCGGCCCCAAGGCCCTGCAAGAACCGCGCGGCCAGAAGCCCGTCAATGCTTTGCGCCTGCATCGCCAGCAGCGCGCCCGCGATATAGGCCGCGATCCCGGCCAGCAGCACCGATTTGCGCCCATAGGCGTCAGATACCGGGCCACAGATCATCACCCCCAGCCCCATGCCCAGCACGAAGCTGGTGATGACCAACTGCCCCTTTTGCGGTGCATCGGGCGACAATTGCGCGCCGATCGTGGGTAGGGCGGGCAGCATCGCATCTATGGAAAACGCGACGGATGACATCATCAGCGCCATCAGCGCCACGAATTCGCCAAAGCGCAGGGGGCGGTTGGGGCGGGGCCAGTTCATGGCTGCTCCGCCAATTCGTCGATGACCTGCATCCACAATTCAGACGTTTGCGCGCCGGGCACCGCGTGCTGACCTGCCACCACGAAGAACGGCACGCCCTGAATGCCGCGCGCGCGGGCGGTGCGGTCGGCCTTTATCACCGCGTCGCGGTCGGCACCCGCATCCAGCAGGCGCGCGGTCAGGTCGGCATCCATGCCGATCTTGCTGGCGATTTCC
This sequence comes from Paracoccaceae bacterium, assembly GCA_016937725.1. Lineage (GTDB taxonomy): Bacteria > Pseudomonadota > Alphaproteobacteria > Rhodobacterales > Rhodobacteraceae > Roseinatronobacter. The sequence goes on along the minus strand of JAFGVZ010000006.1, from coordinate 7,676 downwards.
AGCAGCACATCGCGTGCGCCGATGTCTTTTCCATCTTTGAAATAGGCGCGGAACAGATTGCTGACAGCCGCGTTCTGCTTGCCCTCCAGCCCGGCCCAATGAATGAGCGCATGTGCCGCCAGTGTATTGGGCTGGCGGGTGATCGCGGGCAGGTTCAGGTCTAACCCCAAGCTTTCGGCGCGTTTCACGATGGGGCCATAAGCACCGACAAGATCCGCCCCGAATTTCAGCTCCAGATATTCCTGCCGGTCCATGCCTTCCGCAGGCATGTCGGGGTTAAGCATGAAAGGGTGCCACGTCACCGCGAACGGGTGGTTGGGCCGTGCCTCCAGCGCGCGTTCCAGCGCGACCTTGCCGATATAGCACCACGGGCAGACCGGGTCGGAATAGATTTCAAGATTTATCATCATCGGCCTTGAACAGGGCCCGCAGCGCGCGCCGGGAAAGTTTGCCATTCGCCCCGCGCGGCAGCCTGGGCAGATGGCGATAGAGTCGTGGCTGCTTGTAACGCGCCAGCCGCGCGGCTGCAAAGGCGTTGAGCGCAGCTTCGTCCAGCGGCTGAGGTGCGGTGTAGAAGGCCGCGATGATCCGCACATCGGGGCGGATGTCGATATCGGTCACGGCGATGTCGTCTATTTCGGGGTGGTCGGCCAAGGCCCGTTCCACCTCTAGCGGTGACACGCGGAAGCCGCCTGCATTCATCATATCATCGTCACGGCCCAGATAGGTGATCGCGCCACCCTCGGCGCGGGCCACGCGGTCGCCGGTCACGAACCACTCGCCCTGCAAGGGCAGGTCCAGCCCGCCCGCGCCCAGATAGCCCAGCATTAGCCCCGGATCATCACGGTGGATGGCCAAGATGCCTTCATCGCCCTCCAGCACCGTCACGCGCCGCCCGTCTTGCGGGTAGCCCAATGCGCCGGGCGGGGCAGGTCGCGCGGGGCTGCCGGAAATATAGGTCGAGCATTCCGACATGCCGAGCGCCTCAAATATCTCGGTCCCGGTGGCCGCTGCCCATGCGGTGCGTGTCGCCTCCGGCAGTTTTTCACCCGCTGACAGCCCGTGGCGCAGATGCGGCATCTGGCGCAATTTGCCGCCCTCCAGCAATTGCCGATAAACCCCCGGAACGGCGGCAAAAATCGTCGCGTCATGGCGGCGCATCAACAGGCCAAGGGGCGCGCCGGGTTCAACCACAAGGGCGGTGGCACCAATCGCCCAAGGGTCCATCAGTCCGGTGCCAAGCGTGTAGGTCCAGTTGAAGGCACCGGCATGCATCATCCGGTCATGCGCGCGCAGACCATACCAGCCCTCCCACATCATCCGCCGCGCCCAGACCGCACGATGGGCATGCACCACCGCACGGGGCCGCCCGCCGCTGCCAGAGGTGAAGACGATATAGGCGGGCCGGTCGGGCGACCCCATGTCATAGGCACACGGGGGCAGGTTGCGCAGGGCGCGCAATCGCTCCAGCGTCAGAACCGGGGCAGGGTGATCGGGCAGCGTCACATCCTCGCCCGCAATGACCAAAGCGGGCGACAGGTCTTGCGCCATGGCGGTAATCTCTGGTCCGGTCAGGGCGGTGGATGTGGGAACCGGCACCAGCCCCACGGCAATCGCCCCCAGATAGGCCAGCGGGAAATCCACGCTATTGCCCATGCGCAACAGCACTCGCGCGCCGGGGCGCAAGCCGAGCGCGGCCAGCCCCGCACCCGTGCCGCGCACCGCAGCTTCCAGACGTGCAAAGGACCAGCGTTCCGCCCCGTTCGCGCGCAAAATCTCCAGCGCGATCTTGTCGGGGCTCAGCGCACCGGCCGCCAAGACGTAAGCGGCCATGTTGAAAGGGGTCGGGCAAGGGGCAATCATGCCCTGAATTACGCCCGTGGGTGCAAAAGATGCAAGCAGGCGTTGACGCTTGTCCCACGAATATGCGAGTGCCGAAAGTGGTCGGAACGGAACCGGCACGCGCAGAAGCAGGCCCGATTCATGACCCTCTTGATAGATGTGACAATGGACTACGCGTTGCAACCGGGCGACCCGGTTTTGCTGGCGATCACGGTCATGCCCTCGGCCACGCAAACCGTGGAACAAGGCACCGTGACGGTGGATTGGGCCAATCTGCACTGGATAGAGGGCACGGGCGGATTGGGCCAGCGTGTCTGGGTCATTCCCAACGGCGCGCGGCTGTTGCTGAGCTACAGCGCCCGCGTGATCGTCACGCGCGTGGTTGCAAAGCTGGACGATCTGAGCGCGCAGCCCATGCATGCGCTGCCCGCCGAAGCCTTGGCCTATCTGCGCCCTTCGGTCTTTTGCCCGTCGGACCGCTTCGGAATCTTCGTGCAGACCGAATTCGGGCATCTGGCCGGGGGCGCGAAAATTCTTGCCATGCGCGATTGGGTGGGGCGCAATTTAAGCTATGTGCCGGGCGCATCGAATGCAGGCACAACCGCTCTGGACACGTTCGTCACGCGCCAGGGGGTGTGCCGCGACTACGCGCATCTGCTCTGCGCCTTCGCCCGCGCCGCCGGAATTCCCGCGCGCTACGTGTCGGGCTACAGCCCCTGCGTAACCCCGCCCGATTTCCACGCTTGTGCCGAAATCTGGCTGGACGGCGGCTGGCACCTTGTGGACCCGACGGGGATGAGCACGCCCGACAGCTTCGCCATGATCGCGGTCGGGCAGGACGCTGGCGACGTGGCGTTCATGGAAACGGCGGGGATGGCGAACGTGATGTGGCAGGAGGTGCGGGTGGGGTGGGGGTGAGGGGGCTTTCTGCCCTGAGCGGACTCCTTGTTCATCGCAGATGCCGCGCCGCAGCCTCATCAGACCTGTCATTCGTCCATCGCGCAACTCTTCAGATGGCCAGACCCGGCAGAGCGGGACGAAACTGCCGCTTGACCTTCCGACCCCACTGCTACATTTTTCTTTTGAATTCTTTGATCATACTATGGCGTTTGCGTCCCGGAAATCGAAAGGCGGAACGAGAAAAGTTTCGCTGACCTATGCTGGCGTTCTTGGCGCAAACGCCGAGGATCAGGGCAGGTTCTGCCGCGTGTGACTGTTTGCCTTGGACCCGAAGCAAAATAAATCGGAGCAATGTGATATAATGTCAATGATTAGGCGCCTTCTTGCAAAGGCCAGAGGAAAACCAAGTATCCGTCGCTTCGCGTTCAACGGCGATGACGTTATCGCCGACATTTACCAGAAATACGGTTTCGATGGTGATCTTCTTAAAATTTATGGGGAGGGGGCCGAACAACTTATCCACAAATGGCACCACTATCTGCCGCTATACGACCGCTATTTTCAAACTTGGCGCGGCACTTCAGTTCGTTTCCTTGAGATTGGCGTAGCGGAGGGGGGCTCGATGGCAATGTGGCGCCGCTATTTTGGTCCCGAGGCTGTCATTTTTGGCATAGATATTAATGAAGCCTGCCGTCAGTATGACGGCGTTGACGGTCAGGTCCGCATTGGGTCGCAGGATGACCCCTCCTTTCTCGAAAGCGTAATCTCCGAAATGGGGGGGTGTTGATATCGTATTAGATGATGGCAGCCACATCATGCGCCACATACGCGATACGCTAGAAATTGCGTTCCCAAAAATTAGCGATGGAGGAATCTACATTATCGAAGATCTCCATACCGCTTATTGGGCCAATTATGGAGGGGGCTTTGGCGCTAAAGCCAACTTCTTCAACTATGTGCGCGAACTGATCGACGACATGCATGGCTGGTATCACGAGGGGAAAGTCCGGCATCCCATCGTATCGAACTCGTGCACCGGTCTTCATCTGCACGATTCAATCTGCGTGCTGGAAAAAGGGCAAGTGCATGCACCGACCCATTCCAGAGTTCAACGTGGCTAGACAACAAATGCAATAAGTGTTTTGCCGTCTCCTATCTGCTAGGTCAGCCTCACAATGAAAACGCCTTCTGCGCAAAATATGGATTGAAAGACAGAGCAGCGTTGAGCGTGCTTCATGCGATCCGTCATCGCTGCAAAGATGCACAAAAAGAGAGATTTAATTTTTACAGTAGTCTTGAGGCGGACACGCGGCGCAGCAGTGATTTCGTCGATCTCCTGCTGTCCCGGACGTCAGCTTCGCACACCACTACACACACTGTGCGGCGCTTGCTGCAAAACCCCGGTGTCCGCCCACTACCCCTCAATCAAACCCATGCGTCAATTCTGGCACGTCATCGGCCCCCGCCGATCCGCGGCCCGAAAGCGACGGGTTTTCCATGAAGAAGCGGTGGCAGTTGAACAGGCGGCGGTCGTCGCCCTCTTCGGGCAGCATGCGCCGCGCCGGGCCTTCGGGTTGCAGGACCCAGCTTTGCGCTTCGTCGGCCAAGTTCGCGGCCATGACCTGACCCACGATCTGGGCTTTCACCGTCGCATTCATGATCTCGACCAAGGTTTCCACCCGGCGGTTCAGGTTGCGGCCCATCCAGTCTGCCGAGGAGATGAAGACCCGCGCCTGACCCGAAGGCAGCCCCGCGCCATTGCCAAAGCACACGATACGCGAATGTTCCAGAAACCGGCCCACGACCGACTTGATGCGGATATTCTCTGACAGGCCCGCAATGCCGGGGCGCAGCCCGCAAATGCCACGAATGACAAGGCTGATCTTCACCCCCGCGCGGCTGGCATCATAGAGCGCGTCGATCACGTCCGGCTCAATCAGCGAGTTCATCTTGGCCCAGATTTCGGCAGGGCGGCCTGCGCGGGCGTTCTCGGCCTCTGCGGCAATCAGCGACAACAGGCGCGGTTTGATGCCCTTGGGGGAAATCGCCAGATTTTCCAGACGGGCGGGTTCGGCATAGCCCGAGACGTAGTTGAAGACCCGCGCGGCATCACGCCCAAGGGCCGCGTCGCATGTAAAGAGCGACAGGTCAGTATAGATGCGCGCCGTGATGGGATGGTAATTGCCGGTGCCCCAATGGGTATAGGTCACCAGCCGGTCGCCTTCGCGCCGCACCACGGTGCTGATCTTGGCGTGGGTCTTGTAGTTCACGAAGCCGTAAACCACATGCGCGCCCGCACGTTCCAGACGGCGGGACTGGCGGATATTCGCCGCCTCGTCAAAGCGGGCTTTCAGCTCGACCAGTGCGGTGACAGATTTGCCGTCTTCCGCAGCCTCACACAGCGCCTCGACAATGGGGCTGTTGCGCGAGGTGCGATACAGCGTCTGGCGGATGGCCAGCACATCGGGGTCGAGCGCGGCTTGTTGCACAAAGCGCACCACCATGTCGAAAGTCTCATAGGGGTGGTGCAGCAGCATGTCCTTCTGGCGGATGGCGGCGAACATGTCGCCGTCATGGTCCTGCACACGCTCGGGCACGCGCGGGCTGAAGCTGGGCCACAGAAGATCCGGGCGTTCATCCAGCACCAGTTCCTTCAATGTCGAGATGCCCATGATCCCCTTCACCTCGACCACTTCTTCGGCGGCCACGCGCAATTTCTCCATGACAAGATCGCGCAAATCGGTCGGTGCGTTCTGCGACAATTTCATGCGCACCACTTCGCCCCGGCGGCGGCGTTTCAGGGCCACTTCAAATTCGCGCACAAGGTCTTCGGCTTCTTCTTCAACCTCCAGGTCGCTGTCGCGCAGCACAGAGAAGGTGCAGGACCCGCGCAATGTGTAGCCCGGAAACAAGCTGTCGAGTTCTGCCAGGATCAGTTCTTCCATCGGCAGCAGGCGAATGGGATTGGTGCCCACGCGCACGAAGCGGTCAATCTGGCTGGGGATGGGCACAAGCGCGTCCAATTGGCGGCCGGTCGGGTCTTCCAGTTCCAGCGCCAAGCAGAAGCCTGCATTCGGGATGAACGGGAAGGGATGCGCGGGGTCGATGGCCAGTGGCGAGAGCACCGGGAAGGCGTGGTCCAGATACCAGTCTTGCAGCCAGATGCGGTCGTCTTCGGTCAGGTCGTGGCGCGACAGGATACTGATGCCCTCGGCGGCCAGAAGCGGACGCAGCGCCGCCCAAACCTCTTGCTGTTTCGCCATCAGGCGGCGCGCGTCTTGGTCGATCAGCACAAGCTGCTCGGCGGGGGTCTTGCCGTCATCCGATGGGGTGGCATGACCCGCGCGGGCCAATTCGCGCAAGCCGGCAACGCGGACCGTATAGAATTCGTCCAGATTGGTGGCCGAGATCGACAGAAAACGCACGCGCTCCAGCAGGGGCACCCGTGGGTTCATCGCCTCGTCCAGCACACGCCAGTTGAAAGCCAGCCACGACAATTCGCGGTTGAAGAAGCGGTCCGGGCCTGCCGGGTCGAAATCCGGCAGGGTGATGGGCGCGGGGAAGGGGCTGGACAGAAAATCTGCCGAAGGTGTGTTCTGTGTCATAAGCTTCGCATAGCTAGAATTCATGTCGATTTTGTAACGCTGCGCAAAGGCTATTGTCTGCGCGCATCTATCACGGGTTCGCCGCCTGCGGTCAGGGTCAGGCGCCCGTTTTCTGGCGACAGGCGAAACCCGTCCACACGTTCCAAGGCGCGGGCGAAGCGTTGTTCTTGCGCCATGGTTGGTTCGGAGCAAGCCATCATCGTGCTGGCAATGCGCCCGAATGTCAGGATGCCGCCATGGCGCTGGAACCCGCCGATCAGGCGGTTGCATCCCACTGTGGCCGACATGCGACCATCAGAAAAGAAGACAAGCTCGGTGCGCGACGGGAAAAGCGCCGCTGTGCCGTCAATCTGCGTCAGGTTCCAGACACCGCTGGCAAGCTCTTCGCTGGCGGCGATGAAACGGCATTCAGCCAGTTCCGCGCCGTCGATACGCAAGATTGCGCTGGCGTCTTTCAGATGCGCCGATGTGGCCGGGTTGTCGGCTTGTTCGTAATAGGCACCCGATGCCGCAGGCCGAGGCACAAGCGTCAGCACCTGCTCGTTAAAGCGCAGGCGCAGTTCTTCTGGCAGAAAGCCGACCTCTACATATTGGCCGCCGCATTCCAGCAGGCTGGCAAAGCCCATGGGTGGCGTTGCTATGGCCCGCAGCAGTGGCAGGACGATATCCTCGGTGCCGGGGGGAATGGCATAAGGTTCCGTTAACCAGAACTGCCCTCCCGGCACGTGTAACCCCGCGCGCAAGATCAAGGGGCGGTCGGTCGGGGCACTGAGCGTGAAGGCGAAAGGGCTTTGCGTGTCGCCAACGCTTTGGCGGTTTTCGGCAACGCTGACATCGTCGGCATCGACCAGATCGACCATGAAGCTTGTGCCGAAAGGCAGTGCGATCCGTTCCAGCAACATCACGTCGCCTGCAATCTGACGGGTCGTTTGGGCTTGGGCTGCAACCGCCGCCAAGACCAGACCAAAGGCGAAAGAAAGCACACGGATCACGATGGTTGCCCCAAATATTTTCAAGTGTCTTCTCAACACTCTAAGCGCGCTCAAAAGGCGCGACAAGCGGGCGTTGTCAGAAAGGATGTGAAGATAACGTGAGAGGGCGAGAGTTGCGCGTCACGCAGCGCCCAGCAGTTCCGCGGCAAGGCTGCGCCCAATTGGCCTGCCGCGCGCCAAGGCTTCGCGGTCCAGCCGCGCGACAAGTGCTTGCGCGGCGGCGAGCGAGCGCTCCATCCGGGGCAAAAGATAAGGGATCAGCGTGTCGGGTATGGTCACTTGCCGATCCGCGAACAGCTTTTCCAAAACCGCCGCCAGCAATGCATCGTCCGGGGGG
>JAFGVZ010000047.1 GCA_016937725.1 Paracoccaceae bacterium | reverse complement strand
TTTGGCCCGAATGCGCTGCCCGAGATGGCCGCGATTGACCTGCGCGGGCAGGATTTACCCGCGAACCGCTGGATTTCGCCTTCGCTGCAAGCGGCGGTCACGGCGCGGCTGACTGCTGGCGAACAGGCACTGTTGTTTCTAAACCGGCGCGGCTATGCGCCGCTGACCATGTGCCGCGCCTGCGGGCACCAGATTGCCTGCACCGATTGCGATGCGCGCATGGTGGAACACCGCTTCTTGCAGCGCCTTGTCTGCCACCAATGCGGCGCAACCGCGCCCATCCCGACCACATGCCCCGAATGCGGGGCCGAAGACCGCATGGCCCCCGTCGGCCCCGGCGTGGAGCGGTTGGAAGAAGAAGCCCGCGCTCTTTGGCCCGAGGCGCGCGTGGCGGTGCTGTCGTCGGACTTGTTCGGGTCGGCCCGCGCTTTGAAGGCGCAGATAGAAGAGATCGCGCAGGGCGGGGCGGATATCATCATCGGCACGCAGATCGTGGCCAAGGGCCACAACTTTCCGCATCTGACGCTGGTGGGGGTGATCGACGCCGATCTGGGGCTGTCAGGGTCTGACCTGCGCGCGGCGGAACGGGTGTTTCAACTGACGCGCCAAGTGGCGGGCCGCGCGGGCCGGGCCGACAAGCCGGGCCGCGCGCTGATCCAGACCAGCCAGCCCGAACACCCGGTGATCCGCGCGATCCTGTCGGGCGACGAGGAAGCCTTTTGGCGGGCAGAGGCCGAAGCACGGCGCGCGCTGTCCATGCCGCCCTATGGGCGCTTGGCGGGGATCATCTTGTCAGGGCCGGAACTGGAGCCGCTTTTCGCCTTGGGCGAGGCGCTGGCGCGGGGTGATGCGCCCCTGCGCCGGATCGGCGCGCAGGTCTTTGGGCCGGCACCTGCACCCATCGCCCGCATTCGCGGTCAGCACCGGGTGCGGCTGCTGGTCAAGGCCGCCAAGGGCGCGCCGTTGCAGGCCGCGCTGCGCGACTGGACACGGCCGCACAAGCTGGGCACCAATATGCGGCTGACGATAGATATCGATCCGCAGAGTTTTTATTGAAACCGTTCTGACCAAGAGGCCCCGGCTCAGGGCCGGGGCGGGCGGTGTGTTCGGCAGGGGTCGCGCCCCGGGCTTGACCCGGGGCCTTGCCGGCACGCGCTTTCCGCTACGCCAGCCAGTCCCGAAACTCATTCATGACCGATGCATAGATATCGCGCTTGAATGGCACGATCTCTGCCAGCATCTGATCGGCTTGCATCCAGCGCCACGCGCTGAATTCCGGGTGTTCGGTTTCGAGGTTGATCTGATCGTCGCGGCCAAAATAGCGCATCAAGAACCAACGTTGTTTTTGGCCGCGGAACTTGCCGCCCCAGATATTGCCAAGCAAATCTTCCGGCAAGTCGTAATGCACCCAATCGGTGGTTTCCGCCAAGGGCCCAACCAGATCGGGGGTGACAGAGATTTCTTCCTCCAACTCACGCAAAGCCGCCAAACCGGGATTTTCGCCCGGCTCGATCCCACCTTGAGGCATTTGCCAAGCCGGGATTTCACTGTCGATGCGCTGTGCGCCAAAGACCAGCCCTTGCGCATTGATCAACATGATCCCGACGCAGGGGCGGTAGGGCAAGGCTGCAATCTGCTCGGGCGTCAAAGGCTTAGCGCCCGTTCAGCGCAGTCAGGCCGCGCAGGATGTCCAGCGCATAGGCCAGTTGGTAATCCTCTTCGCGCAAGCGGGCGACTTCTTCGGCCTGTTCGCGCTCTTCTTCCATCTGGCGCTGTTCTTCTTCGGACAGGTTGTCGCCATTCGACAGGCTGCCCCGCAAATCGGCTTCGGACCGTTGCGGACGCGTGCTCTCCTCCGCCTCCTCGATGGGCGCGCGCAGGGGTTGCTCCACCAGAATATCTGGAGAGACGCCCAGCGCCTGAATGGACCGACCAGACGGCGTGTAATAGCGCGAGGTGGTCAGGCGGATCGCGCCGTCGCCCCGCAATGGCATGACTGTCTGCACCGACCCTTTGCCAAAGCTGCGGGTGCCGACAATGATCGCACGGCGATGATCCTGCAACGCACCCGCCACGATTTCGGAAGCCGAGGCAGAGCCGCCATTGATCAGCACCACCAGCGGCTTGCCCTCGATCAGATCACCCGCTTGGGCGTTGAAGCGGTCGCCCTCGCCTTCCGCGCGACCCCGGGTCGAGACGATCTCACCCTGTTCAAGGAAAGCATCGGAGACGCTGACGGCTTGTGTCAGCAAGCCGCCGGGATTGTTGCGCAGGTCCAGAACCACGCCGCCCAAAGCCTCCATCCCGCCCAGTTCTTCAACCGCGTCGGCCAGACCGTCGCGCAGGTTGGGATAGGTTTGTTCGTTAAAGGTGGTCAGGCGCAGGATAACCGTGTCGCCTTCGGTGCGCACCCGCACGGCCTGCAAGCGGATCGTATCGCGGATGATCGACAGATCGAACGGTTCCGCGACACCTTCGCGGAGGATCGTCACAATGATCTCGGACCCGACGGGCCCGCGCATCATCTCGACCGCTTCGGCCAAGGTCAGGCCCAGAAGCGGTTCCCCGTCGACATGGGTGATCAGGTCGCCCGGTTCCACCCCGGCCAGATCGGCGGGCGTGTCATCCATGGGCGTGACAACCTTGATAAAGCCTTCCTCCTGCGTCACCTCTATGCCCAGCCCACCGAAGGACCCGCGCGTCTGGGTGCGCATATCGTCGAAATCTTCGGGCGGCAGGTAGCTGGAATGCGGGTCAAGCGAGGTGAGCATGCCGTTGATTGCAGCCGCAATCAGGTCGGACGTGTCCACATCTTCGACATATTGACTGCGAATGCGTTCGAACACGTTGCCGAACAGATCAAGCTGCTCATACACATCGGAACTCTGCGCGCGTTCTTGCGCCATCAGCGGTCCGGTCAATTGCGTCGCAATCAAGGCGCCGCCGACGATACCGCCAAAGCCTGCCAGAACAAATTTCTTCATCATGTCGCTTTTCCGCTTCTTGCGCGCCCAGATCAGGCGAAGGGTTTACCGCTCAGGGTCGAGGGCCAGTCAATGCGAACCACGTCGCCGGGTCAATGGGGTTTCCCCGCTCTCGCATTTCAAAATAGAGTGTTTGCCCGCGACCGCCAGCGCTTGTGTCATCACCACTCTGTGCGGGCATCGTGCCCAGCGGCGCGCCTTGGGGCAGGATCTCTGCGGTTTCGACCAGCAAGTCGCCAAGCCCGACCATGACCAGAAGAATGTCTTCGTCGGGTTCCAGAATGACCACCTGCCCACGACCGGCCAAGGGGCCCGCGTAGCGCACCGTTCCCGCCCACGGCGCGCTGACCAGCGCATCGGGCAGGGTCGCGATATCCAGACCGGGGCGCGCCAGGCCGGTCGGGTCGGGCGCGTTGAAGGCGCGCAAGACCGTGCCCCGCACCGGCAAAGCAAGACTGCCCGCAGCATCACGAAACCCGCGAATGCGGGCGGCTTCCACATCACTCAGAACGCTGCCTCGCGCGGCCACGTCTTGCGCGAAGGCGTCCAGCGACGCCGCACTTGCTGCAAGCGTGGCCATGGCGTCGGGGTCTTCCGACAGGTTCTTGGGCAAAGGACCGCGTTCGGCAATGGCCTGCGACAGGGCCAGCCGTGCCTCTTGCGCGGTCGACAGCCCTTGTTCCAACGCCAGAAGCCCGTATTGCCGAGCGCGGCGCAGGGCGGCGATTTCTTCCAATTGCTCGCGCAGATGCGCCACTTCATCGTTCAGCGCAGGGGCAACGTCACGTAGCGACAGGCCCGCGCGCGCCGCTGCCAAGGCACCTTCGGGGTGGACCAACACGGTCGCATCATCAAGGCTGGCTGTAGCCATCAGCACCGCCAAGAGGCGGCTGAGTTCGCCCCCGCGTTCGGACAGGAGGCGCGCTTGCGCGGCTTCCGCCAATTGCGCTTCGCGCAAGCCTTCGCGCAAGGCGGCAAGCCCGGTTTCATAGGCCTGCACCGTTTCCGTCAGCGCGTCGATCCGGTCAGTCTGGCGGGTAGCGGCTTGCAAGGTTTCGGTTGCCGCTTCCAGCGCGCGGGCGGCTTCCAGCGCGCGTGTGGCCGGGTCTGCCAGCGCAGGCGAGGCGCAGAGCGCAACCGCCAGCAGGGTTGCGCGCCACAATCTCATGTCTGGATCAGGCTTTCGCCGGTCATTTCCGGTGGTTGGTCCAGCCCCATCAGCGACAGGATCGTGGGCGCGACATCCGCCAGCCGCCCATCGCGCAGCCGCGCAGCCTCTGGCCCGCCAACCAGCACCACGGGCACAGGGTTGAGCGTATGGGCGGTATGAGGGCCGCCTGTGTCCGGGTCAATCATGGTTTCGCAATTGCCGTGGTCGGCGCAAACCAGCATCGCGCCGCCTACTGTCTCCAGCGCACCCAGCGCCGCGCCAAGTCCCGCATCCACCGCTTCGCAGGCACGTTTCGCGGCCTCCAGATCGCCTGTATGGCCGACCATGTCAGGGTTGGCGAAATTGACCACGATCAGGTCGTAACCAGCGCCGATCGCGGCAACCAGTTTTTCCGTTACCTCGCCCGCCGACATTTCAGGTTGCAAATCGTAAGTGGCCACTTTGGGGCTTTCGGGCATAGCGCGGTCTTCGCCCGCTGCCTTCGCTTCGGTGCCGCCATTCAGGAAAAAGGTGACATGAGGGTATTTTTCGGTCTCTGCCAGCCGGAACTGGCGCAGCCCGTGTGCGGCCACCCATTCGCCCAGCCCGTTCTTGACTTGGCTCTTGGGATAAGCGGTGGTCATGAAGGCGTTATGCGCGGCGGAATAATCGACCATACCCAGCATTGCCGCCCATGCCGGGGGCTGACCTCGGTTGAAGCCGGTGAAGCTGGGCGCACCCAAAGCGGCCAGAATCTCGCGCGCGCGGTCGGCGCGGAAGTTCAGGCAAAACAGGCCGTCGCCCGAGCGCGCACCGGAATAATCGCCAATGACCGAAGGGGCGATGAATTCATCCGTCTCGCCGCGCGCATAGGCTTGGGCCACGGCTTGCGCGGGGTTGGCGACCTTCGCACCTTCGCCCAAGGTGATCGCCCGCCAAGCGCGTTCCACGCGGTCCCACCGATTGTCGCGGTCCATGGCCCAGTAGCGGCCAATGACGGTTACGACGCGCGCGCTTTCGGGCAGGCTGGCGGTCAGGTCGGCCAAGAAGGGTTCGGCGCATTTCGGGGCCACATCGCGCCCATCGGTGATCGCGTGAATAGCGACCGGCACGCCCGCATCCGCCAGCGCCGCGACCGCCGCTTTCATATGGGTGATATGGCCGTGCACACCCCCATCCGAGACAACGCCAACGACATGCGCCGTGCCACCCGTGGTTTTCAGCTTGGTGATGAAATCGCCCAAGGCGGGGTTGGTGGCGAAGCTGCCGTCTTCAATCGCAAGGTCAATCTGGCCCAGATCCATCGCCACCACGCGGCCCGCGCCGATATTGGTGTGCCCCACTTCGGAATTGCCCATCTGGCCCTTCGGCAGGCCCACATCTGGGCCGTGCGTGACCAGCGTGGCATTGGGGCAGTTTGCCATAAGGCGGTCGAAATTGGGGGTATCGGCTTGCGCGACCGCGTTGCCCTCGGTCGCGGGGTTCAGCCCCCAGCCATCAAGGATGCACAGAACGACAGGTTTGGTCATGGCGCGGCCTTTCATCTGGCGGGGTGCCAGAGGCGAATGTGCGCCTCCGGCGGGAGTATTTGGGGCAAGATGAAGGGGATTAGCCCTTCAGCCGCCGATTGCGCGCGGCCAGCAGTTTCAGGCGCAGCGCGTTAAGCTGGATGAAGCCTGCGGCGTCTTTCTGGTCGTAGGCGCCCGCATCGTCCTCAAACGTGACATGCGCTTCGGAATAGAGCGAATGATCCGACCAGCGGCCCACGCAGCGCACCGACCCTTTGTAGAGTTTCAGGCGCACAGTGCCGGTGACGTGCTCTTGGCTTTTGTCGATCAGGGCTTGCAGCATCTCGCGCTCGGGCGAGAACCAGAAGCCGTTATAGATCAGTTCCGCATAGCGCGGCATGATCGAGTCTTTCAGATGGCCCGCGCCGGAATCCAGCGTGATCTGTTCGATGCCGCGATGCGCTTCCAGCAGCAGCGTGCCGCCCGGCGTTTCATAAATGCCGCGCGATTTCATGCCGACGAAACGGTTTTCCACGAAATCCAGCCGCCCGATGCCGTGCTTGCCGCCAAGTTCATTCAGCTTGGTCAGGATGGTCGCGGGCGAGAGCGCCTCGCCGTTGATGGCGGTGGCGTCGCCCTTCTCGAAGCTGATCTCGACATATTCGGGCGTATCGGGCGCAGCTTCCGGCGCGACGGTGCGCTGGTAAACGTAATCGGGCGCATCCTCTGCCGGGTTTTCCAGCACCTTGCCCTCGGACGAGGTGTGCAGCAGGTTTGCATCGACCGAGAAGGGCGCTTCGCCGCGCTTGTCCTTGGCGATGGGGATCTGGTGCGCTTCGGCGAATTCCAGCAGCTTGGTGCGCGAGGTCAGATCCCATTCGCGCCAAGGTGCTATGACCTTGATATCGGGGTTGAGCGCATAGGCCGACAGTTCAAACCGCACCTGGTCGTTGCCCTTGCCGGTGGCACCATGGGCGACCGCATCCGCGCCGGTGGCGGCGGCAATTTCGACCAGCCGCTTGGAAATGAGCGGGCGCGCGATGGAGGTGCCGAGCAGATACAGCCCTTCATAGACCGCGTTGGCGCGGAACATGGGGAAGACGAAATCACGCACGAATTCTTCGCGCAGGTCTTCGATGAAGATGTTTTCCGGCGCTATGCCCAGAAGTTCGGCTTTCTTGCGGGCCGGGTCCAGTTCCTCGCCCTGTCCCAGATCTGCGGTGAAAGTCACGACCTCGCAGTTATATTCGGTTTGCAGCCATTTCAGAATGATGGACGTGTCCAGCCCGCCGGAATAGGCAAGCACGACTTTCTTGGGGGCATGGCTGGGCATGATGGCTCCGGTCTGGCAAGAAGTTAAGTTGCCAAGCGGTCTATTGGCTTTGCGCCCCTGCTGCAAGAGGCCGCACGGGGTTTGCAGCCGCCCCGGATATGCTATGGCAAGGGTTTGAACGACGGAGAGGCAACATGGCGCTAGAGCTTTTGCGCGGGGTGATCCACCCGTGGCACCACGACCATTTCGGGCATATGAATGTGCGCCATTATGCGCCATTTTTCGACGATGCCTGCTACCATATGTGGTCCAAGCTGGGGCTGGCCTACCGCGACATGCTGGCGGAACATGGCGTGCATACCGTGACGGCGCAGGCGACGACGCGCTTTGTGGCGGAATTGCAGGCGGGGGATTTGATCGTGATCACCGGCGTTGTCACCAAGATCGGCACGAAAAGCTGCGTGTTCCTGTTCGAGATGCGCCATGCCGACACGGGCGCGCTGCATGCGACCTACGAGGTTGTCGAGGTGTTTTTCGACCCCGCCACGCGCGGGTCCACCGCCATGCCAGACAGCGTGCGCGCCAAGCTGGACGCGGCGCTGGTATGAGCGATTTTGCCGCCCGCGCCCAAGCTGCCTGCCTGCCCATGCGCGAATTGTTCCCGCCCACGCCGCTGTTGCGCAACGATTACCTGTCGCAGAAATACGGCGCGGATATCTGGCTGAAACGCGAAGACCTGAGCCCCGTGCGCAGCTACAAGATACGCGGCGCGTTCAACGCCATGCGCAAGCAATTGGACCGGGTGACAGAGGGGCGCGATTTCGTCTGCGCCAGCGCGGGCAACCACGCGCAAGGCGTGGCCTTTGCCTGCCGCCATTTCGGGGTGCAGGGCACGATTTTCATGCCAGTGACGACCCCGCAACAAAAGATCATGAAAACCCGCAGCTTCGGGGCAGAGCATGTCGAAATTCGGCTGGTGGGCGACACGTTCGACCAATCGCTGGCGGCGGCGCAGGCTTTTTGTGCGGAACGCGGCGCGCATTTCCTGTCGCCCTTCGACGACGAGGACGTGATCGAAGGCCAAGCCAGTGTCGCGGTCGAGATGATGGCCCAGATGGGGCATGCGCCGGATATGGTGGTGTTGCCGGTGGGCGGCGGGGGCCTGAGCGCGGGGATGACGAGCTATCTGGCGGCTACTGCGCCCGACTGCGCGTTACGGTATGTCGAACCCTTGGGTGGCGCGTCCTTGCAGGCGGCCCTGCACGCAGGCGAACCCGTGACCTTGCCGCGCATCGACAGTTTCGTCGATGGCGCGTCGGTCGCGCGGATTGGGGCGCGCACCTTTGCGCGGTTGCGCCATGTGGCGCCCGATCATGTGCTGATCGCGCCGGAAAACCGCATTTGCATCACCATGCTGGACCTGCTGAATGTGGAAGGGCTGGTGCTGGAACCGGCAGGCGCGCTGTCGCTGGATGTTTTGGACGTGTTGCGCGACGAAATCGCGGGTGAAACGGTGGTCTGTGTCGTCTCTGGCGGGAATTTCGATTTCGAGCGCCTGCCAGAGGTGAAAGAGCGCGCCATGCGATTCGCAGGCACCAAGAAATACCTGCTGCTGCGCCTGCCCCAGCGCCCCGGCGCGCTGCGCGATTTCCTTGGCATTCTGGGGCCAGAGGACGATATCGCCCGCTTCGAATACCTTAAAAAGACGGCACGTAATTTCGGGTCGGTCCTGCTGGGGATAGAAACAACGGACCCTGCCAATTTTACCGGGCTGTTCGCGCGGTTGGATGCGGCCGGATTTGCCTATTCCGACATAACCGAAGACGAGATCATGGCGAATTTCGTGATCTGATACATGGGTTTGGCCAAGGTCAGGCCACGCCAAGGCGCACGCGCCATTGTGCACGCAGCATTTGGCAACATTCCGGGAAATGTTGGGCGATCGCGGCGCGCTCCGCCGCGGTCGGCTGACCGGCCATTGCCGCTGTTTCGCCTGTGGCGCAAAGTCGCGCCACCTCGTCCAGCCCCAAATTGAGCGCGGCACCTTTCAGGAAATGAAATTCTGCGGCAAGGGCTTTGGGGCTTTTGGCCTCTGCCAGCCGCATAAGACCTTCATCCACCTCTGACGCGAACAAATCCAGCACTTCGGCCAGCGCGTCATCTCCAACCTCTTCATGCAATTCCGCTACTCTGGACCAATCAATCACTTCAAACCCCCAAGACATGGCAGGGGTCACATTGCGGCAAAGCCCCTAAAGAATCGTAAGCGTGGCCCCATGCATACCCGCCCGCGCTTTCACCGCGTGTTAATCCAAGGGTGCGATTGTGGCAGCGCCCCATTTGCGCGGGCGTGACTGTATGGAACTTTGGCTTGGACACCAACGCAACCCGGCAAGATACCGCCGATATCGCGGCAATCGCCCATAAGCGCGCGCTTGTGGTCGATGACAGCGCCGCGCAGCGCCTTGTCTTGGCGAAAAATCTGGCACGATGGGGATATGAGGTGACACAAGCCGCCTGCGGTAATGCCGCCTTGCGGCTATGCGAATCGCATCAATTCGACCTGATCCTGTCTGACTGGATGATGCCGGGCATGAACGGGCTGGAATTTTGCCGCGCCTTTCGCGCACGCGACTGCGACGCCTATTGCTATTTCATCCTGCTGACCTCGAAAAACGACAAGGGCGCGGTGGCCGAAGGGCTGAATGTGGGCGCGGATGACTTTTTGTCCAAACCCGTCAGCACGCCGGAATTGCGCGCCCGCATCATGGCCGGCGAACGGTTGATCGCCATGGAACGCCAGGTCAAAGCCCGCAATGACGACTTGCGCGCAGCTTTGCGCAAGCTGCAAGCGCTTTACGACGCGGTCGACCGCGACCTGATGGAAGCCCGAAAGCTGCAACAATCGCTGATCCGCGACCGCTTCCACGATTTCGGCGGCAGCCAATTGTCGCTGATGCTGCATTCCTCGGGGCATGTGGGTGGCGACATGGTGGGCACATTCCCCATAAACGCAGACCGCATTGGCATTTATGCGCTGGATGTGTCGGGTCATGGCGTGGCCGCCGCGCTTCTGGGGGCGCGCGTTGGCGGCATGTTGGGCGGCGGGCAATCCCAGAACATTGCCTTCTCACGCAACCATATGACCGGCCAGACCGACGTCATCGCCCCGCACGAAGTGGCCGCGCGGATGAACACGCTGATGCTGCAAGAGATAGAGACCGACGCCTACCTGACCATCGCCTATGCCGATATTGATCTGTCGACCGGACGCATGGTCATGGTGCAGGCGGGCCACCCGCACCCGCTGATCCAGCGGCGCGACGGCGCAGTAGAATATCTGGGCGAGGGCGGCTTGCCCATCGGGCTTCTGGACGGCGCCGAATATGCAAGTTTCGAAGCCGAATTGCGCCCCGGCGACCGATTATTCCTGTATTCGGACGGTATTCCCGAATGCGCCAATGAGGCCGGGGCCGAATTTGGCGAACACGGCCTGTGCGCCTTGTTCGAACGTCTGCACACGCATCGCGGCATGAGTTTTCTGGACCGCCTGAAATGGGAACTGGCGGCTTGGGCAGGCCGCGACGAATTTGGCGACGACGTGTCTGGCGCGCTGTTGGAGTTCAGCGCCTATAAACCCGCCAAAAAGCCTGCCGCACGCTTTTATCGCGGCCAACCGTTGTGACGCTAGACAAGTGCCTTGCGAAAGAAGACGCGGTCGAAACCGTCCTGCATCCGGCGCCCTGTACTGACATACCCCAAACGCGCATAAAAGCGCAGGTTCTCGACCATGGCCGCGTTGGTGTAAAGCGTGACAGCGCGCAATCCTTGCGCATGGGCCGCGCCCTCGATATGCGCGACAAGACTACGACCAATCCCGCGGCCGGCCTGTGCAGGCCAAACGGCGAGAGTGTCGAGCAGCATCTCTTCGCCCGCGACCCGGCACAGAACAAATCCCAACGCAGCCCCATCCGGGGCGCTGGCGACATGCACCTCTTTGCGCGCAATGGGTGCGGTCAAATCCGCGCTCATCGGTGCCGGAGCGCGATTCATCCGCGGCACGTAACCCTCGAACGCCGCCCGCGCGCAGGCCTGCAACGCCACGGCATCGGTGGGCTGTGCAAGGCGGATTTGCCAGATCACCGCAAGAAGGCCGCCAAAAAGGCGCGATCCCCGTCATTCCCCAAGCGCGCCACAGCAAAGGGCAACGGCACCCATGCGGCGCGGTGGCCGGGTTCCAATGGCGGCCCCACCGGGCGCAAAGCCCGCGCCAGATACATCGTGCAAAGCTTTTCGGCCCACAGGTCATAATCCGGCATGTAGCAAAACCGCCGGAACGCCCCCAACCGGCGCAGCGGTTGCACGCGCCAGCCTGTTTCCTCCAGCACCTCGCGGCGCAGGGCTTGGGGTGCACTTTCACCGGCGTCTACGCCGCCACCGGGCAATTGCCATTCATCGTCGGGCCATGCCTGATGCGTCAGAAGCACAGCATCGCCATGCAAGACGATCGCATAGGCCCCGTGGCAGCGGGTATAGTGCTGGCCCGCCACGCGGGCCTCGCCGAATCTGCGGATCATCCTTGGCCCTTGCGAAGTGATTCCTATATGTGGGGGCAAGCCTAGGCGCGCGCGGCGCGCGATACCAGCAAGGATATTCGATATGAGCATTGGCGAACAAATCGCCTGGGACGACACGGTTTTGCCGTTCCAACTGGACAATAGCGACATTCGCGGCCGCGTTGCGCGGCTGGATGGGGCGCTGGAAAAGGTGTTGGAAAAACACGATTACCCGACCATGGTAGAGGGCCTGATCGCGGAAGCAACGCTTCTGACCGCGATGATCGGGCAGACCATAAAACTGCGATGGAAGCTGTCGTTGCAAATTCGCGGCGATGGGCCGGTGCGTCTGATCGCAACCGATTACTATGCCCCCGAAGAGGACGGCGCGCCTGCGCGGATTCGCGCCTATGCCAGTTTCAACCGCGACCGTCTGGATGAGAGCGTCAGCCCCTATTCACAGATCGGCAAAGGGTATTTTGCCATCCTGATCGACCAAGGGCCGGACATGACGCCATATCAGGGGATCACGCCCTTGGCGGGCCAGTCCCTGAGTTCCTGCGCCGAAACCTATTTCGCGCAATCAGAGCAATTGCCCACCCGATTCGCACTGTCTTTTTGCCGCGCCACCCTG
>JAFGVZ010000046.1 GCA_016937725.1 Paracoccaceae bacterium | reverse complement strand
GATGTGATCGGCGCGCGCCATTTGGGCCGCTTCACGCCCGGTGCGCAGGCCGACATGGTGCTTCTGGATGACAAGTTTCAGCTTGGGCGCGTCTGGTCGGCCAAGCAATAGACAAAGCGCATCTCTGGCCAGTTGCGCATGGAGGGCGCATTTTACCCCAGATCACGCGGAACGATAAAATCGACCCCGCGCCCGGTGCCAAGCTCAACCTTGTCCCAGCTTGGCGCGTCGAAATCCGCAACAAGCGTAGCGCAGGTTGGGAACCCGCCAAACCCGGAATGTGCCATGGGCGCAGACAGCAGGCGCGCCGCGAATTCGGCAATGCCGGGGTTATGCGCGATCAAGATAACGCAAGGTTCCGTTGCATGGCGCAATCGGCCCAGCAGCACGTCAGGCCCCGCCAGATACAGGTAGCGGTCAAACTTGGCTTCGGGCGGGTTTGGCAATTCGGCGGCAATCAGGTCCCAAGTCTGCCGGGTGCGCATCGCGTCCGAAACCAGCGCCTGCCCCGGCACATAACCTTGGCCCGCCAGCCAGCGCCCGATACGCGGCGCGGCGTCGAAGCCCCGCGCGCTAAGTGGACGGGAATGGTCACTATCAAGCGGATTGTCCCAGTCGGATTTGGCATGGCGGGTCAAGATCAGGCGCAGGGTCATTTGTGAAAATGCCTCATATGGAAAGCGGATTGGGCCGGGTCGCGCCCGAAGGCAGCAGAGATTGGGCACGCGCGGCGCACGGCGCAGCCATTGGTCATGCAATCTTGACCCGCGTCGCTGTCCAGATAAGCATGGCAGCTGTCCACATCATACCCTGCCGGGGTCAGCGCCCCGACCGGGCAAGCCGTCGCGCAAGGCTTGGCACAGGCCTCGCAAGGCTTTTCACGGGGTGGCAAGGGGCCAACCGCGCGCGCAAAGCCAAGCGCGCCGCGAAATGACGCCCAAAGCCCGGACCGCGCCCCCACCAAAAATTGCACAGGCGACGACCAGACCTGCCCAGATGCCAGCGCCCATGTGTAAAACGGATGCGGCGGCACGGTGCCAAAGGGAAAAAGCGCCTCTGCCCCAAGCTCTTCGGCCAGAGCCCGGATCACCCGGAAGGACCAGCGATCCATAGGGTCGGGCTGGCCATCACGGTATTCCGGGCTTTGTGTGAAATGCGGCCAAAAGGCAGGCTCGTCAGGGGACAAAAGGACAATGCTGCGCAGATCGCCCGGCATGGGCGCGCTGCCTTTGGGCACCGATCCTGCAACGCGCAGGCCGAGCGATTGGGCGGCCTGTTCAATCTGGGCCAGCCCGCTCATGATCAGGCCTTTGGCTGAATGCGCGGATCACTGTCGCGGATAATGCTGCCTGCGCCGTGATCTGTGAACAACTCCAGCAGGCAGGCATTGGGCGCGCGCCCGTCAAGGATAACAGCGGCCCGCACCCCGCCCGCAATAGCCGTCAACGCGGTTTCGGTTTTCGGAATCATGCCGCCAGCGATCACGCCCTTGTCGATCAGGTCGCGGACATGGGCGGGCGAAAGCTGCGTGACCACATCGCCATTCGCGTCCTTCACCCCGGCAGTGTCGGTCAGCAACAACAGCCGGTCGGCTTTCAACGCGGCAGCGATGGTGCCTGCAACCGTGTCGCCGTTAATGTTGTAGGTCTCCCCCTCACGGCCCATGCCCAAAGGCGCGATTACAGGAATGAATCCGCCTTTGAACAGGTGGTGCAGCAGGTCGGTGTCAATCTCGACCGGGCGGCCCACAAGGCCCAGTTCGGGGTCATCGGCCTCGCATGTGATCATGCCGCCATCTTTGCCAGACAGGCCCACGGCGCGCCCGCCTTCGTCCTGTATGGCCTGCACGATGCGCTTGTTCACCATGCCCGACAGCACCATTTCAACCACCTGCATGGTCGCGGCATCTGTCACACGCTTGCCGCGCACGAAATCGGACTGGATGTTCAGCTTGCCCAGCATGTCGTTAATCATCGGGCCGCCGCCATGCACGATAACGGGGTTCACCCCCACTTGGCGCATCAGCACGATGTCGCGGGCAAAGCTGGCCATTTCATCCGTGTCACCCATGGCGTGCCCGCCGAATTTGATGACGACAATCGCCCCCGCATAGCGTTGCAGATAGGGTAAGGCTTCGGACAGGGTGCGGGCGGTGGCGAACCAATCTTGGGACATGGGCTTTTGCTTCTTCATCAGGTCAAACCGGCGATAATCGCGCGCAAATTGGCAATACCGTCGCCCGTTTCGGACGAGGTGACGACCAGCTCCGGGTAGGCGGCAGGGTGCTTGGCCAGTTTCTCGCGCACTTGCGCCAGCGTCTTTTCGCGCGCGCTCGCGCTGATCTTGTCCGCCTTGGTCAGCACGACCTGAAAGGTCACGGCAGAGGTGTCGAGCATCCGCATGATCTCTGCATCGACATCCTTCACACCGTGGCGCATGTCGATCAGCAGAAAGGCACGGCGCAACGTGGCACGGCCCGACAGATAGGCTTTCAGCAAGCGTTGCCATTTCTCGACCACGGGGATGGGCGCTTTCGCGAAGCCGTAGCCGGGCAGATCCACAAGGTAATGGCTGTCACCGGCTGTGAAATAGTTAATCTCTTGCGTGCGCCCCGGCGTGTTCGAGGTGCGCGCAATGGCCCGCCGCCCGGTCAGCGCGTTGATCAGGCTGGATTTGCCCACGTTGGAGCGGCCCGCGAAGCACACTTCCAGCCGGTCATCGGGGGGCAGGCCATCCATGGCGACCACGCCTTTCAGGAACTCCACCTGACCGGTCAACAGCTTGCGTCCGGCTTCTATGCTCAGGTCATCCGCGTCGGGTGCTAAGGGAAACGGAAGTGCGTTCATGCCGCCAACTCTACACTATCGCCCGCGCGGATGGGGCCGGATTGGATGACGGTGGCATAAACGCCGAAATTCGTATCGCCACGCGCAATACGTAAGGCGCTGAGCGTATCATGGTCGATCTGCCCGGTGGCGCAATCGACCATGGTCGCGCGGCACCGGCCAATCGGTTCCACCACGCGCAGGCGCGCGCCGCCGATGGTCAACTCGCGCCCGATCAGGTCGCATTCGGCCCAAGCCTCCATCCCGTCCAGCCACAGGTTCGCGCGCCAGCGGTCCAGCCCCAGATCAGCCCCAAGCTGCGCCCCAAGTGCCGCATTGGACGCAAGGTTCAGGATCGAGACGGATTCAAAATCGGTGTCGGTCATCCCGCGCCCGGCTTTGACCAGTTTTGCAGGTCCGGCGCGGCCATCGTCGTGCAGCGGGCGCAGCCATGCCAGCAACGTCGCCTCGCCTTCGGCGCTGTCGGGGTCGAAAGTCAGCGGCGCAAGGTCGGGATGGGTCAGCGTCAGGCGCGGCCCGTCCCACGCAGCGTTGATCGCTTGCAGCGCAGATGTCTTGGCCCCGCGCGTGAAATTCATGCAGGGGTTCCAGCCCGGCATCAGCATGGCCGCGTCATGCGCCACCGCCCAATGCCGGTCCATGGGCAGGCAACGGCCTTCAGACAGGTCCACCGCGTCCAGCCGCTCTCGCCCATGCGCCTTGATGGGATGGCGGAAGATATGCGCCAGCCGCCACCCCACGGCCCTAGCTCTTCTTCTTTTTCTTCACGCCAATATTCCCCAACAGATCCGGTCGTGCCCCGTGCATGGTCATGATCGAATATTGCTGGATGAACGTGATCGTGTTGTTGGCGATCCAGTACAGCACCAGACCCGACGCGAACCAGCCCAGCATGAACATGAATATCCATGGCATCCACGTCATCACGGCTTGTTGGATGGGTTCCGTGGGCGCCGGGTTCAGGCGCATCTGGAAGAACATCGAAATACCAAGGAAGATGGGCAAGATCCCGATGAAGATCAGCGACAAGAAGCTTTCCGGCGCGGGCGCCGCCCAAGGCAGCAGGCCAAACAGGTTGAACAGCGACGTAGGGTCGGGGGCCGACAGGTCGTTGAACACCCCGAACCATCCGGCATGGCGCAAGTCGATGGTGACGAAAATCACTTTATAGAGCGAAAAGAAGATCGGGATTTGCAGCAAGATAGGCAAACAGCCCGCCGCCGGATTGACCTTCTTTTCCTTGTAAAGCTTCATCATTTCCATCTGAAGCTTCTGACGGTCGTCGCCCGCGCGTTCTTTCAGCGCCAGCATTTCGGGCTGAAGTTCTTTCATGCGGGCCATGCTGACATAGGATTTCCACGCCAAGGGCAGCAGCGCCGCCTTGATCAGCAGTGTCAATGCGATGATCGACCAGCCCATATTGCCCAGCAGACCTTCGATGAAATAGAGCGTGGCAAAAATAGGTTTCGTCAGGAAGAAGAACCAGCCCCAGTCGATCGCGTCGATGAAACGCTCGATCCCCAACTCCGCCTCGTAGGTGCGCAGCGTGGTCCATTCCTTCGCGCCCGCGAACAGCATGGTCTGCGCCTCGGCGCGCTCACCCGGCCCAATTGCAACGGTCGGAAGGTCGGCGCGGGTCTGATACACGTCGCGCGCGGGAATATAGCGCGACACGGCCGTAAAGCTTTCACCCGGCACCGGCACGATCATGGCCATCCAGTATTTGTCGGCAATGCCCAGCCAGCCATTTTCCTGCACCTCGACCACGCGGGCATGGGTGCCTTCACGCTCGTCCACGCGGAAATCGCGCACCGCGCCGTAATCTTCTTCGGTCAGGGTGCCATCGGCAACTTCGATGAAGCCTTCGTGGCTGATGAAAAAGTTCTCCAAATCAGCCGGTTCGCCATGACGCGACAACAGGCTGTATGGGGCCATACGGACGGTGTCCGATCCGGTATTTTCCACCGCTTGGGTTATCGTGAACATATAGTTCTCGTCCACCGCGAAACGGCGCGTGAAGCGCAGACCCGCGCCATTCTCCCAAGCGATCGTCACGGGGCTGTCGGGGGAAAGCGTAGTGCCTTCCAAAACCTGCCATGGCGTATTCGCGCCCGGCACGTCCTCCCAAGACATATCGCGCCCCGGACGCCAGCCTTGCAGCGCATAGAACGCTTCGTTCTGCCCTTCCGGCGTCAGCAAGTGGACAATGTCGGACCCCGGCTGAGTTGTCTCGAAATAATCCTTCATGGACAGATCGTCGATCCGCCCGCCCAACATGTTGATCGACCCTTTCAGGCGCGGCGTGTCGATCGCCACGCGGGGCAGGTCTTGGGCCACGGGGGCCTCTGCCTCTGCCATGGCCTGTGCGCCCTCGGCAGGCGGCAGGTTCAGTTCCGCTGCCTCTTCTGCGGTCGGAGCCGTGGGTTCGGGCGGCGGGAACATATACATCCAGCCGACAAGAACCAGCAAGGACAGCGCGAAGGCCAAGAGAAGATTGCGATTCTGATCGTCCATGGAAGGGGCGTTCCTGTGGTTACGGCACTCGCGCCCGGTTCAACAGAAGGGGCGCGCAAAGGTCAAGCGGTTTTCCCGGAAATGCGGCGTCACATCCGGGTCAGGTGGCGTCGTCCCGTGCGGCGGGGACACGCGCCAGACCAAGGAAATCGAACAATTCCGGGTCGGGCATGTGCGAGGGGCGCACATTCAGCAGCGCACGGAACATCTTGTTGCGGCGTCCGGGTGTGCGCTTTTCCCACTCGTTCAGCAGCGCCTTGACTTGCATGCGCTGCAACCCGTCCTGAGAGCCGCACAGATCGCATGGGATGATCGGATAATTCATGGCGCGCGCGAAGCGGTCGCAATCGTCTTCGGCCACGAAGGCCAGCGGGCGATAGAGGAACAGATCGCCTTCCTCGTTCACCAGCTTGGGCGGCATGGTCGCCACGCGCCCGCCATGGAACAGGTTCATGAAGAACGTCTCTAGAAGGTCATCGCGGTGATGGCCCAGCACAACGGCAGAGCAGCCCTCTTCCCGCGCGACCCGATACAGGTTCCCGCGCCGCAGCCGCGAGCATAGCGCGCAATAGGTGCGGCCCGCGGGCACCTTGTCCATCACGATGGAATAGGTGTCTTGATATTCAATCCGGTGCGGCACCTGCATTTTTGTCAGGAAATCCGGCAGCACGGTTGCGGGAAAGCCCGGCTGGCCCTGATCCAGATTGCAGGCAAGCAACTCGACCGGCAGCAACCCACGCCATTGCAATTCCACCAACGCCGCCAGCAGCGTGTAGCTGTCCTTGCCACCCGACAGGCAGACAAGCCAGCGCGCGCCCGGCTCTATCATGCCATATTGGTCAATGGCCGCGCGGGTTTCGCGGATGATGCGCTTGCGCAGTTTGCGGAACTCGGTGCTGTCAGGCGCGTTTTGCAGCAGCGGCGGCAGGTCGGTATCGTCGAACATGTCAGTCCTTTCCGTGCTGGCCCATTTGAGAGTGGCGGGCATCATGGGCGGGGTCAGCGCCGGGAACCGGGTCGTAGCCGGAGCTGCCCAAAGGGTGACAACGGCCAAGACGACGGATGGTCAGCAACGTGCCTTTCAGCGCGCCGTGACGCGCCAAAGCCTCCATCGCATAAGCCGAGCAGGTGGGCTGAAACCGGCAGCCATGCCCGACCCAAGGGCTGAATGCCACGCGGTAAAACCGGATGGGAAGCGAAACGATCCACGCCATCGGGGTCATTTTGCGCCCCCATGCAGCTTGCCCAAGGCCTGCTCCAGATCGGCGACCATGGCGGCGAAATCGTGGCTGACGGTTGCGCCGGGACGACCGACCAGAACATAATCCCAACCTGGGCGGCCATGCTGCGCCATGATCTGTCGCGCCACAGCGCGCAAGCGGCGCTTGGCACGGTTGCGCGTGACCGCATTGCCGATTTTCTTGGAGCAGGTATAGCCCACCCGGATCAGGGCCGCATCGTCGCGGAAGCGCGCTTGCAGCAAAAAGGCCGGGCACGGCGCGCGTTTCGCTTTCGCTGCGCGCAGAAAATCGGCGCGCTGCTTCAGGGTCTCGACACTCACGCATGACGAAGCCGGGCCAGACGTGGGCGAAGCGGCATCGCTTACCCTGTCTGAACCCGGCGCATTCATGCTGTCACCCATGGCACGGCCCCGCAGGGCCGGACGGCTTAGGCCGTCAGTTTCTTGCGGCCCATGCGGCGGCGCGCATTGACGATCTTGCGGCCAGCCTTGGTGGCCATGCGCGCGCGGAACCCGTGACGGTGCTTGCGAACCAGATTGCTGGGCTGGAATGTGCGTTTCATCGCTTGGCGTCCTTGTCAGTCATGATACGGTTATTAGGGCACACGCAAATCCTGCCGGAATCGGCGGCCACTCAATCTCAGATGCGCGGGTTACAAGGGCCGCGCGGCCAAGTCAATTCGGAAATCCGGGGTCTGGCCCGCAATCGGTGCGGAATTGAAACAATTCGCCCGATACGGTCACGTCCTGTCAAGCGCGCGTGATAGGGCTGTCACATTCGCAACGCATGCGGCATTCAGAACGAAGTGCAGGCAGTGACCCGAACCAAAGGACAACTCCGTGACCCAAACCAACCCTTCCACATGGCGCGCCAAGCTGCCCTTGATCGCAGTGGTGGTGGTGGCCGCTATCGGCGCATTTGCCCTGCGCGATTACCTGAGCTTCGAATCGCTGCGCGACAACCGCGAGGCGCTACTGGCCTTCCGCGATGCGAATTACACCCTGACCGCGCTGGCTTTTGTCGCGGCCTATATTGCCATCGTCGCCTTTTCGTTGCCCGGTGCCACCCCGGCCACGCTGACCGGCGGCTTTCTGTTCGGCCTGTTTCCGGGCGCGCTGTTCAACGTGCTGGGGGCAACCATCGGCGCAGTGCTGATATTTCTGGCGGTGCGCACGGGCCTTGGCAAAGGGCTGGCCGCCAAGATCGACGCCAGCGACGGGCGCGTGAAGCGCATGACCCAAGCCATCCGCGACAATGGCGCATCGGTGCTGTTTTCCATGCGGCTGGTTCCGGTGTTGCCGTTTTTCGTGGCCAATATCATTCCCGCCCTGATCGGGGTGCGCACATCGGTTTTCGCGTTGACCACGTTTTTCGGCATCATCCCCGGCGGGATTGTCTACACATGGGTCGGCGTGGGCTTGGGCGAAGTTTTCGCCCGCGGCGAAACCCCCAACCTTGGCATTATATTCGAGCCGCATATCATCGGCCCGCTTCTGGGGCTGGCGGCACTGTCCTTTTTGCCCACCATTCTGAAATCCATCCGTAAGGAGCCGAAAGCATGACCACGATCACAACGGATATCTGCGTTATCGGGGGCGGGTCCGGCGGGTTGTCGGTGGCGGCGGGCGCGGTGCAGATGGGCGCGCGTGTCGTCCTGATCGAAGGGCACAAAATGGGCGGCGATTGCCTGAATTACGGCTGCGTTCCCTCGAAGGCACTGCTGGCCAAGGCGCGAGAGGCCAAGGCGCGGGGCACCAAGCCCACGCCAGACGATTTTGCCGCCGCGATGGCCCATGTGAAAGCCACGATTGCAACGATCGAACCGCACGATTCGGTCGAACGGTTCGAAGGCTTGGGCGTTCAGGTGCTACAAGGCTACGGGCGCTTTACCGGGCAGGATACGGTCGAGGCGAATGGCACCAAGATCAAGGCGAGGCGCTTCGTGATCGCCACCGGATCAACCGCCTTCGTGCCGCCGATAGAGGGGATCGACCAAGTCCCCTACATGACGAATGAGACCGTGTTCGACCAACAGGCCCGGCCGGGTCACTTGGTGGTCATCGGCGGCGGCCCCATCGGGCTGGAAATGGCGCTGGCGCATCGGCGGCTTGGGTCAGAGGTGACGGTGATCGAAGGCGCCAAGGCCATGGGACGTGACGACCCGGACGCCGCCGCCATCGTTCTGGCCAGCCTGCGGGCCGAAGGGATCGACATTGTAGAAGGCGCGCAGGTCGAAAAGCTGTCGGGCCGCGCAGGCGCGATAGAGGTGCAGGTCAAGGGCGGCACCATTTTCACCGGCACGCATCTGCTGATCGCGGTCGGGCGCAAACCCAGTATCGACAAGCTGGATCTGGACCGCGCGGGCGTGACAACCGACCGCGCGGGCGTGAAGGTCGGCGCGGACCTGCGCAGCACCAACAAACGTGTCTACGCGATTGGCGACGTGGCGGGCAAAGGGCAGTTCACCCATGTCGCGGGCTATCATGCCGGGGTCATCATCCGCTCCATGCTGTTCGGCTTGCCCGCCAAAGCGCGAACCGACCACATCCCGCATGTCACTTATACCGACCCGGAACTGGCCCATATCGGCTTGTCCGAGGCCGAGGCGCGCAAAGCCTTTGGCGCGCGGCTGTCAGTGCACAAGATCGGCTACGACCAGATTGACCGCGCACAGGCCGAAGGCGCGACCACCGGCTTTCTGAAACTGATGGTCGTGGGTGGTCGCCCTGTGGGTTGCACCATTGTGGGCCGTCAGGCGGGCGAATTGATCGCCCCCTATGCGCTGGCGATTGCCAACAAGATGAAGCTGTCGGCCATCGCCAATACCGTGCTGCCCTACCCGACATTGGCGGAAATCGGCAAACGCGGCGCGGGGGCCTATTTCTCTGGCAAACTGTTTGATAATGCTAATGTAAAGCGCGTGGTGCGGCTGGTGCAGAAATGGCTGCCCTGATCCGGCCCATGGGCGTAACAGGCGGACATGTTTGCAAATACGCTGTCAGGACGGTTTCTGTGGTTGGTGGTCATCTTCGTGATGGTGGCCGAGGTGCTGATTTTCGGCCCCTCGGTCGCACGCTACCGCGCCGATTACCTGGAAGCGCGGTTGGAACGCGCGCAGATCGCCTCGCTGGCGCTGCTGGCCTCTGACGGGTCCATCGCGGGCGAATTGGCGGCGGAATTGCTGGACAATGCGGGCGTGTTCAACGTTGTGTTGCGCCGCGATGAAATCCGCGAGCTGGTCCTCGCCTCTCCCCTACCCGACCCGGTGGATGCGAGCTATGACTTACGCGATGCGACACTGCTGGGCCTGACCCGCGATGCGCTTCAGGAGATGGGGCGTGCCGAGCCGCGCATCATCCGTGTCATCGGCAACCCGGTTCAGCGCGGCGGGCTGCTGATCGAGATCACGCTCGACACCGCGCAATTGCAGCGCGAGCTTTGGGAATACGGCGCACGGATTCTGGCGCTTTCGCTGGCCATCTCGCTCTTCACGGCTTTGTTGCTCTATCTGTCGGTCAGAATGTTCGTGGTCGCCCCCATGAGCCGCGTGATCCGGTCCATGTCGGATTACGCCGAAGCCCCGCAAGACGCGACCCGGATCATTACGCCAAAATCCAATATCGCGGAGCTGCGCGAGGCTGAAGAAGCCTTGCAAAAAATGCAGAAGGACCTGACCGGCCTGCTGCGCCAGAAAGAGCGACTGGCGCAGCTTGGCGGGTCGGTCGCGCGCATCAGCCACGATCTGCGCAACATGCTGACCACCGCGTCCATGCTGGCTGACCGTATGGAGATGAGCGAAGACCCCAGCGTGAAACGCGCCGCGCCCAAGCTGGTCGGGTCGCTGTCGCGCGCGATCAACCTGTGCGAATCGACACTGGCATTCGGTAAAGCCGAAGAACCCCCGCCCCGGTTGGAACGTCTGCGCCTTGCGCCATTGATAGAAGACGTCGTCGAAAGCGAAAAGCTGGCCAGCAATGGCGAAATCACCTTTGTGACCGATGTCAGCCCTACCTTGCACTTGCGTGCGGATGGCGAGCAATTGTTCCGCGTGTTGGACAATCTTGTGCGCAATGCGCGCCAAGCGCTGGAAGCCGCACGTAACCCCGGTGTGATTGAACTGACCGCAGCAGAGGCTGTGATTGAAGGGCAATCCGGCGTTCTGATCCGGATTGGCGATAGCGGGCCGGGCCTGCCACCCAAGGCGCGCGAACACTTGTTCGAGGCGTTTCAAGGCGGCGTGCGCAAAGGCGGCGTGGGCCTTGGCCTTGCAATTGCGGCAGAGTTGGTGCGCGGCCATGGCGGGCGTTTGGAGCTGGTGCGCTCGGATTCCGAAGGCACGGAATTCCGTATATGGCTGCCCGAAAGTGCATGACAGGTTTTTAACAAAAACCCGAAAAAACCGCGCCCACCCCCCCTTGCAAACGACGGGCCGGGGGGGTAACTACCCGCCAACGCACCCGTAGCTCAGCTGGATAGAGCACTTGACTACGAATCAAGGGGTCAGAGGTTCGAATCCTTTCGGGTGCGCCATTTTCCACGTTTATCGGTATAAACCGCCTAATGGTTTTATGTGCCATAGGGTCTTCGTTGAGCTTTTGATAGCTTTCACCTATCAAGCAATGGCCTTCTGATATTGATTTTCCGATAGTTTTTGGCCCTGCTGGGACGGCAAGCAGCAGGCCGCGCCATGACACAATCAAATACCTCCGACACCGATCAAATCGACCGCATCATAGCGGCGCATAGCGCTCTGGAAGGTCCTCTGTTGCCGATCCTGCATGCGCTGCAAGACGCGTTCGGCCACGTCCCCGTCACTGCCCATGCCCCAATCTGCGATGCGCTGAATATCAGCAAGGCGGAACTGCACGGCGTCATCAGCTTTTACCATGATTTCCGCGACACGCCCGCCGGGCGGCATGTCGTCAAGATCTGCCGCGCCGAAGCCTGTCAGGCGATGGGTGGTGCCGCTTTGGCGGAAAGCGTGTTGGCCAAGCTGGGGCTGGACTGGCATGGCACCACAGCCAATGGCGCGGTCACAATTGAACCGGTCTATTGTCTTGGGCTATGCGCCTGCGCGCCTGCCGCGATGGTGGATAACCGGGTCGTGGGCCGGGTCAATGCCACGAAACTCGACAAGCTGTTGGCAGAGGTCGGAGCATGAAGATTTACGTCCCCATGGACAGCGCCGCCAAGGCGCTTGGCGCGGAAGAGATTGTCGCCGCCCTGCGCGCAGCAGCCCCCTATGCACAGATCATCCGCACCGGATCGCGCGGCATGATCTGGCTGGAGCCTTTGGTCGAGGTCGAAATCGACGGCATCCGCCACGGCTTTGGCCCTGCCGAACCCGAGGATGTGGCGGGCATCCTAAACGGAACCAGCGCCAAGGCGCTTGGCCCGGTCGAAAGCCTCGACTGGATGAAACGCCAGACCCGGCTGACCTTCGCGCGCGTCGGCGTCATCGATCCGCTATCGCTGGCGGATTACGAAGCACATGGCGGGCTTGTAGGCCTGCGCCGCGCACTGAACATGACCGGCCAGCAGATCGTGGACGAGGTGAAAACCTCTGGCCTGCGCGGGCGCGGCGGCGCGGGGTTCCCGACCGGCATTAAGTGGCAGACCGTGCATGACGCTGACGGCCCCCAGAAATACATTGTCTGCAACGCCGATGAGGGCGATAGCGGCACATTCGCCGACCGCATGGTGATGGAAGGCGACCCGTTCACGCTGATCGAAGGCATGGCGATTGCGGGCTTGGGGGTGGGCGCGACGCGCGGCTATGTCTATCTGCGCTCGGAATATCCCGACGCGATCAAGGTCATGCGCCGCGCGGTGGAATTGGCGCGCGCGGCCGGTGTGCTGGGCTGCGATGTGCTCGGCTCTGGCCGCACCTTCGACATGGAGATCCGCGTTGGCGCGGGCGCCTATGTCTGCGGCGAGGAAACCTCGCTTCTGAACTCGCTTGAAGGCAAGCGCGGCGTGGTGCGCTCCAAGCCCCCCCTGCCCGCTTTGGAAGGCTTTCTTGGCCGCCCAACCGTGGTCAACAACGTGATCTCGCTTGCGACCGTGCCGGTGATCTTCGAACGCGGTGCGCAAGTCTACGCCGATTTCGGGCTGGGCCGGTCGCGCGGCACTGTCACGTTGCAGATTGCAGGCAATGTCGCGCGGGGCGGGTTGTTTGAAACTGCGTTCGGCATTTCCTTGGACGAGGTCGTCAACGAACTTGGCGGCGGCACGGCCACGGGCCGCCCGGTCAAAGCGGTGCAGGTGGGCGGGCCATTGGGGTCTTACCTGCCCGTGTCGAAATTCGCAGCTAAACTGGGCTATGAGGAGCTTGATTCCGAAGGTGGCTTGCTCGGCCATGCCGGGTTGGTCGTTTTCGACGACCGGACCGACATGCTGGGCATGGCGCGGTTTGCGATGGAATTCTGCGCGGTTGAATCCTGCGGCAAATGCACGCCCTGCCGGATTGGCGCGGTGCGCGGTGTCGAAACCATAGACCGGATTGCCCAAGGCGATGTGGACGCGGTGCCGCTGCTGACCGACCTCTGCGCGACGATGAAAGACGGCTCGCTCTGCGCGCTGGGGGGCTTCACCCCCCTGCCCGTCATGTCCGCGCTGACCCACTTCCCCGACGATTTCGCCCGCGCGAAGGAGGCCGCTGAATGAAAGATTTCATCATCCCCCCGGCGGACTGGAAAGACGAGCGGGACATGGGCACGCCCGCGAAGCAGGGCGCGCCGGTCACGCTGACGATTGACGGGTTCGAAGTGACCGTGCCCGAAGGCACATCCGTGATGCGCGCGGCGGCTGAGGCCGGCATTCAGGTGCCGAAACTTTGCGCGACCGACAGTCTGGAAGCGTTTGGGTCATGCCGGTTGTGCGTGGTCGAAATCGAAGGCCGTCGCGGCACGCCCGCGTCTTGCACCACACCGGTCGCCCCCGGCATGGTCGTGCGCACGCAGTCGGACAATGTGCGCAAAATCCGCCGCGGCGTGATGGAGCTATACATCTCCGATCACCCGCTGGATTGCCTAACCTGCTCGGCCAATGGCGATTGTGAATTGCAGGACATGGCGGGGGCCGTGGGCCTGCGCGACGTGCGCTATACCGCGCCAGAAGGCGGCATGGCCACGCATTTCGCGCCGCGCAACACATCGGGCGAAGCCAACCCCGAATGGCGGCCCAAGGACGACAGCAACCCGTATTTCAGCTACGACCCGGCGAAATGCATTGTCTGCAATCGTTGCGTGCGCGCTTGCGAGGAGGTGCAAGGCACGTTTGCCCTGACCATCGAAGGACGGGGCTTTGACAGCCGCGTGTCTTTCGGGGCCAAGACGGATGACGCGCTTACATCCGATTGCGTGTCGTGCGGAGCCTGCGTGCAGGCCTGCCCAACCGCGACGCTGCAAGAGAAATCCGTGATCGAAATGGGCACGCCGGATCGCGCGGTCGTGACCACCTGCGCCTATTGCGGCGTGGGCTGTTCGTTCAAAGCCGAGTTGCAGGGCGACCAGCTTGTGCGCATGGTGCCCTACAAGCACGGCAAGGCGAACCGGGGCCATAGCTGCGTGAAAGGGCGCTTTGCCTATGGCTATGCCAGCCACAAGGACCGCATCCTGAACCCGATGATCCGTGACAATGTGTCGGACCCGTGGCGCGAGGTGTCGTGGGACGAGGCGCTCAGCTTCGCTGCCACCAAAATGCGCGGTATTCAGGCCGAGTATGGGCAGAAATCCATCGGCGTCATCACGTCGTCGCGCTGCACCAATGAAGAAACCTACTTGGTGCAGAAACTGGCCCGCGCGGTGTTTGGCAACAACAACACCGACACTTGCGCACGCGTGTGCCATTCGCCCACAGGCTATGGCTTGGGCCAGACCTTTGGCACCTCGGCAGGCACGCAAGACTTTGACAGCGTGGAACACACGGATGTGGTCATCATCATCGGCGCGAACCCGACCGACGGCCACCCGGTCTTTGCCAGCCGCCTGAAAAAGCGGCTGCGCGCGGGCGCGAAGCTGATCGTGATCGACCCGCGGCGGATTGATCTGGTGAAATCGGCGCATATCAAGGCCGCGCATCACCTGCCGCTGCGCCCCGGCACGAATGTGGCCGTGGTCACGGCGCTGGCGCATGTCATCGTCACCGAAGGGCTGATGGACGAGGCATTTATACGCGCGCGGTGTGACTGGGATGAATTCCAGGATTTTGCCGCCTTTGTCAGCGACCCGCGCCACGCGCCCGAAGCCACCGAGATGCTGACAGGTGTTCCCGCCACCGAATTGCGCGAGGCTGCAAAGCTATTCGCCACCGGCGGCAATGGCGCGATCTATTATGGCTTGGGCGTGACGGAGCATTCCCAAGGCTCTACCACCGTGATGGCGATTGCCAATCTGGCCATGTTGACCGGCAATCTGGGCCGCCCCGGCGTGGGCGTGAACCCGCTGCGCGGTCAGAACAACGTGCAGGGTGCCTGCGACATGGGGTCGTTCCCGCATGAATTGCCGGGCTACCGCCATGTGAAACACGCCGATGTGCGCGACTTGTTCGGGCGCGTCTGGGGCGTGGAAATCGACCCGGAGCCGGGCCTGCGCATTCCGAACATGCTCGATGCCGCGGTGGATGGCACCTTCAAAGGGCTTTACTGCCAAGGCGAAGACATTTTGCAATCCGACCCCGACACCAAGCATGTCGCGGCGGGTCTGGCGGCGATGGAGTGCGTCATCGTCCACGACCTGTTCCTCAATGAGACCGCGAATTACGCGCATGTGTTCCTGCCGGGCAGCACGTTTCTGGAAAAGGACGGCACCTTCACCAATGCTGAACGCCGCATCAACCGCGTGCGCGAGGTGATGAAACCCCGCAATGGCTGTGCCGACTGGCAGATTACCCAGATGCTGGCCAATGCGATGGGCGCGAATTGGAGTTACATGCACCCAAGTCAGATCATGGATGAGATCGCGCTGACCACACCCTCTTTCGCCGGGGTAAGCTATACGCTGCTGGAAGAAAAAGGCTCTGTCCAGTGGCCCTGCAACGCCGACCACCCCGATGGCACACCGCTGATGCATGTCGACGGGTTCGTGCGCGGCAAGGGGCGGTTCATCGTGACAGAATATGTCGCCACCGACGAAAAGACCGGCCCGCGCTTTCCGCTGCTGCTGACCACGGGGCGCATTCTGTCGCAATACAATGTCGGCGCGCAGACGCGGCGGACCGAGAATGTGATCTGGCACGAGGCTGACCTGCTGGAAATTCACCCGCATGACGCGGAAAACCGTGGTCTGAACGAGGGTGATTGGGTGAAGCTCGCCTCACGCTCGGGTGAAACCACACTGCGCGCCAAGATCACCGACCGGGTTAGCCCCGGCGTGGTGTATACCACCTTCCACCACCCCGACACGCAGGCCAATGTCATCACCACCGATTATTCCGACTGGGCCACGAACTGCCCGGAATACAAGGTAACGGCGGTGCAGGTCAGCCCCTCGAACGGGCCGACCGAATGGCAGGAGGATTACGCCGCGCAAGCCGCGCAGGCGCGGCGCATCCTGCCGGCGGCGGAATGATGACCGCGCGCTCCCATGGCAGCCATTCCGGCCTGTCGGTGCAATCCGACCGGGCCGTGGCGGTGCACCGCACATTGCCCGAAGAGATCGCCGTGGCAATGGTGTTCGACGGGTCGAGTGCGGCTGTCATGATGGCCACGCCCGCCGATCTGCAAGACTTCGCAACGGGCTTTGCCCTGTCCGAAGGAATTGCCACCGCGCCCGACCAGCTGGACGGGTTCGAATTGGCCGATCACCCGAACGGGCTGGAAGCGCGCTTCTGGCTGCGCGAGGACCGGGCAGAGGCCTTGGCCGCGCGCCGCCGTTTCATGGCCGGGCCGGTGGGCTGCGGGCTGTGCGGGATTGACAGCTTGGAAGCTGCCGCGCGCGACTTGCCGCAAGTGGGGGACGGCCCGCGCTTTACCCGCGAAGAGATCGCGCGCGCCACCGACATGCTGCGCGACCAACAACCCTTGCACGACCAGACCCGTGCGACCCACGCGGCAGGGTTTCTGTTGCCCGGTCACGGCATCACGCTGGTGCGCGAGGATGTCGGCCGCCACAACGCGCTGGACAAGCTGATCGGGGCAATGGCGCGGCAAGGGATAGACCCCAGCACAGGCGCCGTGGTCATGACCAGCCGCCTCTCGGTCGAACTGGTGCAGAAATGCGCGGTCGCGGGCGTAACGACCTTGATCGCCGTTTCTGCGCCAACTGCCCATGCGCTGCGCTTGGCGACCGGTGCAGGCCTGACGCTTGCCGCTTTTGCCCGTAGTGGCGGGTTCGACCTGTATTCACACCCTCACCGAATTATCGAAGAGGACACAAATGTCGCCTGAGAAACTGGTCCGCATGGCCAACCAGATCGCCACCTTCTTCAAGACCCAGCCCAAGGAAGATGCCCCCGCCCGCGTGGCCGCCCATATAAATGACTATTGGGAGCCGCGCATGCGCGCGCAATTGCGCGACTATGTCGACCAAGGCGGCGAAGGGCTGGACAGAGCCGTTATGGACGCGCGCGCATTTCTCTAGACAAAGGTCGCTAAGCTTGGTGTTCAGACAGGCACTCGGTCCTTGGCAGCATCTGCCGCCGTGCCGTAGCGCGGCAGGTCAGCCACTGTTTTGCCATGCGCAGCCATCAACGTGTCGCGCACATAGGCGATATGCGCGGTTTCTTCGATGATCTCTGCCAAATACTGCGCAGCCATCAGGGTTTTGCCCACGCCAATAGTGCCGTGATTGGCCAGCACCGCCGCACGGATCGCCGTGTTGCGAAAGACCGGGCTGATCTCGACCTCTGTCTGCGGGCCGCCATTGGCCGAGAGCGGGATCAGTGGCATGCGTCCGATCTTCTCTATGGTCTGCACCGTCAGGCACGGAATTTCTAGGCCCGCGCTGGCATAGCCGGTGGCCCAAGGGCTGTGGCAATGCACGATGGCGTTGATGTCGTCGCGGATGCGATAGAGGTCCAGATGAAAATCCAAATCCTTTGAAGGCTTCAATCCCTCGGCCCCCGGCATAATCGTGCCGTCCAACAGAACCACTTGCAGGTTGTCGCGGGCACATTCAGCAAAGCCCACGCCCGATGGTTTGATGACAATCGCATCGCCCGCCTCCAGCCGCACCGACAGGTTGCCACCCGCATTCGTCTGCAAGCCACGCTCAAAGCAGCGCCGCGCGGTGGCGATCAAGGCATCCATCTTGTCGTGCAGGTCGGGGAAGCGGGCAGTGTCAGACATCGGGCATCCTTTCCAGAAGTGCCGAAACGGCGGCATGGGCCGTTTCCTCGGTATTAATGTGGTGGCTGATCCGCGCCACGGTGAAAGCGCGGGCCTCTGCCTCCAGCACCTCGGCGGCGATCATGCGCAGGTGCGGCGCGTCGATGGCACCGCCGGGCCGATCCTCATGGCTGAAACCGCCCATGGGCAGGATGACATGGCAAGGTGCGGTGGCGTGGTTCAGTTCCGCCGCCAGCGCGCGGGCCTGATCGGCCATCTCGGCTTCGGTCAGTTGCACATGGGTGAAATGGCCCGAATGCTGGT
Source organism: Paracoccaceae bacterium (assembly GCA_016937725.1). Classification (GTDB taxonomy): domain Bacteria; phylum Pseudomonadota; class Alphaproteobacteria; order Rhodobacterales; family Rhodobacteraceae; genus Roseinatronobacter. The sequence continues at coordinate 2,547 of JAFGVZ010000046.1, read as the reverse complement.
AATGCGGGCGGGTGCGGTGCTGCGCCGACAGGGTTGAAAGCGCACCAAGCCCGATAAAATTGAGCGCGCCGGGCAAGACGACCCGTGGCAGCGCATCCGCCGCGCGAAACCGCAGCGGCATCGGGACATGCGCGCCTGCAAGGCGCAGGCGGCCCAGTTCATGCACGTTCAGGTCAATGACGCCTGCCGCGCCCCCTTCGGCGATGAACCGCGCGAAAGCCGCACCGCCATAGCCATTGGCGTGAAAGACGGTCGCGTCAAAGCCCTGCGCGGCAAGCGCGCGGCACACGGCGGCACCACCCGCGCTTGTTGCCCCCAGCGTGGTTACACCAATATTGCCGCGCGCTTCGCTTGTTACGCGTGCGGCGCGCGCCAGACCCGACACCATCGCGGCGGTGTTTTCAAACACCTGCCGTAGCATGGGGTTCAGCCCTTCCAGATCGCACAATGTCGGCACCAGCGTGATTGCAGAATCGGCCAGCGCATCACGCGGGTCGAAGGCCAGCGTGGTAATCAGGAATTTCGGGTAGGTCGCGGGCAGCGCCCTGAGCACGCTCATGGCGATTTCGCCGCCCGTGCCACCACCCATGCCAATCGCGGCCACCGACTGCGACGCTTGAGCGACCACCTCTTGCGCGTGTTGCGTGGCAATCTCTGCCATGCGAGCGATTTTGGCGGCCCCCGGCAGCACCCCGCCACCCGCGCGCAGCGAGATGTCGATGACCTGCGCCTCCAGCCCGTGCCGCGCCAGCGCTTCGGTCAACGCACCGATCTCGGCGCGCTTCGTCTCGACCGTGCCGACCAACAGAACCCGCGCCATACTCAACCCTTCACCGCACCTGCCGTCATACCGGTAATGATCTGACGTGACGCAAACAGCGTGAACAGGATGGGCGGGATGGCCAGCAACATGCCGGTGGCAAAGATCGTGCCCAGCCCGTCGAATTCGCTGGCATTGTTCACGATCAGAATGGGCACGGTCATCGTATCCCGATCCGCCAGCGCAGAGGCCAGCAGGTATTCGTTCCACGCAATCCGGAAGGTAAAGATCGACGCCGCCGCCAAACCGGGCTTGATCAGCGGCAGCACCACAAGGAAAAACGTCTGGAACGGGCCCGCGCCGTCAACCCGCGCGGCTTCTTCCAAGGACGGGGGCACCTGCACGATGAAGCTTTGCAAAATCCAGATCACGAAGGGCAGGTTCATGGCCACGTAGATCAGGATGATTCCCGAATGCGTGCCTGCCAGACAGACATCGCCGCGCCCGCCGAATGTTGCGCGTATCCACGCGCCTAGGCCGTAGTCGTTGTCCAGACAAAAAGCGTTGTTCCACAGCCCGAAGACCGGAACCAGCAGCACGGCGGGCGGGATCATCCGCACAGCCAGCGTGGACAATGACATGCTGTCACGCCCCATGAAACGGAACCGCACCAGCGCATAGGCGGCCATGCAGCCAAAGACCAAAGTCAGCACCGTGGAGACAAGCGCGATGATGATCGAGTTGATAAAGGCCCCGCCGAACCTGATCTGGCAAAAGCGCAGATGGTCGGGTTCATACCAAAGAATGTCACACAGCGCGGTTTCATAATTGCGGATCGTGGGCATGAAGAACAGGCCACCCGCGCCGCTCGTGATGTCCACATCCAGCTTCAGCGAGTTGATGAGCAACAGCGCAACCGGCCCCACCGACATGAAGATCAGAAGCGCGATGATCGCGTAGAAGGCCGGGTTTTGGCGGTCGTAGCTCTGGTCGGCCATGGCCTAGTCTTCCTCGTGATGGGTGTATTTCAGGCGTCGTGCGCGCGCTTCCTGCCAGCGGGTGAAGGCGAACATGCCCAGCGTCAGCACCATCAGCAGCATCAGAAGCAGGTTCGACATGGCCGCCGCCTCGCCCAGTTCGCGGAATTCGCGCGCGGTGCGGGCAATGCGCAGCGCCAGAATCTCGGTCTGCAAGCCCGGCCCGCCGCCGGTCAGCACCAAGATCACCTCTAGCACCTTGAACGCGTCGATCAGGCGCAAGAGCATGGTCACGATCAGGACCGGCATCATCAACGGCAGCTTGATATGGATGATCTGTTGCCAGCCTGTCGCGCCATCAATGCGCGCGGCTTCGAGCGCCGAGCGCGGCAAGGATTGCAGCGCGGCCAACGACAGGATGAAGATGAAGGGCGTCCATTGCCAGATGTCTGCGATGATGACCGACAAAAGCGCGTTCTGCCCCAGCCAATCGACCGGGGGCAAGCCCACCGCTTCCAACAGGCGGTTGAAGGTGCCATAGGTCTGGTGGAACATGTAGCGCCAGACCAGACCGACCACGACGGGTGCGATCATCATCGGCAGGATGAACAAGGTGCGCAGCACCGACATGCCGCGAATATTGCGGTCCAGCAGCAAGGCCAGCCCAACGCCGATCACCATCTCTACCGTGACCACGCTGAAGGCGAAGACGAGCGTCACCCAGAATGATGCGTGAAAGGCCGGGTCCACCAACAATTTGGCGTAATTGGCCAGCCCGACGAAATCTGTCTCGCCAAGCGATTGGCTGGG
>JAFGVZ010000005.1 GCA_016937725.1 Paracoccaceae bacterium | reverse complement strand
GCGCGGGCGCACCGGCGCCGCGATTGCGCGGCTGATGGGGTTGCAACCGCGCCATGCGCGCAAAGTCGTGGACGGGACAGAGCAAGAGGTGCCGCTCGACAGCATCACCCAAGGTGACATCTTGCGCCTGCGCCCCGGCGAGCGGCTGGCCGCCGATGGCCTGCTGACCACGCAAGCTGCGCTGGTCGATGAAAGCATGATCACCGGAGAACCGCTGCCCGCAACCAAGGAAACCGGCGCCAAGCTGGTGGGCGGCACGGTCAATGCGGGCGAAGCGTTCGAGATGCGCGTGACCGCAACCGGCGCACAGACGGTTCTGGCGCAGATCATCCGTATGGTCGAGCGCGCGCAGGGCGCGAAGCTGCCGGTTCAGGCCTTGGTCGACAAGGTGACGATGTATTTCGTGCCGGTGGTTATGGGCGTGGCGGCGCTGACCGTGGCTTTGTGGCTGGCCTTTGGCGCAGGGGTGAACCTTGCGCTGGTGGCGGGCGTGTCGGTGCTGATCATCGCCTGTCCCTGCGCGATGGGGCTGGCCACGCCCACCTCAGTCATGGTCGGGACGGGCCGCGCGGCGGAACTTGGGGTTCTGTTTCGCAAGGGCAGCGCGCTGCAAGTGCTGGAAGGAATCCGCGTTGTGGCCTTTGACAAGACCGGCACACTGACCGAAGGGCGGCCGACGCTCTCGCGCATCGTGACCACGGGCGCGGTGACGGATGAGCGCGCCCTTACCCTTGCCGCAGCCCTGGAGCGCGATTCGGACCATCCCATCGCGCGGGCCTTGCGCGGGGCGGCCCAAGACTTGGCCGTGCCGCTAGCCAGCGCGGTCAAATCGCTGACCGGGCTGGGCCTGCGCGGACAGGTTGACGGGCACATCGTGCTGCTGGGCGCTGCGCGGCTGATGGCGCAGGAGGACATTGCGCTGGATGCGCTGAACGAGGCCGCAGACGAAGCCGCCACACAGGGCGAAACCCCGTTCTACTTGGCGGTTGACGGACAGCTTGTGGCGCTCATCTGTGTGGCCGACCGCCCGCGCGAGGGTGCCGCCGCCATGATCGCGGGGCTGCACGCGCGCGGGCTGCGTGTGGCCATGATCTCTGGCGATGCGCAGGCGACAGCGCAGGCCGTGGCGCAAAGCTTGGGCATAGATCATGTCGTTGCAGAGGTGATGCCCAAGGCCAAGGTCAGCGCCGTGCAAGAGTTGCGCGCCAAGCATGGCCCCGTGGCCTTCGTGGGCGACGGAATCAACGACGCTCCAGCGCTGGCAGAGGCCGATGTGGGCCTTGCCATCGGCAGTGGCACCGATATCGCGGTCGAAGCCGCCGATATCGTGCTGTCGTCCAGCCGCCCGCAGGCCGTGCTGACCGCGTTCGAGATGTCGGGCAAGACCATGCGCAACATTCGCCAGAACCTGTTCTGGGCTTTCGCCTATAACACGGCCTTGGTGCCGGTCGCGGCGGGCGTGCTGTATCCGGGCTTCGGGATCACCCTGTCGCCCATGCTGGCGGCTGGGGCCATGGCGCTCAGCTCGGTCTTCGTGCTGTCCAACGCGCTGCGCCTGCGCTTCGTGGGAACGGGAACAATGCAATGAACATTTCCGATGCGGGCGCGCGCTCTGGCCTGCCGCCCAAAACCATCCGCTTTTATGAAGAGATCGGTCTCATCACACCTGCGCGCATGCCCAACGGCTACCGCGATTTTTCGGACGAAGACCTGCACAAACTGGCCTTCCTGCGCAGGGCGCGCGCGTTGGGGTTTTCCATCGACGAATGCCGGCAGCTTTTGGGGCTATATACCGACCGAAGCCGCGCCAGCGCCGATGTCAAGGCTCTGGCCAGCGCGCAGCTTGCCCGGATCGACCAGCAATTGGCCGAGTTGCAGGAAATGCGGCGCACATTGGCCGGTCTGATTTCGGCCTGCGCGGGCGATTCGCGGCCGGATTGCCCGATCCTGTCGGATCTGGCGCGAGACTAGCCGCTCAGGCGATCGCCTGTTCGGTCTTGGTCCCCGACTTTGCGACGAGCGTTCCGACCGGCTTGTCGGATACCTTAGCAACACGCGGACGCCGGTGCAGCGGCGTGGGCTTGGGCGCGGCGCGACGCAGGCTTTCGGCCTCTGCGGCCATATCGGCGGCAGTTTCACGCGGCATGGCATTGGCCATGTTGCACAGCATTTTCAGATAAGCATGTTGTTGCTGGCGCAGAATGCCCGCCCAGAACATTGAACTTTTCAGCCAGACCGTCAGCGGATCAAATGCCATCGTTTTCCTCCAAACCTGCTGCACGCGTCTGCGTATCAGCTTCCCCTCTGGGCGTGACGTTAGCAGCATCTGGATGACACTGCCTTGACTTTGCGCAGGCGAAAGGACCGATTCCCAAGGATGGGTGCGCAAGCATGACGTATCTCAGCTACAGGTGGGGCGCGCGCGGTGTCAAAGCGAACCGGACGCGGCGGCGATAACAAATTCGCAACTGCGCAAGCATTCAGCATCCATGCCCGACGCGCGCCCATGTCACCTTGCAGACAGGGCCATGTTCCGGCATGGATTTGGTAAGCTATGAAAGGCGTATGTCATGCTGAAACTGATCCTTGCAGCGCTGTTGGTTGTGGTGGTGGCGGGTATGGGCTGGGTGCGGCTGGCCCCGCATGATGCCGCGCGCTGGCATCTGGACCCGCGCCGCGTTGCGCGCCCGGCTTCGCCCAATTTTTTCTTGCTGCGCATGGGCGATGGCGATGCGCCCGCACCCTTGTTCGACATGACCCCGGCAGATTTGGCCGAACGCGTCCACAACGTGGCCACCGCGCAAGGGGCCAAATTGCTGGCCGGTCGTGTGGCGGACGGGCATATGACCTATCTGTCACGCTCGCGCCTGATGGGCTATCCCGATTACACCACCGTGCTGATCGAACCGGCGGGCGACGGGGCGATGATGACGGCCTTTGCCCGCGCGCGTTTTGGCTATTCCGATATGGGCGTGAACCGCGCGCGGCTGGAAGGCTGGATCGCGGCGCTTACCGATTAAGGCTGCAACAGCCGGTCAACAGGCCGCTGTCCAGACCCAGCATGACGGCCACGCGCAACCCATAGGCGCGGTCGCTCATGCCATCGGTGCAGGCAGCGGGATGGATATAGGCCACCGCTGGCCCCTCTGGTCCGGCAAACCGGATCATGCGGCGCAAATCGCCCGGCACAGAACTGTCTTGCGCGACCCACAGCGCCAAGTCGCGCGCGGGTATATCCGGCGTCTGAAAGCGCAGCACACCATCAGCAGCGTCCAGCGACCAGAAGGGTTCCGTCCCAAAACAGCTAAGCCCCACGGGCAGGTTAAAATTATCAATCGCCACACCACGCGCCGCCATGAACCGCATGGAAACCCAGCCCGCGCTCTCTGCCGTATTGACCTGCCCCCATGTGCCACTGGCATTGGTGGCAACCACTTCCACCCCACGCGCGTTTGGCGCGAGCGTGCCCAGAATGGGTGCATCGGCATCCGGAGCAGCGCGGATATTCAGAACATCATCCGCCGCCACGCCTGTCACGTCGTAGAGTTGAGGCAGCTCTTGCGCGGATACGCCGGCAAGGCCCATCCAAACGCAAATCAAACTTGTCACAAAAGCGCGCATGGCCCTCTCTCTCCCGAAACTGAGGGGCAACGATAGCACGAAACTGCCGGTCAGGCTTTCATCTGTTCCAGCGGTATCTCTGTCGTGAACTTGATCTCTTCCATCGACAAAAGGGCTGTCACGTTGAAGATACTGACATCGGCAATCAGCGATTGGTAAAAGCGATCATAGGCGCGGGCATTGGCAACCCGCACCTTCAGGATATAGTCGATGTCCCCGGCAAGGCGGTGGGCTTCCATCACCTCTGGCCGCGCGCGCACGGCTTTCAGAAACGCAGCCTGCCAATCCGCATCATGCGCAGAGGTGCGCACCAGCACGAAAAAACACGCTTCCAGCCCAAGCGCGTATTCGTCCAGTAGCACGGTGTAGTTACGGATCACGCCACCCGCGCGCAGCTTGCGAATTCGGTTCCAGACCGGCGTCTTGCTGGACCCGGTCTTGCGCGCGATCTCGTCCAAGGATTGGCTGGCGTCGCGTTGCAATTCTGCCAGAATGCGTTTGTCCAGATCGTCTAGCTCTGCCGACATGTAAAGGTGCCCTCGCGTGGTTTTCAGAGAAATTATTCTGTTCAAGAAAGATTTGAAAGTGATTTTTGGAATAATATTCTAGAGCCTTTGTGTGGTCTTGCCTTATCGGGCAGCAACGTCTTGATCTTGACCTGCATCAAGGCTTACTGACCCAACAAAGACGTATCGCGACCCAGACTATCGTTTCGCCACCCCCAGAAAGCTTGCGCCCATGACCGACCAGACCGCCCCCGCCAAGGCAACCCCCACCTTGCCCGATGCGCAAACCGTCACCTCGGTCACGCATTACACCGATCGCCTGTTCGCGTTTCGCTGCACGCGCCCCCAGTCTTTGCGCTTCCGGTCGGGCGAATTCGTGATGATCGGGCTGATGGGCGATAACGGCAAACCGCTTCTGCGCGCTTACTCCATTGCGTCGCCCTCTTGGGATGAAGAGCTGGAATTCTACTCGATCAAGGTGCCCGATGGCCCGCTGACCAGCCGCCTGCAACATATCCAGCCGGGCGAGCAGATCATCTTGCGCCCCAAACCCGTGGGCACCTTGGTGCTGGACGCGCTTTTGCCCGGCAAACGGTTGTGGATGCTGGCCACCGGCACCGGCATCGCGCCTTTCGCCAGCCTGCTGCGCGACCCGGAAACGTGGGAGAAATACGAGCAGGTCATCGTCATGCATACCTGCCGCGAAAGCGCCGAGTTAACCTATGGCCGTGATCTTGTGACAGCCCTGCCCGATGACCCGCTGATCGGCGAATTGGTCGCGGACAAGCTGCTATATTACCCCTGCACCACGCGGGAAGAGAGCGCCCATATGGGGCGGATCACCGACAACATGACCTCTGGCAAGGTCTTCGCCGATCTGGGCATTGCGCCCCTAGACCCCGCGATTGACCGCGCCATGGTCTGCGGGTCCCTGGCGTTCAACCTTGATATCAAGAAAGTGCTGGTAAGCGCAGGCCTGTCCGAGGGCGCCAATAGCGCACCCGCCGAATACGTGGTCGAAAAGGCCTTCGTGGACTAAGGCCCATATCTTCATCTTGCCCAAAATACTCACGGCGCATCCTTGAAAGCTTTCAGCAAAAAGGTTTGGTCGGGCACGGTCACTAGCTGCATCCAAAAGCCGAGGAGTCGCATCTGGTTCACGGCATGCTGCGGGGCGGCCCGATCGACACTTGCAGGACAGCGCGGTCTTTGCCGCGCCTGCGCCGCATCGCACCATCTGACACCGATATCCGTAAGGCAAGTGCCAAAATAACCGGGGCTTGCAACCCGGGCTCAGAGATAAGTGTTCTCAAACAAAGGCGGCCAAAGGGACCATTGCGGTTGCGCGCAGCGCGTCGCATAGGTTTGGGCCAGAAATCTCGCCGGTAATCGGGCGAGGTGTTTTCAGCATGCGCAACCGCGAGGGGGCCTTGCCAAGACCGGTGAGCTGTGACGTCTCATTCATCTGCGCGGCTCTTTTCATGTATCGTTGACAGACGACATGCACAGATACCGCACTCGGCGAATTGTTACTTGTAGCTCTCGCGCCGCGCAGAAAAAGCGCGCACGCGTTTGCGCCACGCGCGATAACTGCCCGGTTTCAGGTTGCGGCGCATCAAGGTCTGCACCTCGTCCGGGCGCAACCCGTATTGGGCGCGAATATCGTCAAAGCTGACGTGATCGCTCAGCGCCATCTCGATCACCTCGCTGGTCGCGGCTTCATCCAACGTCACAGGACCATCCTTCACACTCCGCCTCTGCGCGGCAAACTGTTGCAGTGGGGGCAGATGTCAATTGACCCCGCGCTTCGCTGGCATAGGTCAGGCGGTGACAGAACAAGGCAAACGCCATGATGCCACCCACAATCATCATCGGTTCCGGGATCACCGGGCTGACATGCGCGCATATCTTGGCGAGAGCGGGCCAAGCCATGCGCGTTCTGGACAAGGGGCGCGACATTGGCGGGCGGATGGCCACCAAGCGCGCAGATGCGGCGGGCCTTGCGCTAAGCTATGATCACGGCGCGCAATATCTGCGCCCGCGCGATACCGACTTTGGCGCATTTTTGGCGCGGCATGGCGCGGTGTCATGGTCGGATGCGGACCCCCTGCACTTGGTCGGCCAGCCCGGCATGTCCGCCCTGCCCCGCGCCATTGCCAAGGGGCTGGATGTCGCGCAAGGCGTCGAGGTGTTGGGCCTGCGCCATGCACAGGGGCTCTGGCATCTGGAAACCAACCTTGGCCCCCTTCAAGCCCAGCGCGTGGTTCTGACCATCCCAGCCCCGCAGGCCTTGCGCTTGCTCGGGCCGGATCATCCGCTTGCGCCAGAGTTGGAACGTGTTCGCATGGCGCCATGCCTGACCTTGATGGCAAGCTTCCCGACAGGCAGCCCAACCCCGTTCACCACATGGCGGGACGCTGATCATCCGCTGGCATGGATCGCGCAAGACAATTCCAAGCCGGGGCGGCCTGACGACGTGATCACATGGATTGCGCAGGCCAGCCCGGACTATTCGGCAGCGCATCTGGAGGACACGCCAGACACCATCCTGTCAAAGATGCTGCCGCTGCTCTGCACGGTTTTGGGCACACCACCTGAGCAAGCGTTGCACGCACAAGTGCATCGCTGGCGCTATGCGCAAGCCGTGCAGCCCTTGGGGCGCCCGTTTCTGCACGCGCCGCAACTGTATATTGGCGGCGACTGGTGCCTTGGCCCCCGCGCAGAGGATGGCTGGCGCAGCGGGCGAGCCATGGCGCACGCAATCCTTGGGGGCGCAGATGCTGTCTGATCCGCGCATTTCAGGGTTGTTGCGGCTGATCATGGCCGCTTTGCGCCCACCCCCCGGCGCGGGCCGCATCGCGCTAGCCCTTGGCATGGGCGCGCTGACCCATCTTGCCTTCGCCGCGGGCGTGCTGGCCATGATTACCGCCATGTTCTTTGGCATGAGCGAAAGCTTGGGCCGCGTTCCGCAACCTTGGGCATGGCTGGCCAATGCGTTCTTGATCGCGCAATTCCCGCTGCTGCATTCGCTTTTGCTCACCAAGACCGGCGGGCGCCTGCTGGTCCGGCTGGTCCCCGGCCCGCATGGGGCCACGCTGTCGACCACCACCTATGCGCTGATTGCATCGCTGCAATTGTTAGCGTTGTTCGCGCTCTGGACACCGTCGGGTATTGTGTGGTGGCGCGCGGAGGGGGGCATATTCTGGACGATCTGCGCGGCCTATGCGGGGGCTTGGCTTTTGTTGCTGAAAGCCAGTTTCGATGCGGGCGCCGAAGTGCAATCGGGTGCACTGGGCTGGATGTCGCTGATGGCGCGCATCAAGCCGCGATTCCCCGACATGCCCACGCTGGGCCTGTTCCGCGTCATCCGCCAACCGATCTACGTGGCCTTCGCGCTGACGCTTTGGACCGTGCCGGTCTGGACGCCAGACCAATTGCTATTGGCGACAAGCTACACCGCCTATTGCCTGCTGGCACCGCGCTTGAAAGAGCGCCGCTTTGCAGCCCGCTATGGCGCGCGTTTCGCGCGCTACCGGGCAAAGGTGCCCTATGCCCTGCCCTCCTTCAACCGAAAGCATGACAATGCGCAATGATCTGACAATTTACGACAAGGTTGCCGCGAATTGGTGGTCCGACGATATCCGCTGGGTGCGCACGCTGAAAAACCTTGTGCCGGGGCGGCTGGCATGGATGGATCGCCAGATTGACTGGGCGGGCAAGAATGTGCTGGATCTGGGCTGCGCAGGCGGTTTCATGGCAGAGGCGCTGGCAGAGCGTGGCGCACGCGTAACCGGCATCGACCCGGCATCCGAGGCGATTGCCGCGGCCCGTGCCCATGCCGCGCAAATCGGCCACGAGATCCGCTACGATGTGGGCATGGGCGAAGATCTGCCCTATGTCGATGCCGCCTTCGACGCGGTGGTCTGTGTGGATGTGCTGGAGCATGTCCAAGACCTGCCCCGCGTTCTGGCAGAGGTCGCGCGCGTGCTGCGGCCCGGTGGCCTGTTCTTGTTCGACACGATTAACCGCAATCCGTTGGCGCGGCTGGCCACGATCACCGTGGCCGAAGACATCTTGCGCCTGTTGCCGCGCGGCACGCATGACCCCGACATGTTCATCAAACCCTCAGAGCTGCGCGATGCGTTGCGCGCCGCGGGTCTGGAACCGGGGCGCTTTACCGGGCTTGGCCCGCGCGGGATGAACCGGCGGCTGGACCTGACATTCGGCCCCCTGCCCCTGACCGCGATTCTGTATATGGGCAGCGCCCGCAAGGTGCAGCCATGACAGTGCTGGCGCTTCTGGCAACCGCGCTTTTGTTTGGGGGGATGGTGCTTTATTCCTTTGGTTTCGCGGCGTTCCTGTTCACGGCCCTCCCCGCAGAAATGGCGGGCAAAACCATTCGCCGCGCCTTTCCGCATTTCTACCTGTTTGTCATGGGCGCGGCGGGGCTGGCGGCCCTTCTGACATGGCCAAATGACGCGCTGTCAGCCCTTATTCTTGCGCTGATCGCGGCGACCACCCTGCCCACGCGCCAAATTCTGATGCCTGCGATCAATGCGGCAACGGATGCAGGGGCCAAAGCGCGGTTCAATCTGCTGCACGGGCTGTCGGTGGGCGTAACGCTGGCACATATTGGACTAGCCGGATGGGTTCTGGCGCGGTTTATACCCTAACACGAGGTTGCCGAAAATGTCGGGAAAATGGTCGGAGTGAGAGGATTCGAACCTCCGGCCCCTGCCTCCCGAAGACAGTGCTCTACCAGGCTGAGCTACACTCCGACCGTGCCGCGCCGTATAAGACCGCGCACGCGCCTTGGCAAGAGGGATCGGGCCAAGAAGTGCTTTCCAAGGCCCCGGAATTTGCCTATGGCTTCGGCGCATGACAAAAGACAGTAACATCCCGTTTATCACCACCACAGACGCGCTGGCCGCCTTTTGTGCGCAGGCTTCCGGCGCGCCTTATGTGACCATCGACACAGAGTTTCTGCGCGAGCGGACCTATTACGCAAAGTTATGCCTGTTGCAGATGGCGCTGCCGGGGGCAGATGGGCCGACAAGCGGCCCTGCCGTATTGGTGGACCCGCTGGCAGAGGGAATGGACCTTGCGCCCTTTTATGCGCTGATGCGGGACGAAAATGTCGTCAAGGTGCTGCATGCCGCGCGGCAAGATTTGGAAATCTTCTGCATTGAAGGCGGCACACTGCCCCGCCCGCTGTTTGACACGCAAGTCGCGGCCATGGTCTGTGGCTTTGGCGACCAAGTCGGATACGAGACTTTGGCCCGCAAACTGGCGAAGGCCAATGTCGACAAATCCTCGCGCTTTACAGATTGGTCGCGCCGCCCGCTGTCAGAGGCGCAGGCGAAATACGCGCTGGCCGATGTGACCCATCTGCGGGTTATCTATGAAAAGCTGACGGCCATGCTGGAGCAGACCGGACGCGCGCCGTGGCTGCACGAGGAACTTGCGATCCTGCTCGATCCAGAAACCTACATCATCCGCCCCGAAGACGCGTGGAAACGGGTCAAAACGCGCAACGATTCTGGCAAGTTTCTGGCCATCCTGCGCGAATTGGCCGCTTTCCGCGAAGCCTATGCGCAAGAGCGCGACATCCCGCGCGGTCGGGTCTTCAAGGACGATGCGCTTCTGGAACTGGCCGCAGCCAAGCCCCGCACCCTGGACGATCTGGGCCGCACGCGCCTGTTGCTGCGCGAAGCCCGGCGCGGAGAGATTGCAGACGGTATCTTGGCCGCCGTCACACGCGGCATCGACTGCCCGCCAGAGCAACAGCCCAAGCAAAACTCGGCCCGCGACGCACTTCAGGTCAACCCGGCCTTGGCAGATTTGCTGCGAGTGCTGTTGAAAGCGAAATCCGACAACGAAGGTGTTGCGGCCAAGCTGATCGCGTCGAGCGCCGATCTGGACGCGCTGGCGGCTGGCTTACGCGACGCGCCCGCATTGCAGGGCTGGCGCGCCGAGGTATTTGGCAATGATGCCCTGCGTCTGTGCAAGGGCGAATTGGCGCTGGCCGTCAAGGGCGAGCGGGTCGAGGTGATCGCGCTTTAGCGCCGCACGCTCTGCGCGTTCTGCGCCCCGCGCACCACGATGCGCCGCACACCTGCCAACGTGAAGTTCGACACTTTCACGCCTGCCGTCACCGTGCGCGATTGCTCTGTGCCGGTGCCCTGAGCGTCGCGCGGGCCAGCCAGCACGAATTCGTAGATCAGCGCGCCGTCGACCGGCATTTCGTCATTGACCGGGCGGAGTTCAACGTCCCACCATCCTTGGGTCGCGGTTACGCCGGTTGCGCGCACGATCGCGCCTTCGGGCACGCGCAGCACTTCCATCTCGCGCACCACGGGAACCAAGGCCCGGCGGTCGGTGGACGTTTCCCAGCCATTGGCCGGGGCAAGGGTTTCGACCTCGTCATCGCTGAACCAAGTCATCGGGTTCAGGCGCGACCATCCGCTGCCGCCGCATGCGCCAAGCGCAAGCACCATGACAAGGGCGGCAAGGGCGGGCTTTTGCATCGGATCAGTCCTTATCTGGCGCAGCTTAGCTTCGGGTTAGCGCAAATGTGCCGCGTTGAAAAGTGCTCTCGCGGGCTGGACCTTGGACAAGGGGCGCTTTACCTCTGTGCACGGAAGCAATCGAGGACAGATCATGGCCAGCCCGGCATTCGAAGAGATCGTGGAAACATTCGAGTTTCTGGACGCATGGGAAGACCGCTACCGCCATGTGATCGAGATGGGCCGCGCTTTGCCCGCGATGGATGACGCGCTGAAAACGCCCGCCACCAAGGTCGATGGCTGCGCAAGCCAAGTCTGGATCCAGCCCATGATCGCCGGCACCGGCCCCTCTGCGACATATGATTTCGCAGGCGCCAGCGATGCAATGATCGTGCAAGGGCTGATCGCGGTGCTGCATGCGCTTTATGCCGGGGAAAAGCTGGCAGATGTGGTCAAGATTGACGCGCCCGCCGAATTGGCGCGCCTTGGGCTGGATCAGCACTTGTCCTCGCAACGCTCCAACGGGTTGCGCGCCATGGTCACACGCATTCGCGCCACCGCCGCAGAGGCCGCTGCGTGACTGCCGACACCCTGCTTTTGGTCGAGATGGCCGGGCTGTTGCTGGTCATCGGGGCCATTGCAGGGCTGGTCGCGGGGCTTTTGGGCGTCGGCGGCGGCATCGTTCTGGTGCCAGCGTTCTTTTATGCCTTCACCGCGTTGGGCTATGGCAGCGCGCAATTGATGCAGGTTTGCCTTGCCACGTCCTTGGCCACGATCATCACAACCTCGATCCGGTCCATGCAAAGCCACCATGTCAAGGGCGCGGTCGATTGGTCCATCCTGCGCGGCTGGGCGCTGTTCATCGGCACGGGCGCGGTCTTGGGCGTGCTGGTCGCCGCCGCGCTGCGCTCGGTGGTGTTGCAGGGCATTTTCGGCGTGGTCGGGGTGTTCATCGGCCTTTACTTCGGTTTTGGCCGCAAGGATTGGCAATTGGGCGCGGTCATGCCCTCTGGCCT
>JAFGVZ010000045.1 GCA_016937725.1 Paracoccaceae bacterium | reverse complement strand
GATCATGGCGGGCACGGGGCCACCGCCAAGGATAAAGATAAGGACCAGCGCGATTACGATCTCGGGAAACGCGCGCAGAATGTCCATGCTGCGACGAAACACCGGAATGAGCCGCGGAAAAGGGGCAAGGCCGCGCGTCGAGACGAGCGACAGCATTAGGCCAAGCGCCGCGCCCAGAAGGGTCGAAACAGCGGCGATGTTGATGGTTTCGATAAGGGCAGGAAAGAACTCGACAAAATAGCCGGGCAGGTTTCCGCGTTTCTCCCAAGCTTCGGTGACAAGGCTGGTGGGAAAGTCGAACACTTGTGGCAGGCCAATCCAGAAGCCGCCCGCGCTGCGCTCCTCGACAATCTGAAAACCAACGATCATTGCAATCACAAACAGCGCAATCGTCAGGCCGGAATACAGCCTTTTTGCCCGCACCATCGCCATGTAGCTGGAGCGCGTCAGGTCAAGCGAGCCTGTCTGTGTTGAGAGGTCGGCCATCATCCACCCTTTACATCAAGAGGAAGCGGGCTCCGGGAGAACCCGGAACCCGCTCGTTAATCCAAGATTGGATCAGTTGGCTTGCGACTGCTGTGCAACGCGGACCGCGATGATGGTCTTGTAAGCGTCGTGGGTCACGGGGGTGAAACCTGCGGTTTCGCCGGCAGCCACACCATAGGCGCAAGCTTCGTCGGTCGTGTGAAGGTTGGCGGTCAGTTCGACCATTTTTGCCTTCACGTCATCCGGCAGCGCATTGCGCAGAACGATGGGGCCTTCGGGGATCGGCGAGGATTTCCAGATTTCGACCAGATCGTTCATGTCGACCAGACCGGCATCCACAGCGCGACGCAGAGCGCCCGAATTGTAGCCATCTTCCCAGTCACCCTGGCCGTCGGCCCAGGTCACGGCAGCGTCGAAATCGCCTGCATTCACGCCCACGATGGACTGCTCATGACCACCCGAGAACACCACATCCGAGAAGAACTCGCCCGGCGCCATCGAGTAACCTGCCTCGGGCAGTTCTACGAGCGGGATCAGGTAACCAGAGGTCGAGTTCGGATCAGCGAAGGCAAACTTTTTGCCCTGCATGTCGTCGAGAGAGGTGATGCCGGAATCTTTGCGGGCAAAACCGATCGAATGGTAGGTGAAAGAGCCGTCAAGGTTGGTTTTCACCAACACCGGAGTCACGGCGTCGGGGTTTTCCAGGTAGACAGCTGCGTAACCGGAAGCACCCAGCCATGCCATGTCCAGCGTGCCGCCGATCAGGCCCTGGATCACGCCGTTGTAATCGGCCGCGGTGAACAGCTTGGTGGGAACGCCCAGCGCTTCTTCGGTGTAAGCGCGGAAGCACTCGTTGGATGCCAGACGATCCTGAGCGTTTTCGCCGCCCAGCAGGCCGATGCGGAATTCGGTGATGGCGTCTTGGGCCAGCGCCGCCGAGGTCAGGGCGGTCGTGGCGACAAGCGCCAGAGCGAGGGTCTTTTTCATCGGTATCTCCGTGGTTTGGTGCCCGTTGCAACGCGGCAAATTATGGGCGGGTGGATGAAGGCAGCCCGCAGCGCGCGCGGGTGAAAACTGGCTCAGACGTAGACTTCCGCGGCGCGGACCTGTGATCTGTCCAGTGTCTCTATTTCGGTCGATGTGGCGGCTTCGGAAAAATCCGCGCCAGCGCCGTAAATGTCGCGGGCAACCCCGGTGGTTAGTTGCCCCGGTGTGCCGTCGAACACGATCCGACCGTCGCGCATGCCGATCACGCGGTCGCAATAGCGGCGCGCAGTGTCCAGCGTGTGCAGGTTGGCGATGACCATGCGCCCGTCTTCTTCGTGGATCGTGCGCAGGGCCTGCATGACCACCTGCGCATTCATCGGGTCGAGCGAGGCAATCGGCTCATCCGCCAGAATGATCTTGGGGTCCTGCATCAGGGCGCGGGCAATCGCCACGCGCTGCTGCTGCCCGCCCGACAATGCTTCGGCCCGTTTGGCGGCCTGCTCGGCAATGCCCAGACGGTCCAGAATCTCGATCGCTTTGTGAATGTCCGACTTCGGATACAGGTTGAACATGGTCGCAAGGGTGGACCGCTTGTTCAATGTGCCGTGCAACACGTTCGAGACGACATCCATACGCGGAACAAGGTTGAATTGCTGGAAGATCATGGCACAACGGGATTGCCAGTCACGCCGCGCCGCGCCGCGCAGGCCAGTGATTTCCTCACCCTCGAACGTGATCGTGCCTTCCGAAGCTGTCGTCAGGCAATTCAGCATCCGCAACAACGTTGACTTCCCGGCACCAGAGCGACCGATGATGCCAATCATCGCGGGCTTCTCAACCCAGATATTCGCAGCGTCCACAGCGGTTCTGTCACCGAACCGCTTCGTCAGTTTCTCGATGTTCAGCATGTGGCCCCCATGGTTCGAATGGGGTCTAGTCAGAAAACGCTACAGTTTGATGATAGTTTTGAATCAGTTCGGTTACGAAAAAACGACGTAAAAATGACACCCAAAACGCGCAGGCAAAAACAGCTCTGTGAAGATTTCTCAGCTGATGAATCGGGTCAGGATACCAAGTTGGCGGTCTTGACCTGCGCCGGGGTGGTTTCCCCATACCGGTTATGTCAATATCTAGCAGGGTGCGATGCGTCTGGGCTTGAGAAACAGACACGAATTTAGGTGTCATCCGCCACTCTACGCGAGGCTCTCTGAGGTCAGGCAGGGCTCCGAGGCAGCAGTTTGAAGATGAAAATGACGCTAAACCAACACGCTAGATTGTCTACGGCCCCTATGATGGACTGGACCGACCGGCATTGCCGGTTCTTTCATCGACAGATCAGCCAGCAGTCTTTGCTCTACACGGAAATGGTCACCGCGCCTGCCTTGGTGCGGGGCGGCGCGCTGCATTTGTTGGAACATGCGCCCGAAGAACACCCGGTCGCATTGCAGCTTGGCGGGTCCGACCCTGCGGAACTGGCGCAAGCGGCTCGGCTTGGCTGGGAGGCAGGCTACCCGGAAGTGAACCTCAATTGTGGCTGCCCGTCGGACCGCGTGCAATCGGGAAGTTTCGGCGCGGTGCTGATGGAGCGTCCCGACCATGTGGCCGAGATTTGTGCTGCCATGATCGCCGCCAGCCCCGCCGAGGTGACCATCAAATGCCGCATCGGCGTAGATGAGCAGGAGCCGTCAGAGATATTGCCGCGCTTTTTGAGCGCAATCCGCGCGGCGGGGGTGCGGCGTGTGACGATCCATGCGCGCAAGGCGTGGCTGCAAGGGCTAAGCCCCAAGGAAAACCGCGATATCCCGCCGCTCGATTATCCGCTGGTGATGGCGATGAAGGCCGCGTTTCCAGACATGCATATCTCGCTCAATGGTGGGGTAGAGGATCTGGAAACGGCGCTAGGTCTGTTAGATGCGGGGCTGGACGGCGTGATGATCGGGCGCGCCGCCTATCATCGCCCTTGGGACATTTTGGCGGATGCCGATGCGTGTGTTTTCGGGCAGTCCCGGCACGTGCAGTCCCGTGCCGATGTGGTGGCGCGGATGCTGCCCTATATAGAAACGCAATTGGGGCAAGGCGCGCGGCTCGCGCAAATCACCCGGCACATGCTGGGCCTATTCGCGGGCCAACCGGGTGCGCGGCAGTGGCGCCGTGTGTTGTCCGAGAACGCCCATAAACCCGGCGCGGGGCCTGAGCTTTTGGAGCAGGCGCTTGCCAGCGTGGCGCAGGCCGCCGCCTAGCGGCGCAACCGTGCCAACAGGTCGGCATTGATATAGCCATCGGGCGGCAGGCCATTGGCGCGCTGCCATGCTTGCACGGCTGCCACGGTCGCAGGCCCGTGCCGCCCGTCAATGCCCGCTGTATCGTGGCCTTTCGCATTCAGGATGCGTTGCACTTCGGTGCGCTCTGCCAATGTCAGTGCCCGATCCCCACGAGGCCACTGCCCGCGCAAAGCCCCACCCCCTGCCAGCCGGTCAGACAGGTGCCCGACGGCCAGAACATAGGCGTCCGAGATGTTGTATTCCTTCAGCACATCATAATTTTCATAGGCCAGAAAGGCCGGTCCGCGCGCACCGCCGGGCAGCAAAAGTCGCGCGGGGGCTGGCGATAGCGCCCCGCCTGTGGCGCTAAGCCCCAAGGCGGACCAATCGCTGCGCCGCTGCCCGGTCAGACCAAGATCAAACCCTTGGGGCAGGGTGACCTCCACGGCCCAAGGCTGGCCCCGCTTCCAGCCGCGGCGCTGCAAGTAATTGGCGGCGCTGACCAAGGCATCGGCGGGGCTGTCGGACCAGACATCCGGCGCGCCAGAGCCGGAAAATGGCACGGCATAGGTCATGTAGCTGGACGGCATGAATTGCATATGCCCGAACGCTCCGGCCCATGACCCGATAAAGCGCGCGGGCGTAACCTTGCCGGCCTGCACCATGCGCAAGGCGGCCATCAATTCGCCCTCGAAGAACGCCGCGCGCCGTCCGTCCTTGGCCAAGGTGGCAAGCGTGGCCAGAATCGGTGTGGTGCCCCGGTTCGCGCCATAAGATGTCTCTATCCCCCAGATCGCGGTCAGAATCTGGGGCGGCACGCCGAAACGCGCTTCTATCGCGCGCAGCGTTTGGGCATGCCGCGCCATCGCCGCGCGCCCGGCGCTGATGCGCTGCTCGGTCACGGCGCTGTCCAAGTAATCCCAGACCCGCGCGCCAAATTCGCTTTGACGGCGGTCCAGCGCCAAGCTGTCGGGTAGGGGGCGCAGATGGGGGCGCGCGCGGTCAAGCGTGGCTTGCGTGATGCCTGCCGCCAAGGCCCGTGCTTCGAAATCCTCGCGCCATGCGTCGAAACTGCTGGCCGGGGTGCTGGTTGCATCCGGGCGCGGCAGGGGGCGCGCCGAGCGTTCGACATTCGCGGCCACGCAGGCCGGAAGAAGGGCAAGGATAAGAACAGGACCAAGCGCGCGCATGACACCTCCAACGGGACACGAGAAGCCTAGCGATATCTCGCCGATTAACCAAGGTTTGCTTAACAATCCTGCGGTTTTCCGCTAATCTGTATTGCAACAATAAACAAAGAGCAGTCCCATGATCGTGTCCCGCCGGGTTCTTCTTGCTGGTGCCGCCAGCCTGTCGCTGTCCGCTTGTATGGGCGGGGGCATTCGCGCAACCCCGCCGCGTGCTGCTAGCACCGCCATGCGCCCAGAACCGAATGCCGCTTTCGATGCGTGGGTGGATGCCTATGCGGGCCGTGCGCGCGCGGCGGGCATTGCGCCGCAGGTGGTGGATCGCGCTCTGGCCGGGGCCGGGTTCCTGCCCGATGTAATCGCGCGAGACCGCCGCCAGACGGAATTCACCCGGACGCTGGAGGATTATCTCAACATCGCCGCCTCTGCCGAGCGCATCGCCGCAGGCCGTGCGGCGCTGTCGCGCCATGGCGTCACCCTGCGCGCGATAGAAGCCCGCTACGGTGTGCCCGCCGAGGTTCTGACCGCGATCTGGGGGCTGGAATCGCGTTATGGCACGGAAAAGGGCGATATTCCGGCGGTTTCGGCACTGGCAACGCTGGCCTTTGACGGGCGGCGCGGCGCGTTCTTCGAAAGCCAGCTCACCGCCGCCCTGCGCATTCTGGAGCGCGGCGACACCAGCTATGCCAATCTGCGCGGGTCTTGGGCGGGGGCGATGGGGCATACCCAGTTCATTCCGACCACTTACCAATCCTACGCGGTGGATTTCACCGGCGACGGGCGGCGCGACATCTGGGCCGATGATCCGACCGACGCGCTGGCAAGCGCCGCCAATTACCTGTCACGCATGGGCTGGCAGACAGGCCAGCCTTGGGGGCAAGAGGTATTTTTGCCCTCAGGCTTTAACGCCGGGCTGGCTGGGCGTGGGTCCACGCGCAGCGATTGGGCGGCCATGGGTGTGCGCGCAGCCAGCGGCAGTTGGGCGGGCCTTCCGGCCTCGCTCATCCTGCCCGATGGTCCGAACGGGCCGGCCTTCCTCGTTTATCGCAATTTTAGCGTGATCCTGCGCTACAACAATTCCGAGCTTTACGGCCTTGGCATTGGCCATTTGTCCGACCGTCTGCGCGGGCTTGGGCCGATCCAAGGCAATTTCCAGCCCGACGCAAACGGGTTGCGTTTGGGAGACCGTCAGGAATTGCAACGCCTGCTGACCCGCGCAGGCTTTGACACCCAAGGCGATGATGGCGTGATCGGTCCGAACTCCGAAGCGGCGATCCGTGCCTATCAGGCCGCGCGCGGTATGCCGGTCACGGGCCGCCCCTCGCGCGCGCTGCTGGAAGGGTTGCGGCGCGGCGCCTAATTCCCTAGCAGGGCTTTTCCTTGGCGCAAGCGGGCGTTAAACACGCAGCCAAACCGGGAAAGGGCGCAAGCTATGGGCATGGACAAGACATTCGACGCGCAAGCCGCCGAAGCACGCATCACCGCCAAATGGCTGGATGCGAACGCGTTCAAGGCAGGCGCCAACAAGTCGCGCGAGGACAGCTTCTGCATCATGCTGCCGCCGCCCAATGTGACCGGCGCGCTGCATGTGGGCCATGCCTTTAACCACACGCTGATGGATATCCTGACCCGCTGGCATCGGATGCGCGGGTTCGACACGCTCTGGCAGCCGGGGCAGGACCATGCCGGGATAGCCACACAACTACAGGTTGAAAAGAAGCTTCTGGCCGAGGAAGGCAAGCGCCGCGCCGATCTGGGGCGCGAGGCGTTTCTGGGCCGCGTGTGGGAGTGGAAGGGCCAATACGGCCAGACCATTATTGAGCAGATGAAGCGGCTGGGCAATTCCTGCGACTGGGATCGCAACGCCTTTACCATGTCGGGCGCGCCGAATGCGCCCGAAGGCAATGACGGCAATTTCCACGACGCCGTCATCAAGGTGTTCGTGGACATGTATAACAAGGGCCTGATCTATCGCGGCAAGCGGCTGGTCAACTGGGACCCGCATTTCGAGACGGCGATTTCCGATCTGGAAGTCGAGAATATCGAGACCGACGGTCATATGTGGCATTTCAAATACCCGCTCGCGGGTGGGGCGACCTATCGCTACGTGGAAAAAGATGAAGACGGGAATGTCGTGGTCGATGAAGAGCGCGATTACATTTCCATCGCCACCACCCGGCCTGAAACCATGCTGGGCGATGGCGCGGTTGCGGTTCACCCATCGGATGAACGTTATGCGCCAATTATCGGGAAACTATGCCAAATCCCGGTTGGTCCGAAAGAGCATCGCCGCCTGATCCCGATCATCACCGACGAATATCCCGACCCGAGTTTCGGGTCAGGTGCCGTGAAGATCACCGGCGCGCATGACGCCAATGACTACGGCGTGGCCAAGCGCGCGGGCATTCCGATGTATCGCCTGATGGACACGAAGGCGCAGATGCGCGCGGATGGCGCGGCCTATGCGGACGCGGCAGCGATTGCGGGGGCGGTGGCGCGGGGCGAGCGGACCTTGTCCGAGGCCGAGGCGGATGCGCTGAACCTTGTTCCCGACCATTTGCGCGGCTTGGATCGCTATTCGGCCCGCAAGGCGGTGGTGGAGGAGATCACCTCAGACGGGCTGGCTGTGATGACCCGCGCCGATGACCCGCGCCTTGGGGTGGCCGCCGCGAAACCCGCCCCGGCCGCAGAGCCGGGGCCTCTGGCCGACGGCGCAGAGGGCGAGGCCCCGGATCAGGTCCGGGGCGCGATGGTTCCCTTGGTCGAGGCGAAGAAGATCATGCAACCCTTTGGCGATCGGTCGAAAGTTGTGATCGAGCCGATGCTGACCGACCAGTGGTTTGTGGACGCCCAGAAAGTCGTCGGTCCCGCTTTGGACGCCGTGCGCTCTGGCCGCACCAAGATCGTGCCGGAAAGTGGCGAGAAGACCTATTTTCACTGGCTGGAGAATATCGAGCCGTGGTGCATTTCCCGCCAGCTGTGGTGGGGGCATCAAATACCGGTGTGGTATGGGCCTACGAAGAAGGAAGTTGAACGCACCATTTGGTTTCTTGAGCAAATTCAAAAGAACAATGGAACCATCCCAGCGGGAACAAAAGTTCCGTCACATTTGCAGCATGCTGCGGGTGATGAAATCGAAAGAAAGTTCTGCGCTTCAAATGAGGTTGATCTCAAGGAACAGCTTTTGGAGTATTACGGCGACGATTTCGGTTTCCAGATTGAAAGTGATGGCGCCAAAGTCCGGCGGAAGCGCGAAGAAAACGTAGCATACGGAATGTTGGAGACGGATTCCGATGGAAAGCCGTCTATATTGCTTCACCGCGACCCCGATGTCCTCGACACGTGGTTCTCCTCCGGCCTCTGGCCCATCGGCACACTGGGCTGGCCCGAGGCGACCGAGGAATACAAGCGTTACTTCCCGACCTCTGTCCTTATCACCGGCCAAGACATCCTGTTTTTTTGGGTCGCGCGCATGATGATGATGCAGCTTGCGGTTGTGGGCGAGGTGCCGTTCCGCGATGTCTACCTGCATGGCCTGGTCCGCGACGCCAAGGGCAAGAAAATGTCCAAGACGCTGGGCAACGTGGTCGACCCGTTGGAGATTATCGACGAATACGGCGCCGATGCGCTGCG